>DASYMP010000152.1:0-13258 GCA_036009005.1 Thermoleophilaceae bacterium | reverse complement strand
TCGGCTCCCGGAAGGGCCTGTTCGATGCGTCCACGGAGCTCGTCAGCGCTTGGCATGCTGTTCTTGAGGGTACCTACGGACGCGCCGATACAATTCGGGCAGATGGTCACCATCACCGACATCGCGGTACAGAAGGTGCACGAGTTCATCTCAGGCCAGGGCGCCGAGGGCGCCGAGGGCGGCGTTGGGCTGCGAGTCGGCGTGAAGGGCGGTGGCTGCTCGGGCTTCCAGTACGCGCTGGCGCTCGACGAGAAGCACGAGGACGACCACGTCTTCGAGGCCGGCGGCATCAGCGTCCTCGTCGACCCGGCGAGCATGCAGTACGTCGACGGCTCCACCGTCGACTTCACGGAGACCTTCATGGGCTCCGGGTTCGAGGTCTCGAACCCGAACGTCGTGGCCTCATGCGGCTGCGGCTCCTCCTTCCGCGTGGCGGAAGAAGAGCCGAGCTGCGGCGCGGCTGCCTGAGCCCCACGGGCCCGGCGACGTGAGCGCCGCCGACAGCCACGACCTGATCCGCGTGCACGGCGCGCGCGTGAACAACCTCAAGGACGTGAGCGTCGAGATCCCGAAGCGGCGGCTGACCGTCTTCACCGGCGTGTCCGGCTCGGGCAAGAGCTCACTGGTGTTCGGCACGATCGCCGCAGAGTCGCAGCGGCTGATCAACGAGACCTACAGCGCGTTCGTGCAGGGCTTCATGCCCACGCTGTCGCGCCCCGAGGTGGACGTGCTCGACGGGCTCACGCCCGCGATCAGCGTCGACCAGCAGCGCCTGGGCGCCGACGTGCGCTCCACGGTCGGCACCGCCACCGATGCGAACGCGATGCTGCGCATCCTCTTCAGCCGGCTCGGGCAGCCGCACATCGGCTCGCCCAGCGCGTTCGCCTTCAACGTCCCGTCGGTGCGGGCGCGCGGTGGGATGACCGTCGAACGCGGGTCCAGGAAGACCGTGGCCGTGACCTTCGACCGCACAGGTGGCATGTGCCCGCGCTGCGAGGGCATGGGCACGGTCTCCGACATCGACCTGACCCAGCTCTACGACGACAGCAGGTCCCTCAACGAGGGCGCGATCACGATCCCCGGCTACAGCATGGACGGCTGGTACGGGCGCATCTTCCGCGGCTGCGGGTTCTTCGACCCGGACAAGCCGATCAGCAAGTTCACCAAGCGCGAGCGCGAGGACCTGCTCAACAAGGAGCCCACCAAGATCAAGGTCGAGGGCATCAACCTCACCTACGAGGGCCTGATCCCGAAGATCCGGAAGTCGATGCTGGCGAAGGACCCGGACGCGCTCCAGCCGCATGTCCGGGCATTCGTGGAGCGGGCCGTGACCCGCATGACCTGCCCCGAGTGCGACGGGACCCGGCTCAGCGAGGGCGCGCGCTCGTCGAAGGTGGCGGGGATCAACATCGCCGACGCCTGCGCGATGCAGATCAGCGACCTCGCCGAATGGGTCCGCGGCCTCGACGAGCCGTCGGTGGCGCCGCTCGTCGCGGCGCTCCAGCAGACGCTCGACTCGTTCGTGGAGATCGGCCTCGGCTACCTCGCGCTCGACCGGCCCTCGGGCACGCTGTCCGGCGGCGAGGCGCAGCGCGTGAAGATGATCGGCCACCTCGGCTCCTCGCTCACCGACGTGACCTACGTCTTCGACGAGCCCACCACGGGCCTGCATCCCCATGACATCCGGAGCATGAACGAGCTGCTGCTGCGGCTGCGCGACAAGGGCAACACGGTGCTCGTCGTGGAGCACGAGCCGGAGACGATCGCGATCGCCGACCACGTGGTCGACCTCGGTCCCGGCGCCGGTGCCGCGGGCGGCAGCGTCTGCTTCGAGGGCGCCGTCGACGCGCTCCAGTCCAGCGGCACGATCACCGGACGCCATCTCGACGACCGCGCCGCCCTCAAGGAGACGCTTCGGACGCCCACCGGCACGTTCGAGATCCGCGGCGCGACGACGCACAACCTGCGCGGCGTCGACGTGGACATCCCGCTCGGCGTGCTGGTCGTGGTGACCGGCGTGGCCGGGTCGGGGAAGAGCTCGCTGATCTACGGCTCGATGTCGAAGCGCGACGGCGTGGTGGCGATCGGGCAGGGCGCGATCCGCGGCTCGCGACGGAGCAACCCGGCGACCTACACGGGACTGCTCGACCCGATCCGCAAGGCGTTCGCGAAGGCGAACGGCGTGAAGCCGGCGCTGTTCAGCGCCAACTCCGAGGGCGCCTGCCCGAACTGCAACGGCACCGGCGTCATCTACACCGACCTGGCGATGATGGCCGGCGTGGCCAGCACCTGCGAGGTGTGCGAGGGGAGGCGCTTCGAGGCGTCGGTGCTCGACCACCAGCTCGGCGGTCGCGACATCAGCGAGGTGCTCGCGATGCCGGTGGCGGAGGCTCTGGAGTTCTTCGGCGGCGGCGATGCGCACACGCCGGCGGCGCAGTCGATCCTCGGGCGGCTCGCCGACGTGGGGCTCGGCTATCTCACCCTCGGCCAGCCGCTCACCACGCTGTCGGGCGGTGAGCGGCAGCGGCTCAAGCTCGCCACCCACATGGCGGACAAGGGCGGGGTCTACATCCTCGACGAGCCCACCGCCGGCCTCCACCTCGCCGACGTGGAGCAGCTGCTCGGCCTGCTCGACGGGCTCGTCGACTCGGGCAAGTCGGTCATCGTCATCGAGCACCACCAGGCGGTCATGGCGCACGCGGACTGGCTGGTCGACCTCGGTCCCGGCGCCGGCAACGACGGCGGCCGGATCGTCTTCGAGGGCACGCCCGCCGAGCTCGTCGCCGCGCGCTCGACGCTCACAGGTGAGCACCTCGCGGCGTACGTCGGCGCCTGACGGCGCTCAGCCCGGCTTGTTGTCCAGCGAGCTCCACAGGTAGAGGCACGCCAGCGTGGTGTGCGGGCGCCACGGGCGGGCGATCTTCTCCAGGCGCTTCGGGTCGGGAAGCTTTCGCAGGCCGTACTGGACCTGCACCGCACGGCGGATGCCCTGGTCGCCCACGGGCAGCACGTCGGGGCGCCCGAGGTGGAACATCAGGAACATGTGGGCGCTCCACTCGCCGATTCCCTTCACGGCGGTGAGCTGCTCGATCACCTCCTCGTCCGGCAGCTCGTCGAGCCGGTCGAGCTCGAGCTCGCCGTCCTCGACGTGCTCGGCGAGGTCGCGCAGATAGCTGATCTTCGGGCGCGACAGGCCGGCGGCGCGAATCGCGTCCGGGTCGGCGGCGAGCAGCTGCTGCGGCGTGGGCGCGTGCCCGCCGAACAGCTCCAGCATCCGCAGGTAGATCGTCCGGGCGGCCTTCGTGGAGAGCTGTTGCCCGACGATCGAGCGCAGCAGCGCGCCGTAGGCGTCGTGCACGCGCTCCTCCTTCAGGTCCCTTCGGACGTGTGCGCCGTGCTCGTCGACGAGCCGCGCCATCACCGGGTCCGCCGCGCGCAGGTGCGCCTCGATCTTCGGCGTGGCGCGCACCGGCCGTGTGCGGGAGCCCGCGCTCGGGCGCGGCATCAGGCCGCTGCCCGCGTGTGGAACGGCTCCTCGAGCTCGCCGAGCTCGGTCGAGGGCTCGTCCCCGAACAGCCACTCGCGCGCGATCCGGTGCCAGTTCGCGGTCGCCCCGAGCTGGCCGAGCACTCCGAGCGTGAGCGCCTCCATACGGCGCGCGAGCATCGCCTGCGGCGGCATCGTCTCGCGGCGCATGAGCTGCCAGTGGCGCGAGCGCGGGTCCCCGAAGTCGATCAGCGTCTGGGCCACGAGCTCGCGGTCGATCGTCACCTCGCGGTCCTCGCTGTACCAGGCCGTCACGTCGTGGAAGTGGTCGAAGACGCGCTCCGGAGTCACCTGCTTGTCGTCGGGATCGAAGAAGCCCATGGCGGCGAGGTGGTGGTAGAGCCCCTCGGCGTCGCCGTCCATCACGGCCCCGAGCGCGGCCACCTCGGCGTCGATGTCCTCGCGCGACACCCTCTTCGTCATCCCGAAGTCGAGGAACGCCACGCGCCCATCCGGCATCAGCCGGTAGTTGCCGGGATGCGGGTCGCCCGAGAAGTGCCCGTTCCGGTAGAGCGACCCGAAGAAGAAGCGGAACACGATCTCCCCGAAGCGGTCGCGAGTGGCTCGGTCCTTCGCGCGCACCTCCTCGAACCCGATGCCGTCGACCCACTCGGTCACGAGCACGTGCTCGGTCGACAGCTCCGTCACGACGGCCGGCACGTAGATGAACGGGTGCCCGCGCCAACTGCGCGCGAACGCGCGGTGCTGCTGCGCCTCGTGCTCGTAGTCGAGCTCGTCGGTGAGGCGCTCGCGGATCTCCGCGGTCATCGCCTTGGCGTCCATGCCCGGGGCGATCCGCTTCGCGACGCGCATGATCAGCCCGAGGTTCTGGAGGTCGGCGCGCACCGCCTTGGCGACGCCTGGGTACTGCACCTTCACGGCCACGTCGCGCCCGTCGTGAAGGCGCGCGCGGTACACCTGCCCGATCGAGGCCGCCGCCACGGCGTCCTCGCCGAACTCGGCGAACACGTCCGCGAGCTTCTCGCCGAGATCGTCCTCGACGACCTTGCGCATCTTGTCGAACGACACGCGCGGCGCGGCGTCGCGGAGCTCGGCGAGCTTCCCCTGGATGCGCTCCTGGAACTCTGGCGGGAACGCGCCCGTGTCGATGAACGAGGCCACCTGGCCGACCTTCATCGCCGCGCCCTTCATCTGGCCGAGCACGTCGAAGATCTGCTCGGCCGCCTCCATCTGGCGCCGCCCGGCGGCGGCCTGGCGCGCCTCCTCGTCGCGGGTGAGGTTCGCGGCCTTGGTCGCGTAGCCGCGCGCGGCCTGCCCGCCCGCCAGGCGTCCCACCTTCGCGGCCCTTCTCACCCTGCCCGTCGGAAGGTCCTTCGCCATCA
This sequence comes from Thermoleophilaceae bacterium, assembly GCA_036009005.1. Classification (GTDB taxonomy): domain Bacteria; phylum Actinomycetota; class Thermoleophilia; order Solirubrobacterales; family Thermoleophilaceae; genus JACVRW01. Next base: position 8,369 of record DASYMP010000152.1, on the reverse strand, counting down.
GCCACCAGGGTACGCGGCGGCCCGATCTCCCCGGCGATCCGCTCCACGCCCGGGGATCACGCCCGCAATGCTCAATTTCCGCCGCCGCGTGCCGATGGTGGGAGGGTGAACGCCATCGCACAGGCATCCGCCGTTCCCGCAACGGGTCCGAAGCTCGACAACCGCCGCGTGGTTGCGGGGATCGTGGACCTGCTCATCGTGGGCCTTGGCGGCATCGTGATCCTGGTCGCCGGCGACGCCCTCACGGGCGAGCGCCAGGGCGGCCTCACCACCGTGATCCTGGGCTGGGCGCTCTACTACTACTTCGCTCTGGAGTCCGGCAACGGACAGACCGTCGGCAAGAAGCTGATGAAGCTGCGCGTCATGCGCGCGGACGGCCGTCCGGCCGGCATGCGCGAGATCGCCGTGCGGACCGTGCTCCGGGTGGTCGACGGTCTCGGCGCCTACATCGTCGGGCTGATCGTGATGCTCGTGACGGGACAGCGGCGCCAGCGGATCGGCGACCTCGCCGCCAACACGATCGTCGTGGATGCCTCGACCCCCACGAGCGCGCCGCCGCAGCCGGCCGCGGCCGCGGAGGCGGACGACGACGCAGGCGACGAGGAGACCGACGAGCCCGTCGAGGACGAGCCCGAGTACACGTCGACGATCACGCTGCCCACACGCGCCGCCCCGCCCACGACGCTGGTGGACCTGACCGGCCCCGAGCCGCCCGTCGAGCGCGACGAGCTGGACGCGGACGAGCCGGTCGCGGAGGCGCGCGAGGACGAGCCGGTGGCGGAAGCCGAGCCGGTCGCGGACGTGCCCGAGGCTGAGCCCGTCGCGGAAGCCGAGCCGGTCGAGGACGTGCCCGTCGCCGAGATCGAGGACGCGCCCGTCGTCGAGGATGCGCCGGTCATCGAGATTGCGGAGCCCGTCGCCGAGGATGCGCCGGTTATCGAGATCGCGGCCGCGCCCGACCAGGATGCTCCGGTCGCCGGCCTGTCGGTGGTTCCCCCCGAGGCGCAGGTCTATGAGCTGTCGCCGCCCGTCGTGGAGGAGGAGCCGGTCGAGGAGGCGCAGGTGCTCGAGTTCGCGCCCATCGGCGAGCCCCAGGCCGACGACGACGAGCTTGCCGATCTCACGTCGCCGTCGCTCGAGGCGCTCGCCCGGGACGTGGCCGCGGCGCATGCCGAGGCCGAGGACGACGGCTCCGACGACGACGCCGAGCCGATCACGCTCCGCTCGGTCGAGACCGTCTCCGCGATGGACCTGATCATGGGTGCCGCCGACGAGGACAATCCCTCGGACGACGCCCCCGCGTCCGCCTAGTTCTCAGAGACTCCGCTTCCAGCGGGCTTCCGAGAGCGACTGCATACACTCGTGGGCTCGCATGTCCATAGGCACACCGGAGCATCCGCTACGCGTCGCAATCGTCGGCTCAGGGCCGGCCGGCTTCTATGCCGCCGGACACCTCCTGAAGTCGAAGTCGCACCCTGACCTCTGCGTGCAGGTCGACATGTTCGACCGCCTGCCGACCCCGTGGGGCCTCGTCCGCGCGGGCGTCGCGCCGGACCATCCGAACATCAAGGCGGTCAGCCGCGTCTACGAGAAGACCGCCGCGCACCCCGAGTTCCGCTTCTACGGGAACGTGGAGCTCGGCCGCGACCTATCCCACGAGGACCTCGTCGAGCGCTACCACGCGGTCATCTACGCGGTGGGCGCGCAGACCGACCGCCGCATGGGGATCCCCGGCGAGGACCTGCCCGGCAGCTGGGCCGCCACCGAATTCGTGGCCTGGTACAACGGCCATCCGGACTTCCGCGATCTCGAGTTCGACCTGAGCGCGGAGCGCGCGGTCGTTGTGGGCAACGGCAACGTGGCCGCCGACGTGGCCCGCATGCTCGCGCTGACCCGCGACGAGCTCGCCGAGACGGACGTGGCCGACCATGCGCTCGAGGTGCTCGCGGAGTCGAACGTCCGCGAGATCGTCGTACTCGGCCGGCGCGGACCCGCCCAGGCGGCGTTCACGAACCCCGAGCTGCTCGAGCTCGGCGAGATGACCGACGCCGACGTGTTCGTGGACCCGGGAGACGCCACGCTCGACCCACTCTCCAAGGCGTTCATCGAGAGCGAGGCCGCGCACAACACGGCGAAGAAGAACGTGGACATCCTCACGGGCTACGCCGGGCGCGAGCCGCTCGGCAAGCGGCGCCGCATCGTGCTTCGCTTCCTGGTGTCGCCGGTGGAGCTGCTCGGGGACGAGCGCGTCGAGGGCATCCGGATCGCCCACAACGAGCTCGTGGAGGGCGACGGCGGCTTGATCCGCCCGCGCGCCACCGACATCACCGAGGAGCTCGACTGCGGGCTCGTCTTCCGCTCGATCGGGTACCGCGGCACCGCGCTGCCGGGCGTGCCCTTCGACGACCACGCCTGCGTGATCCCCAACGACGCCGGCCGCGTGCTCGAGCGCACCGGCGAGTACGCCGTGGGCTGGATCAAGCGCGGTCCCACGGGGATCATCGGGACGAACAAGCGCGACGCCCAGGAGACGGTTGACACGCTGCTCGGAGACCTCGACGCGGACCGCCTGGCCTCACCGGCCGATCCGGACCGCGACTCGATGGAGGCACTGCTCGCCGAGCGCCAGCCCGACGCCGTGAGCTACGCGGGCTGGCAGGCCGTGGACCGCGTGGAGCGCGAGGCGGGCGAGCCGCACGGGCGTCCGCGCGTGAAGCTGTGCTCGTTCGAGGAGCTGCTCGAGGCCTCGAAGGCGGCTACGCCGGCGCCCTGACCACCTCTCCATCGAGCGCATCCAGTGCGCGCTCGACGGACATGCGGATGCAGGTGAAGATCGGGGTCTCCGACTCGGTGTAGGCGCTCGACTCGGTTGCGCGGAGCTCGTGCACGAGGTCGAGGAACTCGGAGGGATCGTCGGCGTCGAACGCCACCACGAACTCCTGGTCGTCGAGGCCGAACGAGTAGGCGGTGTTGGTCTCGATGCCGCTGAAGCGGCGGGCCACTTCGATGTGCTCACGCATCACGCGCATGCGCTCCTCGGCCGCGAGCCGGTACCACTCGCGCGTCTTCCACATCGGATAGACGATCAGGTACTTCGAGTCGGCCCCCTCGCGCGGGGCGAGCGGCTGGTCCGGATCGTCCGAGTAGGGCGACTCCTTCGTCATCGCCAGATACGAGTGGGCGATCTCGGCGTGGCGCATCATGCCGCTCTGGTTCAGCAGCACGTGCAGCTCGTGGATCGGGTCGAGCGTCCGGGCGATCGCCCGCACCATCAGGTCGCAGTCGCCCCTGGTGCCGACGAGCGAGTAGGCGCGCAGGTAGTGGCTCTCGCCGAACTCCGCGCAGGCGGCCGCGAACTCGCGCTTGTCGGCCGCGCGCTCCTCGGCGCTCCGCTCGCGCCACGCGGAGTGCACTTTCAGGAACGTGTATTTGACGTAGTTGCGGGGCTCTGTCACTACGGGGAGTGTTGCCGATACCATGGCGAACGTGCGTGTAGCGCTCGTGTCGCCTTACTCCTACACGTATCCGGGCGGCGTCGGGCGTCATGTGGAGGCTCTGGCCGAGGAGCTCACAGCGCTGGGCCACGAGGTCCGGCAGCTGGCGCCGTATGACCCCGATGACCGACTGGCGCGTGTCACACACCGCGGTGCCCGCCCGCAGGCCCGGCCCCTGCCGGAAAACTTCGTGTCGCTCGGGAGGACGCTCGGCTTCCCGATGAACGGCGCGGTCTCGAACCTGGCCGCGTTCCCGGAGACGGTCGGAATCCTCAGCCGCGAGCTGCGCCACGGCGGCTACGACGTCGTGCACGTGCACGAGCCGAACGCCCCGTACTCGTCGTGGTACGCCACCGAGAGCTCGCGCGTGCCGGTGGTCGGGACCTTCCACACCTACTCGACGGGCGGGCTCGTGAGCCGCTTCACCGCGAACGTGCTCGGCGCGCGGCGGCTGTACGCGAAGCTGAGCGCGCGCATCGCCGTCTCCGAGGCGGCCCAGTGGACCGCCCAGCGCTACTACGGCGGCCGCTACACGATCGTGCCGAACGGGGTGGACCTGGCGGCCGCGCGGCCGGACGACTCGCGCCCGCACGACGATCTCCGGCTCCTCTTCATCGGCCGGGCGGAGGAGCGCAAGGGGCTGCCCGTGCTCCTGCGCGCGTTCGAGGCGCTGCGCGGAGTCGGCGTGCCCGCACGCCTGACGGTGGCCGGGCCGACCGCCGAGGAGGTGGAGCCGCTCCTGCTCGACCCGGAGGGGATCGAGCTGCTGGGACAGGTGGACGATTCGGAGAAGTGGGCGCTGCTCGGCGCCGCCGACCTGCTCTGCGCGCCGTCGCTCGGCGGCGAGAGCTTCGGGATGGTGCTCACCGAGGCGTTCGCATCCGGCACCCCCGTCGTTGCCTCTGACATCGCCGGTTACCGCGACGTCGTGAGCGACGGCCGCCACGGCGTGCTCGTGCCGCCCGGCGACGCGTCCGCGCTCGGCGAGGCGCTGCTCGAGCTGGCGTCTGACCCGGCGCGGCGCGCCCACATGGCCGCCGCCGCGCGAGAGCGCGCCGAGCGCTTCGCGTGGCCGAACGTCGCCCGTGAGGTCGAGGGCGTCTACGAGGAGGCGCTCGCCGTGCCGGAGCCGGAGGGACGCGTGCAGCGGCTCGCACGCCGCACGGGCGTGGCGCCGTCGGACGGCGGGCCGGGCATCGGCCCGCAGCGCCTGCCCTCGCTCGAGCCGAAGGATCCCGCCGCCGGCCGCAGGCGCGTGGCCCGCACCGCCCGGCGGGTCGTGCTCGCCGCCGGTGCGATCACCGGCGTGGGCCTCGCGGCGCTGGCGCTCCAGCGGCTCGGCATCGAGTCGATCGGACGCGCGATCGTGGCGGCCACTCCGGTCTGGGTGCTCGTGGCGTTCGCGCTGATGTGCACGTCGATGCTCGTCCGAGCCGAGGCCTGGCACGCGATTCTGAAGGCGGCGCTGCCGGACACGCGCGTGCGCCGCCGCGATGCCGCTCGCGCGACCATGATCGGCGTGCTCATGTCCGCGACGCTTCCCGCGCGGCTCGGCGAGCCCTCGCGCGCATTGATCGTGGCCAGGCGGGTGGGACGTGTGCGCGACCGCTTCCCGATCGTGCTCGGCACGCTCGTCTCGCAGACGCTCCTCAACATCGTCGCGCTCGTGATCCTCGGCGGCGTGATGTTCCACACGGTGGGCCTCTTCCAGGGGAACGAGGACGCGCTCGTGATCGCCACGGTCGCGCCGGTGGTGCTGCTTGCCCTCGTGCTCGCCGCGCCGTGGCTGCTCAGGAGCGGCAAGCCGAGCCGCTTCCAGCGCGTCCAGCAGGCGGCCATGCTCGCGCGCGGCGCGATGCTGCGCGTGCGCTCCGGCCTTCAGGTCTTCCGCAAGCCGAAGCTCGGCGCCTGGGCGCTCGTGATGCAGCTCACCGCGTGGGCGATCCAGTGGCTCGCGTGCTACGTGCTCCTGCTTGCGCTGGGGCTCGACGAGCGCGCGGGCATCGGCGCCGCCGCGGCCGTGCTGTTCGCGGTGAACGTGACGGCCGCGCTGCCGGCGACGCCGTCGAACCTGGGCGTCTTCCAGGCCGCCTGCGTGGCGGTCCTGTCGGTCTACGGAGTGAGCAAGACGAACGCCCTCGCCTACGGAATCATCCTCCAGGCGGTGGAGATCGCGACCGCGATGACGATGGGCATGCCCGCGCTCCTGCGCGAGGGAATGACCTGGCGCGACCTGCGCCTCAGGACCCTCCACGCGGCCCCGGTGGAGCTCCGCCACGCGGCGCGCCGCGCTGAAACCGCCGAAGCAGAGGCCTAAACGGCCAAATAGCTTCAGATAGGCCCTCGGGATGACGAAAAGTCTTCTGAAAGCCTATGCAGAACGGGAATCTCGCCGAGGCGCAGTTGCGCGCCCTGATCGACGTGGCCTCAGCGGCCGCGGGCGTTCACAGGCTCGAGGACGTACTCGAGCTCGCTGCCGAGCGCGCGCTTGCCGCGCTGGGTGGCGCGTCGCTGTCGATCAGCCGCTGGGACATGGATGCCCGGCTCGTGCGCACGCTCGTGAACGTGGGCGAGCTCGGACCCGGGGAGGAACGCTTCCCGGAGAACGAGATCTACTCGACTGACGAGTACCCATCCGTGATCAAGGTGATGCGGGAGGGCGGATACGCCTCCGCCGCGATCGACGACCCGGACTCCGACCCGGCGATGCGGGGGCTGCTCGAGCGCCTCGGCAAGGAGTCGAGCCTCGCGGTACCGATGATCCTGAACGGCAGGCCCTGGGGCGAGCTCGAGGTGATGACCGCACGAGGCGGGCCGCGCATGAACACCGACGACGTGGGCTTCCTGCGCGCGATCGCAGACCAGCTGGTGAGCGCGATCCACCGCGCCGAGCTGTTCGCGCAGATCGAGGAGCTCGCCTACACGGATGCGCTCACAGGCGTGGCCAGCCGCCGCGCGGTCGAGCAGGCGCTCGAGAAGGCGTGTGCCGCGCCCGCGGGCGCGGGACGGCCGGCGCTCGTGCTGTGTGACATCGACGACCTCAAGCAGGTGAACGACGCCGGCGGCCACGCCGCGGGCGACCGCGCCCTGTGCGCGGCGGCCGACGCCCTCGTCGATGCGGCCACCTCCTATCCCAACGCCGTGGTGGGCCGCTTCGGCGGCGACGAGTTCTGCGTGCTGCTCCCGACCGGGAGCGCGGAGGATGCACGACGCCTCGCGGTCGATGTGTGCAACCGCCTCCTCGCCGCCGGCGGTGAGCGGATCTCGTGCGGCGTCGCCGCGCGCACCGAAGAGCTGGCCACTCCAGCGGACCTGCTGCGCGCCGCCGACGAGGCCCAGTACCGCGCCAAGCGCGCACCCGATCGGTCGGTGGTGGTCGCCGGCGACGATTCCGAGGAGCCGCGCGCTCCCCAGGGCCACGACCGCGCGTACCGCGCGAGCGATCCCGAGGCCGCGCTCGCGCGCGACCTGCTCCAGCTGCTCGACGAGACGAACGGCCCCTCCGCCGACGAGCGCCTCGAGCGGCTGCGCGAGCGGCTCGAACGCGTCGTCTGAGCACCGACCGATCGCCGAGTGGCTTTCGGTGGGGGTCGCGGTTACGGTGGAACCAGCTTGATGGCCCGCAAGCTCGTCTTTCTGTTGGCCGCACTCACCGCCGCCGCCCTGCCGGCGGAGGCCGGGGCCGACGCTCAGAGCCGTGACTCAGAGCAGCGCTATGTGCCAGGCGAGGCGCTGGTGCGCTACGCGAGCGGTACCGATGCCGGCGAGCGCCGCGACCTTCGCGCGGCGGCGGACGTGGACTTCGAGGAGTCGCTGCGGGTCGCCCGGACCCAGGTGGTGAGCTTCGACGGATCCGTGCGCGCCGCGATCGAGCGCCTCGAGGACGAGCCGGGCGTGGTGGCGGCCCAGCCGAACTACCGCTACCACGCGCTCGCGGTCGCTCCGAACGACACCCACTTCTCCGACCTGTGGGGCCTCGGCGGGACGCCCGGCGTGGACGTACTCCCCGCCTGGGACCGCTCGCGCGGGAGCGGCCAGGTGATCGCGGTGGTGGACACCGGCGTGGACCTCACGCACCCGGATCTCGCGACGAACCTCTGGACCGGCCCGGGTGGGGTGCACGGGCACGACTTCGTGGACGACGACACCGTGCCCGACGACTTCAACCTGCACGGCACGCACGTGGCCGGCACGGCGGCCGCGGTGGCGGGGAACGCGCTCGGGGTCGCGGGCGTGGCGCCGCAGGCACAGATCATGGCCGTGCGCGTCCTTGACGGCGACGGCGCCGGCAGCACGTCGGCGATCGTGAACGGGATCGTGTTCGCCGCCGACAACGGCGCAGGGGTGATCAACCTCAGTCTCGGCGGCCCGGCCGGCGCCGGCGACGCCGCGATGGGCGACGCGATCTCGCATGCCGAGACAAGGGGCACCGTGGTCGTGGCTGCGGCCGGTAACGGCGGTGACGACGGCTTGGGGGACAACAACGACGCCGTGCCGACAACTCCCTGCACGCTCGGCAACGCCAACCTGGTCTGCGTGGCGGCCGTCAAGAAAAATGGCGCGCGCTCCAGCTTCTCGAACTTCGGCGCCACGACCGTCGACCTCGGCGCGCCCGGCGGCGACGGCAGCGGCATCGCGAACCAGGACATCCTCAGCGCGAAGCCCTCGTGGGCGTCGCTGTTCAGCGAGGACTTCGACACGACGCCGTTCTCGCTGTGGACGGCGACGCACACGTCCGGCACCGTGGACTGGGGGCCCGCCGGAGGCGGCCTTCCGCCCGGCGGCAACTCCGCCACCGACAGCCCGAGCAGCACCAACTACGCCAACAACACGAGCTCGAGCTTCCAGAAGACCTCCGCCGTCCCGACGCTCGGG
>DASYMP010000151.1:0-12563 GCA_036009005.1 Thermoleophilaceae bacterium | reverse complement strand
CATCAGGTCGAGCGTGAAGCGGTAGCTCGGCTCGTAGGTGCGGATCCCGCGCTCGCAGAGCATCACCTGCTCGTTGCCCTCCTTGAGGATGTACTCCGCCGCCATCAGCAGCTCCTCGAGCGTCGCCGAGAGGCCGCGCTTGAGCAGCACCGGCTTGCCCGCGCGACCCACCTCGGTGAGCAGCGTGTAGTTCTGCATGTTGCGGGCGCCGAGCTGCACCACGTCGGCCACCTCGAGCACGGGCTCGAGGTCGCGCACGTCCATCAGCTCCGTGACGATCGGCAGGCCGGTCTCGGCCTTTGCCTCGGCGAGCAGGCGGAGACCCGCCTCGCCCAGTCCCTGGAACGAGTACGGCGAGGTGCGCGGCTTGTAGGCGCCGCCGCGCAGGAACTGCGCGCCCGCGTCCCGCACGGTGCGGGCGGTGTCGAGCAGCACCTCGCGCGACTCGACGGTGCACGGGCCCGCGATCGTCGCGAAGTGCTCGCCGCCGATCCGGCGTCCGTCGATCTCGAGAACGGTGCGCTGCTCGCGCCGGTACTGGAGCGACGCGAGCTTGTACGGCTTCAGGATCGGCACCAGGTGGTCGACACCCGGTGCGCCCTCCAGGCCGAGGTTCGCCACGTGCTCGCGGTCGCCTATCGCGCCGATCACCGTCACGAGCTCGCCGGCCGATATGTGGGCGTGCGCGCCCACGGATTCCACGCGGCGGATCACGGCGTCGATCTCCGCCTGGGTCGCCCCCTCTTTCATCACGATCATCATCTGTCCCTAAAGCCTCTCAAAGTTGGATTGCCGGTACTGCGATCTGCGGCGCGGCGTCGCGAAGACGCCCGGCGCCTAGCTAAATCGCGGATACCAGCGGTGAGAGGACGCACGCCGAAGCGTGGGCAGACGAGTCACTCCAAGGTTTGTAGCAGGCTCAGAGAAGCTCGTCCAGCGCAGCGAGGAAACGGTCGTTCTCGGCGCGGGTGCCGTAGGTCACGCGCATCCAGCCCTCCTGGCCGAGCGCGCCCCCGGCGCGGACGATCACGCCGCGCTGCGCCAGGCCGTCCACGACCTCGTCCTCCTTGTCCGCCCCGCCAAGCGACACCCAGGAGAAGTTCGCCTGGCTGTCGGTGGTCTCGAGGCCGCGCTCGTTCAGCTCGGTTTCCACGTGCATGCGCTCGATAGCGGTCTGCTCGACGCGCCGTTCGACCTCGTCCACGTGGTTGAGCGCCTCGGCGGCGGCGGCCTGCGCGAGCGCATTCACCGAAAACGGCTGTCGCACGCGGTCGACGGCCAGGCGAAAATCCTCCGAGCCGAGCGCGTAGCCCACGCGGAGGCCGCAGAGGCCGTACACCTTGGAGAAGGTGCGCAGCAGGATCAGGTTCGGGTGGCGGCCCAGGAGGGCGAGCGACTCGTCGGGGTCCTGGAGCGTCGAGAACTCGACGTAGGCCTCGTCGAGGATCACCGCGACGCCGCGGGGCAGATCCGCGACGAAAGCGTCGATCGTCGCGGTCGGGAGACCGGTGGCCGTCGGGTTGTTCGGATTGCAGACGATCAGCATGCGGGTGGCGGCGCTCACCTCGCGTGCCATCGCCTCGAGGTCGTGCTCGCCGGCCTCGTTCAGCGGCACCTCGACCGCCCGCGCTCCCGACATGGCGGCCAGGTGCGGATAGATCGAGAACGACGGCCAGCCGTAGACCAGCTCGGCGCCCGGCTCGAGCATGGCGTCGGCGCCGGCGAGCAGCAGCTCGCACGAGCCGTTGCCGATCGCCACGCGGCCGGCGGGAACGCCGGTGCGCTCGGAGATGCGCTGCCGCAGCAGCGACTTCTGCGGGTCGGGATAGCGGTTCAGCGTGCGGAGCTGCGCCTCCACGGCCTCGAGCACCTGCGGGTGGGGAGCGAACGGCGTCTCGTTGGAGGCGAGCTTCACGAGCTCGCCGTCGAAGGCGTAGGTGGATGCGGCGGGATAGACCGGGATCGCGGCCACGCGGGCGTTGAACTCGAGCCCCGTCACTGCGCGCCCTGGAGGTCCCGGCGCAGTCGTTCGGCATCGCGCAGGTACACGTGGCGCGGCTCGGTGGCGGGATCGCCGTAGCAGTGAAGGAGAAGCCGGATCACGCGCGGGAGCGCGCCCGGGACGTCGATCTCGCGGGCGCACAGGAGCGGGACCGACGACAGGCCGAGGTTCCGCGCCGCGACGGCGGGGAACTCCGCGTTGAGATCGTCCGTGCAGGTGAAGATGCAGCTGACCATGTCGTCCGGGTCGAGCGCGTTCCGCTCCATCACCTCGCGCATGAGCTCCTCCGTGGCGGACAGGATCGCCTCGGGCTCGTTGACATCGACCGTGGTGGCGCCTCGCAGCGCGCGCAGCTTCATGCGGCGGCGGATTGTGTCAGCCGCGCCGCTCGGGTAGCCTGCGCCGCAGTGATCGCTCGTCGCCGAGTAGCCGACGCCACCGCGCCCTAGAGCCCGCCAGCAGGCGGGTGCAGCGGTGGCAACCCCGGCACCCAGCGACGAGAGGAAGTCCCGATGCAGCACTTCGACGCGCTGGCCGTGATGGCCACGCGAATCGCCGAGGAATGGGAAGCGGCCACGCCGCCGCCCGGACCCGCCCCGAATCCGCCCGCGCCGAATCCGGCCCCAACGACCGCGGCGAGAACGCCCCCGCCTAGCGCGCCGGCCGCCCCCGCGCCTTGGCGCCGGCCCGCGTCGGCTTCGCGCCGCCCCGCGCAGGCTTCCGGCCACCCGGCTTAGCGGCCGCGGCCGCCGGCTTCGCGCCCCCGCGCGGCGGCTTTGCGCCCGCCCGCGGCGCGCCCGGCTCCGCGCCCGCCCGGGGTGGCTTCGCGTCCCCGCGCGGCGGCTTCGCGCGTGGCTCCGTCGCGCGGCGCAGGCGCTCCAGCTCGGTCTTCGTGAGGCGGCGGCTCTTCCCCGGCTCGAGCCCGCGCAGGCCGAGCGGGCCGAACGCGACCCGCTCCAGCTCGATCACGCGGTGGCCGACCGCCTCGATCATCCGCCGGACCTGTCGCTTGCGACCCTCGCGGATCGTCAGCTCCACCATGCCGGTGCCCACGGGCCGGATCTGCGCCGGCGCCGTCATCCCGTCCTCGAGCTCCACCCCGCTGCGCAGCGCCTCCAGCGCACGCGGCGAGAGGCGGCCCGGCTGGATCCGCGCCCGGTAGACCTTCTTCACGCCATACCGTGGGTGCGTGAGCCGCTCGGCGAGCTCACCGTCGTTGGTGAGCAGGATCAGCCCGGTCGTGTCCGCATCGAGTCGCCCGACGGGATAGAGCCGCAGCCGCGACCGGACGAGCTGCACCACGGTCGGCCGCCCGTGCGTATCGCGCGCGGTCGACACGACGCCCGCGGGCTTGTTGAGCGCGTATACCTCGTGAGGCTCGACCTCGACATGGCGACCGTCGACCGCCACAGCGCGCGACTCGTCGACGTCCCGTGCCGGATCGGTGACGACCTCGCCGTCAATCGTCACACGGCCCTCGCCGATGATCCCCTCGGCAGCCCGCCGCGAGGCAACACCCGCGTGGGCGAGGAACTTGACGAGCCGCATGACGGGGAGGCTACGCGGGCGCGTGGCGCGGCGGTCGTCGAACGACGGACAATGAGGGGGTCCGGGGCAATCTGACCGTGCATAACACGGTCAGGCGACCTCGGACCCCCCGTTCGGTGCCGTCGTTCGAGCGGGTGCCACACTCCGAGCGTGGACCTTTCACTGCTCGCGAAGCGACTCGAGGCGGCTGGGGAGCCGGGCTTTCGCGTGGATCAGGTCTGGGACTGGGCCGCTCGCGGGGCGGAGTCGTATGACGAGATGACCAACCTGTCGCTCGAGCTGCGCGAGCGGCTCGCGGAGGAGGTTCCGTTCTCCTCGTTGCGAGCCGTTGACGAGGCGCTCGCGACAGATGGCACCGAGAAGGCTCTCTTCGAGACGCACGACGCCCGCCCCATCGAGGCCGTGCTGATGCGCTACCGCGACGGGCGACGCTCGCTGTGCGTGTCGAGCCAGTCCGGCTGCCCGCTCACGTGCACGTTCTGCGCCACCGGCACCATGCGCTTCGGGCGCAACCTGACCGCGTCCGAGATCCTCGACCAGGCGCTCCACTTCCGTCGCAAGGAGCAGGTGAATCACGCGGTCTTCATGGGGATGGGCGAGCCGCTGATGAACCTCGACAACGTGCTCGCCGCCTGCGAGCGCCTGCCGAGCGTCGGGATCGCGCACTCGAACATCGGCGTCTCGACCGTCGGCTGGATCCCGGGTATCGACCGCATGGCCGAGGAGGGACCGCCCGTGCGGCTGGCGCTGTCGCTGCACGCGGCCGACGAGTCGCTCCGCTCCGAGATCATGCCCGTGAACGACCGCTATCCGCTCGCGGACGTGCTCGCCGCCTGCCTGCGCTGGCACGAGCGCCGCAGGCGCACGGTGTTCGTCGAGTACCTGATGCTCGACGGCGTGAACGACCGCTACGAGCAGGCGATGGCGCTCGCGGACGTGCTCGAGCCGCGCCGCGCCTTCAAGGTGAACCTGATCCCCTACAACCCGACGGAGTCAGGCTTCCGAGGCTCGGGCCGCGACGCGATCGCGGCCTTCCGCGCGGCCCTCGAGGAGCGCGGCGTCCGCACCACCGTGCGGCTCACCCGCGGGCGCGACATCGCCGCGGCGTGCGGGCAGCTCGCCGCCCGCCGCTAACCACGACCCGCCGAGGATCAGGACGAGGCCGGCCGCCGTCGTGACGCCGAAGCGCTCGTCGAGCAGCGCCACTCCATAGAAGACCGAGAAGCCCGGCGCCACGTAGCCGACGAGCGACGCGACGGCCGGGCCCTCGGTCGCCACGAGCGAGTGGAAGAAGACGAACGCGATGCCGGTGCAGAAGATGCCCAGCACGGCGATCGACGCGACGGCCTCGACCGGCGGCACCGCGTCCGGCAGGTGCAGCAGCCCGAGCGGTAGCGTGGCCAGGGCCGCGACGGTCTGCGTGCCCGCCACCGTGGCCACGGGGTGCACGCCCGACAGGTTCCGCTTCAAATACCACGCGGCCACGGCGTAGCCGAACGCCGCAAGGATGATCATCAGGCCGCCGATCAGCGCGTCGGTGCCGCCGCCGGCGTCCACGCCGAGCAGCAGCGCCACGCCGACCATGCCCGTGGCGACGCCCACGAGGCTCGACCGGCTGGCGCGGTCCGCCCCGCTCAGCGCAAAGGCCAGCAGGAACGTGAAGATCGGCGCCGTCGAGACGAGGATGCCGGTGAGCGACGAGGCGATCCGCTCCTCGCCCAGCGCTATCAGCGTTAGCGGGCCAACCGCCTGGACGAAGCCGAGCACGACGATTGGGCCGACTCGCCCGCGCAATTGACCCAACACGCCCAGGTGCGCCGCCAGCGGCAGCAGGACAAGCGTGGCGAGCGCGGTGCGGATCGAGACGATCGCCCAGGCCGAGACGCCATCGTCGAGCGCGACCTTGATGAACAGGTACGAGGCGCCCCAGAACGCGCTCAGCAGCAGGAACATGGCGAGTGCCCGGCGTGACACTCGAACGAGGTTCGCAGACGCGCCCGGCAGCCCTACCGGATCTCCGACAACGGCCTGCCGCACGTGTCGACGATCACGTACAGCAGCGCGTCCACGAACCGGGACATGCTCGGCAGCTCCACGGAATCCATGTCCATCTCGAGGCTCGGCGTCTCAGAGCGCACGCTCGAGGCCATCCCGAATCGCGCGGTCGGTATGCCCCACATCCTCAGTATCTCCGCGTCGGTTGCGCCGCTCGTTTCCTCGATGGGCACGTGCGGCCTCCGCTCGACGTCCTCGAACGCGCGCACGCACGACCCGATTACCCAGCTCTCGGGGTCGGTTCTCGACCCTGGGATGGCGAGCTCCATCCGCAAGTCGAGCTCCAGCTCGGGGTGGCGCGCGCATATCTCCTCGAGCGCGGAGTCGAGCTGCCGCCGCACGTTCAACGGATCGCCGCGCGGGCTGACCCGCACGTCGAGGTGGATGTCGGTCCACGCGGGTATGAAGGAGGGCGTGTGAGGCCAACCGCCGCGGATCGCGCCAATGGCGGCCTGCGGCGCAACGTAGTCCGAGGTGTTCGCGGCGGTGTAGCGCTGACACCATTCCTCGAGCTCGCGAATCACCGTCGCAGCGTCGACGATCGGGTTCTTGTACTCGAGGATGTGCCGAGCGCCCGCGTAACCGAACAGCCCCTTGACCCGCACACGGAAGTAGCACACGCCAACCTCCTCCCAGGCGACGGCGTGCCCCGGCTTCCCGATCACGGCGAAGTCTGGGCGGAGTCCCTGCTGCAGCATGAACGTGCAGCCCGCGCCCTGCCCGATGTTCTGCTGCGGCGCACACGCGGGCGCGTTCATGGGCATTCCCCCAGCCGCCAGACCCACCACGAGATCGCCATGCAACGGGATCCCCGCTCGTGCGACTGCAGTTGCCGCCGACAGCATGCACGCGGAGTAGGACTTCGGATTTCCCGCACCCAGTCCGAACAACTGATCCCCATCCCGGTAAGCGGCCGGGCGCGACATCGCCGGGAGCGTTCCGTGCGTGGCAGGACTGTCCTCTTCGTCGCGGCCGCTCAGGTGCGTGTCGATGTGCCCGTAGAGCAGGAGCGTCGGCCCGCCTCCTGCGCCTCGGATCCTCCCGATCGCGTTTCCCTGGCCCTCTGAAATCGCCTGGTAGCTCGCGTCCAGCCCGCTGACGGCCATCTGCTCCACGAGCCAGCGGGCCAAGGGGGCCTCGCCACCGGTTGGGCTCGGTGTATTCACCATGCCGACCAGTAGGCGCTCGATTTCCGCCGAGTCCACCGCGCTGCGGGCGCGGTCGAGCATGGAGCGCAGCCCGGGCTCGAGAGCCCGCGCCGGCTCGAACGGAGCCGCCGCTACTGGAGACCCCGGCGCTGGACGCCCCGCGCTCCGCGACTCGCGAGCTTGCGCCACTGTGTGATCACGATGTCTGGGCCGAACAGGCGCTCGCGGAACCACCCGTCCTCGCGCGAGTAGAACTCCGCCATGGCCTCACGGGCAAAGACGTCGTCGTTGTTGAACTCCGCAGGGACCCGGTCACGCCAGTCCCGCGTGATCTCGTCCTCGAACGCCTGTCGCTCCTCGTCACTCGCCACGACGCGGCCCCACGTGATCATGTAGCGGTGCGTGTGTTCGTCCACCGGGACATACCACTCGAAGTGGGTCGTCTGGTGCGTTGGAAATGGATCCACCCGGAGGCCGCATGGCATCCAGATGCTGACCTCCGGCACCATTCCCTCCATCACGCCCTCGTCGTCGGGCATGTAGCGAGCAGCCACCGTCACGCCGTCGACGTCGGCCTTCCACACAGGCGTCGCGGTGCCACGTAGCAACCTGATGCCCGTGGGGTGCTCGCCCTCGCCCTTGACTATGTCCATCCCGCGCGTGCGCGAGATGTCCGTGTCACCAAGAACGACGGGAATCTTGTTGTCGGTGACGATCTTCGAGTTGCGATGGATGTAGGAGTGGGCAGGGTCGAAGCCGTTCTCGGCTGCAGGCCTCCAATTGCAGGCGACCTCCTTGCTCCACCCTGCCGAGTAGATCGCGAGATCCTCGTCGAGGAACCCCGGCTGAAGGTCGACCTCCAACGGCGGCGGGTCGCCGTCCCCGATGAAGACGAAGACCATCCCCTTCCGCTCTTCGACCGGATATGTCCTGAGCCTCAACTTGCCGATCAGCGGACACCCAGGGTCGGTGATGACAGCGGTCAGGTCACCACTGGTCATGTCGTAGGTGAACCCGTGGTACCAACACGTGAGCGTGCTCTTCGTGTAGCACTCGGGACGGCGCGAGAACGGCACGCCGCGGTGGAGACACCAATCCTGCACCGCCCTCACCTGACCGTCGATGCGGCGGAACAGGATGCGCTCGCCAAGCATCGTGACCGTCTTGACCTCCGTGACCGGCGCGCCGGTTTCCGCGGGACTCACGTCCGCCTCGGCGAGCTCGGCGCTGAAGAAGGCCGGGTACCAGTGGTTGCGAAAGCCGAGCTCCGCGTCGACGTACAGTTGCCAGGGCTTTCGCCGCTGCTCCTCCCAGGCCTCCAGCGGCTCCTTCTCCCATTCGCCGACACTTCGACGCTCGGCCACGCTTCTTTTTCCGGGCTCCATTCCGTTCCTCCCTGCCGCTAGTCCACGAATGCTGTCGTTGGGTCCATCGCCGCCACACCGGCAAGCTCGGCGCCCCACCACGACTGCCCCGCCGCGAGCTCGTCCTGGTGCCAGACGACGGGTTCCCAGTCAGGGTCGAAGATCAGGTAACCCCCCGAGAACAGTTCGAGTCGGTGGCCGCTTCCGGGGTCCTTGACGTACAGATACACCGCTTGGCTGATCCCGTGCTTGCCCGGCCCGGCGTCTCGCTCGACCCCGAACTCCTGAAGGATGTCCGCCGCACGCATGATGTCGTGCCAGTTGTCGAGGAAGTACGCGATGTGATGGAACCGGTTTGGCTCCCCGTTCGCGTCGCGCATCACGGCGATGTCGTGCATCAGGTTCGTGACGGCCATCCACCCCGCGGCCAGCGAACCGTCGTCCAGCCTGATCAGCTCGGTCATCCGGAAGCCAAACATGCTCTCGAGCCAGTCGCAGACGAGCTCGGGATCTGCCGTGCAGAGGTTCACGTGGTCGATCCGCCGCGGCGACACCCCGTGGTCCCATGCGCGAAAGCTGTTGCTCTTCATTGCGCTGCGACGCGACTCCGGCGGCGCCGGCTTCTCGACGTCGTAGTAGAGCTCGAAGCGGTGCCCAGCAGGTGTTGCGACACGTATCGCATCGCCCTGCCCACGTTCCTCGCCCGCCTTGAGCTCGGTGACGTTCGCACCCGCCGCTCCTAGTAGCGCTGCGAACTCGGCGACGTCCTGGCGCGACTTCGTGCGCCACCCGACGTGGTCCACGCGCGCCTCGGATCCCGCGGTCAGGCTGAGCGTGTGATGCTCAAGGTCCCCCCAGGCGCGAAGAAACACCTCGCTCGCGCTTCGTTCGACCTCCTCGAGGCCGACGACATCTCGCCAGAAGGACAACGACTCCTCGAGGTTTGGCGTTACAAGGGCGACATGGCCGAGCTTCGCGATCTCCGGCACGGCGGCTACCTTCCCGCAGGCTTGGCGGGCTAGCAAGCTGGCATCCCACTCAGTGAGACGCCGGTCGTGCACCGATGCCAGCCGTGTCGGTTAGAGTCGCTCCATGGTGGTGTCCACTGAGCGGGACGAACGCTCAGTCCTCGCGAAGGCATTCCGAATCCTGGACGTCTGCGCGGCGGCCCGCTGGCAGCTGACGGTAGGACAGCTCGCGCGTGCCGCGGGGCTCCCCAAGTCCACGACCCACCGCCTTGTCACGCAACTGATCGACTGGGGTGCGCTCGAGCGCGACGGCCAGGGCATTCTGCTCGGCGCCCGGCTCTTCGAGCTCGGCGCATGCGTTTCGCACGCGAGGGTGCTGCGCCAGGCCGCTCTGCCCTACATCGGAGACCTGTACGAGGCCACTCGCCAGATCGTGCACCTCGGTGTGCTCGATGACGCCGAAATCCTCTACATCGACAAGATCTGCGGCCGCCGGCGCGCTGCGGTCCCGACTCGCGTCGGCGGTCGCATGCCCGCGGCCTGCACCGCGCTCGGAAAGGCGATCCTCGCGTCCTCGCCCCCAGATGTCGTAGACCGCGTCATGGCGAGAGGGCTGAACGCGCGAACGACTCGAACGGTCGCTGACGAGAAGAGGTTCCGCGAGGAGCTGCGCAAGACGGCGGCCCGGGGCGTCGCCTTCGAGCGTGAGGAGGCCTACGTGGGGGTGGCCTGCGTGGCGGCGCCGATCCTGAACTCACACGACCACGCCGTCGCCGCCGTGTCGGTGACAGGACCCGCCACGACCTTCGACCCCGAGCGCTTCGCTGACGCCACGCGGTTGTCTGCGCTCGCGATCTCCCGCGAGCTCGTCCGCAGCGCGGCCGTACAACGCGACGGTGCGGGGCTCACACTCGAGCCGTCAGTGATCCCAGGTTCGTGAAGCGGGCCGAGACGGGGCTGCCCGCCCGGAGCGGCACGGCGTCCGTCATCCCACCGGTGAGCACGATCCATCCCGCCTCGAGAGCGCGACCGCGATCCGCCAAGAGGTCCGCCGCGAGCGCTAGAGCCTGAGCCGGGTTTCCCTGCACGGCGGCGCCGGTCGCGCTCTGCACCACGACTCCGTCCTCTTCGAGTAGGCACGCCTCGAGCGTGAGGTCGAGCTGGGCTGGGGAGATGCCCGTCTCCCCGACCAGGAAGCCGGCGGCAGACGCGTTGTCTGCGACCACGTCGAGAATCGTGAACTTGTAGTCCAGATAGCGGCTATCCAGGATCTCCACGCCCGCGTGCACCGACGCCACGCTCGCGAGCGCGTCGTGCGCGGCGATTCCGGGGCCCTCGATGCGCTCACCGAGGCGGAAGACGATCTCTGGCTCGGCTCTTGGCTGGATCATGCGGCCGCTTGGCGCGGCGGCGCCGCGCGGAAGGGCCATCGCGTCGGTGAGCCAGGCGATGATGGGCTCGTCCACTCCCATCTGACGCTGTTTTGCCTCGGACGTCAGGCCCAGCTTCACGCCCACGACACGCTCGCCTCGGCTCAACCGGAGCGAGAGCAGCGCGTCCTGGACCTCGTACGCGGTCGCGAGATCGAGCTCCGGCCACTCGTCGGTCAGCGGAGCACGCGCCCTGACGTCGGTTTCCGCTCGCAGCAGCATCTCCGCAGCACGCTCGACGTTCATTCGCGGTCCCCTCCGAGGGTCGCGCCCGCCTCTGCGAGCGACAGGGCCACATCGATGAGCATGTCCTCCTGCCCGCCCACGTAGCGCCGTCGCCCCGCCTCCAAGAGGATCTCGTGGGGAGGCACCCCGTAGCGCTCCCCGGCCTGCTCGGCGTGAAGCAGGAAACTCGAGTACACGCCTGCGTAACCGAGCATGATCGAGTTACGGTCCGGTACCGGCAAGCGGCCCAGCATCGGACGGACGGTTTCCTCGGCCGCGGCGAGCACGCCGATGAGGTCGATGCCCGTGGCATAGCCGCTGCGGTCTAGCACCGCGACCAGGAGCTCGGTGGCGGCGTTCCCGGCGCCCGCGCCCAGGCCGCAGACGGAGCCATCCAGCTGTGTGGCACCTGCCTCGAGGGCGACCAGCGAGTTGGCGATCGCCACGCCGAGGTTGTTGTGAGCATGAAACCCGACCTCCACCTGGTTCCCCACCTCGGCTACGAGCGCGGCCACCCGCTCCGCCGCGCCACTGAGGATGAGCGCCCCGGCGGAGTCGACCACGTACACGCACTGCGCGCCCGCATCGGCCATCACCCGCGCCTGCTCGGCGAGGGGCTCGGGCTCGAGCATATGGCTGAGCATCAAGAAGCCCACAGTTTCGAGCCCGAGTTCGCGGGCGATGCCGAAGTGCTCTATCGCCACGTCCGCCTCGGTGCAGTGGGTCGCGACCCGGACGATCTGGACTCCCACGTCCGCCGCAGCCCGCAGATGGTCAGCCGTACCGACGCCTGGCAGGAGCAGACAGGCGATCCGCGCCTCGCGAACCTCCTCGGCAGCGGCTGCGATCAGCTCCAGCTCGTCGACCAGAGAGAAGCCGTAGGTGAACGAGGACCCGCGCAAACCGTCCCCGTGAGCCACCTCGATCACCGGCACGCCGGCGCGATCGAGCGCGCCTGCCATCTCGCGCACCTGCTCGGTCGTGAAGCGGTGGGCTACCGCGTGGCTGCCGTCGCGCAGGCTGGTGTCCGCGATACGGACCTCCCTGGGCGCAGCGGTCATATCGCGGCACCAGCGAGATCGCGCGCGAAGAGCTCCCCGACCTGCGCGGCGGCGGCGGTCATGATGTCGAGGTTCCCGGCGAAGCGCGGCAGATAGTCGCCGTTGCCCTCCACCTCGAGGAACACCGCGACGCGGGCAAGCCCATTCCAGTCGTCCCGTGGCTCGTCGAACTGAGGCGGGAGCTTGATCCGATAGCCGGGAACATAGGAAGCCACGGCGCCCACCATGTCGAGGACGGAGAGTCGGACCGCGTCTCTGTCCGCGTCCGCGGGAATCGCGCAGAAGACGGTGTTGCGCATGAGGATTGGCGGCTCGGCGGGGTTCAGGATGATGATCGCTTTACCACGCTTGGCACGACCGATCCGCTCGATGCCGAGCGCCGTGGTGACCGTGAACTTGTCGATGTTCGCCCTTGTGCCGGGACCCGCTGAGCGGGAGGCCACGGACGAGACGATCTCGGCATACGGAACGTCGGTCGCGCGGGCGACGGCGGCCACGATCGGGATCGTTCCTTGTCCTCCGCAGGTGATGAGGTTGACGTTCGGCGCGCCGAGGTGCTCGCTCAGGTTGACGACCGGCACGACAAAGGGGCCGACCGCCGCGGGGGTGAGGTCGATCGCGCGAATGCCGGCGCTCGCATAGCGGGGAGCGTTGGCCTCGTGCGCGCGCGCGGAGGTCGCCTCGAAGACGATGTCGGGTTGCCGCGCCCGGCTGAGAAGCCAGTCGACGCCCTCAGCGGATGCCTCGAGCCCTACGTCGCGG
>DASYMP010000150.1:0-10302 GCA_036009005.1 Thermoleophilaceae bacterium | reverse complement strand
GGAGTCCGTGAAGAGCGGTCGCACCATCGAGGAGCTCGGCAGATGATCGAGCCGATGAAGGCGGTGCTCGCCGACAAGCCGTTCTCGGACCCCAACTGGATCTTCGAGCGCAAGCTCGACGGGATCCGCTGCCTCGCCACGAGGGACTCCTCTGGAGTGCAGCTCGTCTCGCGCACCGGCCGCCGCATGAACCACGAGTACCCCACGATCGTCGAGGCGCTCGAGCGCGAGCCGTCGGACGACTTCATCGCCGACGGCGAGATCGTGGCCTTCGAGAACGGCATCACGAGCTTCTCGAGGCTTCAGCGGCGCGGACGCGAGCGCGTGCCCGTGTTCCTCTACCTCTTCGACCTCCCACGCCTCGCCGGCGAGGACCTGCGCCGCGTGCCGCTGCGCGAGCGCAAGGCGCGCCTCAGGCGTGCCATCGAGTTCGGCGGGCCGGTGCGCTTCAACCCGCACCGCAACGGCGAGCACGGT
The DNA here is from genome assembly GCA_036009005.1 of Thermoleophilaceae bacterium. Classification (GTDB taxonomy): domain Bacteria; phylum Actinomycetota; class Thermoleophilia; order Solirubrobacterales; family Thermoleophilaceae; genus JACVRW01. Next base: position 9,825 of record DASYMP010000150.1, on the reverse strand, counting down.
GAGGAGCTGTACCGCGAGGCGTGCGCCAAGGGGCTCGAGGGGGTCGTAGCGAAGCGCGCCGACAGCCCCTACCTGAGCGGGGGGCGCTCGCGCGATTGGCTGAAGCTGAAGTGCAACGCCGAGCAGGAGCTCGTGATCGGCGGGTATACCGCGCCGAAGGGATCCCGCGAGGAGTTCGGCGCGCTGCTGGTGGGCTACTACGACGAAGGCGGAACGCTTCGCTACGCCGGGAAGGTGGGCACGGGATTCGACCACCACACGCTGCGGACCCTCGGCGAGCAGATGCGCAAGCGCGAGCAGGACGAGTCCCCGTTCGAGCGCTTCAAGCCGATCCCACCGGGCACGCGCTGGGTGCGCCCCGAGCTGGTCGCGCAGATCGGCTTCACCGAGTGGACGCGCGACGGTCGCCTGCGCCACCCGCGCTTCCTCGGGCTGCGCGACGACAAGCCCGCGCGCGACGTGGTTCGCGAGGTCCCGTCGTGAGCCCGCGCGCCGCCTCGAGCGTGGAGATCACGCATCCGGAGAAGCTGCTCTTCCCGGCGGACGGCATCACGAAGGCGGACATCGCCTCCTACTACGAGCGCGTCGCCGAGTGGATGCTGCCCCATGTGAAGAACCGCCCCGTGAGCATGCAGCGCTTCCCTGACGGGATCGGGGGCAAGGGGTTCTTCCACAAGGACATCCCGGACTACTTCCCGCGCTGGGTCCGGCGTGTGGAGGTGCCGAAGGCGCGCGGCACCGTGACGCACGCGCTCGCGTGCAACGCGGAGACGCTCGTGTACCTGGTCGGCCAGAACACGATCACGCCGCACGTGTGGCTCTCGCGTGCCGACCGCGTCTGGCAGCCCGACCGCCTCGTGATCGACCTCGATCCGCCCCCCGGAAGCGACTTCGCCGCGGTGCGCCGTGCGGCGCGCAACTCCGGCGAGCTCCTCCGTGAGCTCGGCTTCACCCCGTTCGCGCAGGTGACCGGCTCGAAGGGCATCCATGTCTGGACGCCGCTGCGGCGCCGCGCGAGCTTCGACGACGTGCGCGCGCTCGCCCGCGACGTGGGCCGCGTGCTCGCCGAGCGGCACCCCGACGAGCTCACGACGGAGTTCCGCAAGGCCGAGCGCGGCGGCCGGATCCTCGTGGACACCGCGCGCAACGGCTACGCGCAGACCGCGGTGCCGCCCTACGGCGTGCGCGCGCGGCCCGGCGCGCCCGTGGCCACGCCGATCGAGTGGGACGAGCTCTCGGATTCGCGGCTCCGACCGGACCGCTGGACGGTCAAGAACGTGCTCAGGCGGCTGGCCTCGAAGGGCGATCCGTGGGCCGAGATCGCCTCATACGCGCGCGGCATCGCGCGGGCCCGTAGGCAGGTGGACTCCCTGCTTCCCTGACAATGGCCTAGGGTGTAGCCGGTACACGCATCGGAGGAGAGAAGGAAATGGCAACAGGCACCGTGAAGTGGTTCAGCGACGAGAAGGGCTTCGGCTTCGTCTCACCCGACGAGGTTGGCGCTGATCTCTTCGTTCATCACACGGGCATCGCCGGCGACGGCTTCAAGTCGCTGGCCGAGGGCGCGAAGGTCGAGTACGAGGCACAGGCCGGAGACAAGGGCCCCAAGGCCGTCAACGTACGGCCCATCTAGAGAGAGGCGACACAGCTCCCGTGGCGACGACGAACGTTCTGCTCGCCACCGGTGAGGCACTCGCCGTCACCGGCGCGCTGGAGGATGTCGCGAAGGCGCTCGAAAACGCAACCCGAAGTAGCGCGGGAACGCTTGCCTGGCTCGATGAGGAGCCAGGCGGCGAGCGCGTCGGGGTGAATCCCGCCCAGGTTGTGTCGGTCCGGCGCGGAAACGGCTAGTACGCTTCAACTGCAGACTCCACCGTCGGGTGTTGCGCTCCCTGCGCCCCCGGTTGGCAAAGAGACACCCTGGGAGCCGCGAGGATGGTATGCATGGCAGCACGGGACGACGGCAGTTCCTTCAAGTCGTCAGAAGCCCGGGGCGAGCGCGCGTGGAAGGAAGCCACCGATGCGGTGGCGTCCAAGAACGTGGCGGCCCAGAAGGCCGGCAAGCAGGAGCGCGAGGCGTATGAGCGCGTGCGTGACGATGCCCGGCGCGCCAGCGCCGCCGCCCGTGACGCGCATCTCATGAAGCGACGCGGCAGCTGACGGAAGGTCCAGCGATGCGCCGTCTGCTCCACGGCGGGCGGCGCCACCGCACCGCGCTCACCGTCGCGGGCTTCGTCATCACCGTCGCGCTGCTCGTCTGGCTCCTTGCGGGCCGCCGCGACGAGTTCACCGCGGCGCTGTCGAGTGCGGCGCTGTGGGTGATCGGCGTGACCGCGCTGCTTCAGGTGGTGGCGCTGGTCGCGCGCAGCGAGGCCTGGCACCTCACGATCGAGGCGGCCGGGGGCTCGATCGACCGTCGCGTGCTCTACCGCGCGTCGAGCGTGCAGGTGCTCGGCGGCGTCCTCAACAGCCACCTCGGAGTGGCCGCGCGCATCGCCGCGCTTCGCCGCTCCTGCCCGGACTCGTGCCCGCAGGTGCCCACGCTCGTCGCGGCCGAGTTCCCGATCCTCGCCGTCGAGGCGATGCTGGCGGCGCTCGCGTCGTTCACGCTCGTCGGCCCCCTGGGACTCCCGTGGTGGCTGCCGCTCATCTGCCTCGCCGTGATCGCGGCGCTCAGCGCGGGACTCCGGCGGCTCGCGCTCAGCAAGGGCCGCGAGCTGTGGCGCGGTCTCGCCGTGCTCCGCACGCCCGGCGGCGGCAGCCGCGTCGTCGGCTTCGTGCTGGTGGCGGTGTTCGCCCAGATCCTGCGCAACTGGCTGCTCCTCCATGCGGTCGGCGTCGACGCCTCGCTGTTCGACGCCACCGCGGTGCTGATCGCGCTCGTGACGCTCGGGCAGCTGCCCGTGGGCCCGGCCGTGGGCGCCGCGGCCGCGGTGCTGATCCTCGGGAGCCACGGGGTGGCGGCCGCGGCGGCGGCGGGCCTGCTGCTCACCGCCACGGGCACGCTCGGCGGTCTCTGCTTCGCCGCCTGGGCCGGGCTGGACGGCGTCTGGGCGGCGCTAGTGAATCGCCGTCGCGGCCTGCGCCGCGCCGGTGAGCTCGAAGAGCCAGAAGTCCTGGCCCATTACGGGCACTGAGACGTTGTAGACCGGCACGCCGTCGAGGTCGGCCTGGAGGCGGCCGGCATGCGCGTGCCCGTGCAGCACGAGGTCGGGTCGGTGCTCGAGGATCGGCGCGGCCAGCCTGTCGCTGCCGAGGAAGGTCCAGATCTCGGGTGGCTCGCCGCTGAGCGTCGCCGCGACCGGTGCGTAGTGCAGCAGCGCGATCCGGAACGGGCAGAGCGCTATCTGGTGCAGCCCGGCCGAGAGCGCCTCCACCTCCGCCGTGGTCTCCGCGTAGATGCGGCGCAGCGGCGGCTCGCCGAAATCAGGCAGCCCGAGGCCCCGGAACCCGCCGACGAAGCCCTTCGTCCCGGCGATCCCGACACCGCAGCCGCGCAGCGTGGTGTGCCCGCGCTCCAGCACCTCGATGTCCGCGTCGCGGAGCACCGCCTTCAGCTCGTCCGCCCGGTCGGCGTGGAGGTCGTGGTTGCCGAGGACCGCCACCACGGGGGTCTCCATGCCGCGGCAGGCCTCGGCGAGGATCTCCGCCTGCTCCGGCTCCCCGTGCGTCGTGAGGTCGCCCGCCAGCAGGATCACGTCCGCCTGCCCGTCGATCGCCTCGAACGCCGTCATCACCGCGTCGCGGTTCTCGGGAGCGCAGTGCACGTCGCCCGCGGCGGCGATCCGGACGCGGGCGTCGCCGCGCAGATTTGCGGCCAGAACGCTGGTTGGCGCCTTCACGGGCCCTGTGTACCCCTGCCCGTGCGGGGGTACACGAAATGCATGTCGTCCCCCGACGTCGAGCATCCGCGACCGGCCATAGAGGCGTCGCTGAAGAAGGCGGTCGCCGCGCTTCGCGAGGCGGGCATCCCGTTCCTGCTCGGCGGCAGCCTCGCGGTCTGGGCGCGCGGCGGGCCCCAGACGCGCCACGACCTGGACTTCATCATCAAGCCGTGCGATGCCGACCGCGCGCTCGCGGTGCTGGGCGAGGCCGGCATGCGGGTGGAGAAGCCGCCCGAGGAGTGGCTCCACAAGGCGTGGGACGGCGACGTGCTGATCGACCTGATCTTCGGGCCGCGCGGCCTCGAGGTCACGGACGAGGTGATCGAGCGCGGCGACCTGCTCCACGTGGTGGGCATCACGATCCCGGTGATGGCGGTCGAGGACGTGCTCGCGACCAAGCTGATGGCGCTGCACGAGCACCAGCTCGACTACACCTCCGTCCTCGGCATCGCGCGCTCCGTCAGGGAGCAGATCGACTGGCCGTCGCTCCGCAGGCGCACGAGCGGCTCGCCCTACGCGCTCGCCTTCTTCGTGCTGTGCGACGAGCTCGCGATCGTGCCGGCCGATGCCCACGGCCTGCGCGGCGCCGAGGTCCGGGTGCTGAGGCCATGAGCAGCTCCCCGGTCGACATCCTGCTCGAGCGCGCCGACGAGGTCGGCTGCATCAACCTGTCCGAGCTCGCCGAGCTCACCCAGCAGCTCCCGGAGGAGGAGGCGACGACGCTCGCCGACAGGCTCGAGGCCCGCGGCGTCGACGTGACCGACGACTGCGGGCGCGAGGCGGCCGAGCCGGGTCCGTCGTACGCGATCGACGACCTCTCGATCGCCACGAGCGACACGCTCCAGCTGTTCCTCCGCGACGTGCGCCGCCACCCGCTGCTCACCGCGGCCGACGAGGTGGAGCTCGCCAAGCGCATCGAGCAGGGCGACCTCGCCGCCAAGGAGCGAATGATCAACTCGAACCTGCGGCTGGTCGTCTCGCTCGCGAAGAAGTACCAGGGCCACGAGCTGTCGCTGCTCGACCTGATCCAGGAGGGCATCCTCGGGCTGATCCGCGCGTCCGAGAAGTTCGACTGGCGCAAGGGCTACAAGTTCTCGACCTACGCGACCTTCTGGATCCGGCAGGCGATTCAGCGCGGGCTCGCGAACCAGGGCCGCACGATCAGGCTGCCGGTGCACATCGGCCAGCGCGAGCGCAAGATCGCGCGCGCCGAGCGCGAGCTCGCCCTCGAGCTCGAGCGCCCGCCCACCGACGAGGAGCTCGCGAAGGCCGCCGACGTGACGATGAAGGAGCTGCGCGAGACGCGCGAGTACACCCGCACGGTCACGAGCCTCGATCGCCCGGTCGGCGAGGAGGGCGACACCGAGCTCGGCGACCTGCTCCCGAGCGACGCGCCGGAGCCCGTCGAGGAGGTCGAGATCGGCCTGCGCCAGGAGGCGGTGCACAGGGCGCTCGAGAACCTCTCCGAGCAGGAGCAGCGCGTGATCAAGCTGCGCTACGGGATCAACGGCGACGAGCCCACTCCGCTGCGTGAGGCGGGCAGGCTGCTCGGCCTCTCGCCCGAGCGAGTCCGCCGCATCGAGCACAAGGCGCTCGAGCGGCTCGCGTGCACGCGCGAGGTGGCGGGGCTCTCCGAGGCGGCCTGAGCCGCGGTGTACGGCCGCGTCGCAAGGCAGGTGCGCGAGCACGCGTCGCGCCAGGCGAGGCGCGCGCGCACGCAGGTCCTCCTGCTCGTGCCGGTGATCGTGGCGCTCGCGGTGGCGTACACGCACCGCCGCGCGCTGTTCGGCGTGGACGTGCCGGTGCGCGTGGCCTGCGTCGTGGCGGCGGTGATCCTCGGCTGGTCGTTCGCGATGAACCTCGGCCGCGCGCTCGGGCCGACGCTCCTGCGCAGGCTCGACCCCGGAACGGCCGGCACCGTCGGCTTCCTGATCAGGCTGGTGGGGCTGATCGCGAGCGTCACGATCGCCGCGCGGCTCGCCGGGCTGCGACCGGAGACGCTGGCGGTGGGCGGCGCGATCACGGCGGTGATCCTCGGTCTCGCGGCGCAGCAGACGATCGGCAACCTGATCGCGGGCACGGTCCTGATGAGCGCACGGCCGTTCCGCGTGGGCGACCGCGTCCGGATGCACGCGGGCGGGGTGGCCGGGCAGGTCGAGGGAACCGTGACCTCGCTCGGCCTGCTCTACGTCACGCTGGCCAACGGAGAGGATCGCGTGCTCGTGCCCAACAACGTCGTGCTCGCGGGCGCTGTGGTGCCGCTCCGCGAGCCCTCGGGCGTCGACCTGCGCGCACGGCTGCCGTCCACAGTCAGGCCGAGCGAGGTGGAGCAGCGGCTCGAGGACATGGTGTCCATTCCCACCCGCGCCGATCCCAAGATCGACCTCGAGGAGTTCATCGACGGCGAGCTGATCGTGCGCATACGCGCCACGCCGATGCGCCGCGAGGACGGCCCGGCGCTTGCCGATCAGGTCGTGGCGGCACTCGGCGAGGTGCATATGCCCGCGCAGGCGGGGTAGTCGGTCCATATGGAGACCTCCACGCGCTTCCAGGCAGCGGCGGACGGCGATCGGTCCCTCGGCGAGCTGGTCCAGGACCTGTCGCGCCAAACCTCGACGCTGATCCGGCAGGAGATGCGCCTGGCGCAGGCAGAGCTTGCCGAGAAGGGCCGGCACGCCACGAAGGGCGCCGGCATGTTCGGAGGCGCCGGGGTCGTGGCGTTGTACGGCGTGGGCGCTCTCGTGGCGGCCGCGATCATCGGCCTGTCCACCGTGCTCGAGCCCTGGATCGCCGCCGCGGCGATCGGCGCCGCGCTGCTCCTGGTGGGCGGCATCCTCGCGCTCACCGGCAAGAAGGAGATCGAGGAGGCCGGCCCCGCGAAGCCCGAGCTGGCGCTCGAGAGCATGCAGCGCGACGTCGAGACCGTGAAGGCGAGGGCCAGATCGTGACCCAGCAGACGCCCGAGGAGCTGCGCCGCGAGATCGAGCGCACGCGGAGGGAGCTCGGCGATACGGTCGACGCGCTCTCGCACAAGGCCGACGTCAAGGAGCGCGTACGGGCGAACCCGACGCCGCTCGTGGCCGCCGTGGGCGGCTTCCTCGCGCTGCTCCTCCTGCTCCGCCTCCTCCGCAGCCGATGAGCGCAGCCGCCGATTCACCCACCGACCTCGGTGGAGGGGGCTGGTGGGCCGCGCTCAAGCGCACGATCAGCGAGTTCAGGGAGGACAACCTCACCGACTGGGCCGCGGCGCTCACCTACTACGCCGTCCTGGCGATCTTCCCCGCGCTGATCGTGCTCGTGTCGGTGCTGGGGCTGGCCGGCAGCTCCGCCACCCAGCCGCTGATCGACAACCTCGGCACGGTCGCCCCGGGGCCGGCCAAGCAGATCTTCACGAGCGCCATCAAGAACCTCCAGGGCAGCCAGGGCACCGCGGGCGTGCTGTTCGTCGTGGGCCTGCTCGCGGCGCTGTGGTCGGCGTCCGGGTACGTGGCGGCGTTCATGCGCGCCTCGAACGCGATCTACGACATGCCGGAGGGCAGGCCGATCTGGAAGACGCTGCCGGTGCGCGTGGGCCTCACGCTGGTGCTGCTCCTGCTGCTCGCGATCTCGACGATCGCGGTGGTGCTCACGGGCGGGCTCGCGGCGAAGGTCGGCGGCCTGATCGGCCTCGGCGACACCGCCGTGACGGTCTGGAACATCGCCAAGTGGCCGGTGCTCCTGCTGGTGGTGAGCTTCATGTTCGCGCTGCTCTACTGGGCCGCGCCGAACGTGAAGCAGCCCGGCTTCCGCTGGGTCTCGCCGGGCGGCGTGGTGGCCGTGATCGGCTGGCTGATCGCCTCTGCGGCGTTCGCCTTCTACGTGTCGAGCTTCGCCTCCTACAACAAGACGTACGGCGCGCTCGGCGGTGTCGTCGTGTTCCTCGTCTGGCTCTGGATCTCGAACATCGTGATCCTGCTGGGCGCTGAGTTCAACGCCGAGCTCGAGCGTGGCCGCGCCATCGACGAGGGCATGCGCCCGCCGGACAAGGAGCCGTTCGCCGAGCCGCGCGACACCCGCAAGATGGACGATCCCCCCGCCGGCGAGCCGGGGCTCTCCTCGTGAGCGTCGGGACGGAGAGCGAGGGCCTGACCGACGGCCCGTTCGGCGGCTACGCCGACCCCGACGAGCGGCCGCCGCTCGCGGCCTATGCCGCCTTCGCCGCGGTCTTCCACGGCGCCATGGCAGGCGCGGTGGTGGCGGCGAAGCGCTCCGGCCGCGACCTCCCCGAGCGCGTGGACGCGCGCGACATCGCGCTGATCGGCACCGCCAGCTACAAGCTGAGCCGCCTGGTGGCCAAGAAGAAGGTCACGGCGTTCGTGCGCGCGCCGTTCACGGAGCTCGAGGGCCGCGGCGGCCCCGCCGAGCTCGAGGAGCACGCGCGCGGCACCGGGCTCCAGCGCGCGGTCGGCGAGCTGCTCACCTGCCCCTACTGCCTCGGCCTGTGGGCCTCCGGCGGCTTCCACGCCGGGCTCCTGTTCGCGCCGCGCACGACGCGCTTCAGCGCCTCGGTGCTGGCGGCGATGGCCATCTCGGACTTCCTACAGATCGCCTACAAGGCGGCCGAGCAGCGCGGCCTGAGCGCGCCGGACGAGCGCTAGGCCGGCTCAGGGTGTGAACGAGCGCCGTCGGCAGGAGACTCCGAGACGTCCGGCTGGCGCGACTGCGCGAGGCGGGCGGGAAGCGAGGAGCGGAACAGCCGGCTCACCTTGCCGAGCTTGGCGCGGCAGCGCGGGCATTCCTCGCTGCTCAACCCACGGGCCGGGCTATAGACGGTCAGCCGGCAGCTCGGACAATTGAGGTATGCCATGGGCCCGGCAGAGTAAACCCCTTCGGGGTGCGCGTCAATAAATGGGGCAGATGAACGAGATCCGCCAGGCCGCGCGCGAGCGCTTCGGGTTCGACGATCTGCGACCGGGCCAGGAGGACGCCGTGCGGGCGGTGATGAGCGGGCGCGACACGCTCGTCGTCATGACCACCGGCTCGGGCAAGTCGGCGATCTACCAGCTCGCCGGCTGGCTGATCGAGGGCGCCACGCTCGTGATCTCGCCGCTCATCTCGCTTCAGCGCGACCAGATCGAGAACATCGAGCAGGAGCAGCCCGGCGAGGCGGCGGCGATCGACGCCTCGGTGGCCGAGGGGAGTCGCGCGGAGCGCCTGGAGGCGCTTGCCGAGGAGCAGCTCGAGTTCCTCTTCCTCGCGCCCGAGCAGCTCGCCCGCGAGGAGACGGTCGAGCGGCTGGCCGAGGCCAACGTGTCGCTGCTCGTGGTCGACGAGGCGCACTGCATCTCCGAGTGGGGACACGATTTCCGTCCGGACTACCTGCGGATCGGCGCGCTCGTGGAGCGGCTCGGCAACCCGACCGTGCTCGCGCTCACCGCAACGGCCTCGCCCCCGGTCCGCGAGGAGATAGTCGAGCGCCTCCGGATGCGCGACGCGGAGCTGATCGTGCGCGGCTTCGACCGCCCCAACATCCGGCTCGCCGTGGAGCGCCACCACGACGAGCGGCGCAAGCGGCGCGCGCTGCTCGACCGGGCGGAGGAGCTGGGCGGCCCGGGCATCGTCTACGTGGCGACCCGCAGGCTCGCCGAGGAGATCGCCGAGGAGCTTGGCGAGCGCGGGCTGCGAGCACTCGCCTACCACGCGGGTCTCGCCGGATCGCGGCGCAGCGAGGCCCAGGAGGCGTTCATGGCGGACCGCGTCGACGCGATCGTGGCCACCACCGCGTTCGGCATGGGAGTCGACAAGCCGAACGTCCGCTTCGTGCTGCACAACGAGCCGAGCGACTCGGTGGACAGCTACTACCAGGAGATCGGCCGTGCGGGCCGCGACGACGAGCCGGCGGAGGCCGTGTTGTTCTACCGGACCGAGGACCTCGGCGTGCGCAGGTTCTTCGCCGGCGGCG
>DASYMP010000149.1:0-9247 GCA_036009005.1 Thermoleophilaceae bacterium | reverse complement strand
GGACGCCGGCCTGCCCGTGCACGCCGTGGGCAAGATCCGCGATCTGTTCGCCGGCGTCGGCATCACCGAGAAGCACGGCGGCGCCACGAACGCGAAGGGCATCGCATCGACCACGCGCCTGCTCGAGGAGCTCGACAGCGGCCTGATCTTCGTGAACCTGGTGGAGACGGACCAGGTCTACGGCCACCGCCACGACGTCGAGGGCTTCCACGACGCCCTGAAGGAGATCGACGCCGCCGTGGGCGGCTGGCTCGAGCTGCTCCGCGACGACGACCTGCTCGTGCTGACCGCCGACCACGGCGTGGATCCGAACGTGGACCACACCGATCACACGCGCGAGTACGCGCCGCTGTTGGCGCGCTTCGCGGGGGACGGTGGCGGGCTCGGGGGCCACGACGGCCGCCGCCACGACGGTCCGCTCTCGGACGTGGGGGCGAGCGTGCTGCGCTGGCTGACCGGGAGGCACGCCGCGGCGCTCCCCGGCGAGCCGTTTACGCCCTGACCGCCGCCATGAAGCGGTCGAGCTTGTCCTGGTCGAGGTCATAGCCCTCGCCCGTGCGGATGCCCGAGCAGAGGTCGAGGCCGAAGGGCTGAACGGTCTCGATGGCCTCGCGGGCGTTGTCCGGGTCGAGGCCGCCCGCCAGCCAGACCGGCACCTCGGCCCGCTCGCGGATCGCGCGGCTGAGCGCCCAGTCGTGGCGCCGGCCGGTTCCGCCCAGCTCCTTCACCTCGAGCGTGGGGTTGCCCGAGTCCAGCAGGATCGCGTCCACATGGGGCGCCACGGCGAGCGCCTCGTCCACCGACTCGGGGCCGGTCACGTGGATCACCTGCACGAGCTTCACCCCGGGCATAGCCGCGCGCAGCTCGGCGTGCGCGCCCGCGGGCAGCTCATCCACCAGCTGGAGCGTGCGCGCCCTCACGAGCCGGTTCTGCTCCACGAGCTCGTCGACGGTCTGGAGCGGCGTGAGCAGGAACGCGTCGATGCCGGGCGGTACGCGCGCCGCGATCTCCGCAGCCGTCTCGTTCGATATCGGCCCCGGCCCGCTCGGCATGGGCGACACGAGCCCGACGGCCGACGCGCCCGCCTCGATCGCCATCCAGACCTCGTCGATCGACTTCATGCAGCAGACCTTGACCCGGGTGTGGCTTGGCGGTCGCATGCCGAGCGAACAATCTAGCCTCCGGCGGGTGAAGCGGATCTGCGTGTTCTGCGGCGCGAGCCCGGGCGCCCGCCCGGCCTACCGCGAGGCCACGTGCGAGCTGGCGAGCATGCTCGTGGGTGAGGGGATCGGGGTCGTCTACGGAGGCGGCGGCGTGGGCCTGATGGGAGCGCTCGCCGACGCCGTGCTCGACGAGGGCGGCGAGATCACCGGCGTGATCCCGCGCTCGCTCGTGGACCGCGAGATCGCGCACCCCGACGTGAAGGACATGCGCGTGGTCGCCTCCATGCACGAGCGCAAGGCGCTGATGGCCGAGCTGGCCGACGCGTTCGTGGCGCTGCCCGGAGGGATCGGCACGCTCGAGGAGCTGTTCGAGGTCTACACGTGGGCCCAGCTCGGCCTTCACCAGAAGCCGTGCGGCCTGCTGAACGTGGAGGGCTACTACGACGGCATCGCCGACTTCCTGAGCCACGCGGTGGCCGAGCGTTTCCTCCGCGACGAGACGCGGGCCCTCCTCATGGTCGAGCGCGACGCGGGCACGCTGCTCGAGCGGCTCAGGTCGTTCGAGCCGCAGACGGTGATCCCCAAGTGGATCGACCGCGAGGACACCTAGCCGGTCTGAGTAACCTGCCGCGCCCATGGGCGAACTGAGCGTCGGAGAGATCCTCGTGCAGCCGGACGAGCTCGCCCACCGGGTGCGTGAGCTCGCCGAGGAGATCTCCCGCGACTACGCGGGCAAGGACGTGCTCCTGATCGGCGTGCTGAAGGGCGCGGTCTTCTTCCTGGCCGACCTGATGCGCCAGCTCAACGTGGACTGCGAGGTGGACTTCATGGCGGTCTCCTCGTACGGGTCGTCGACCGACTCCTCCGGCGTCGTACGCATCCTCAAGGACCTGGACGCCTCGATCGAGGACCGCCACGTGCTGATCGTGGAGGACATCGTCGACTCCGGGCTGACGCTCAGCTACCTGTTCCGGATGCTGGGGGGACGCTCGCCCGCGTCCATCGAGGTCTGCGCTCTGCTCACGAAGCCCGACCGGCGCGAGGTCGACATGCCGATCCGCTACGTGGGCTTCGAGATCCCCAACAAGTTCGCCATCGGGTACGGCCTCGATTACGCCGAGCGGTACCGGAACCTGCCCTACGTGGCGGTTCTGAACGGGACGTAGAGGCGCCTGAATCCGCGCCACCACGGCGAATTAGGCACATACACCGCTGCTACGCTTGGGTTTCACCTCTCGCAGGGATTTTTGGCCGTGAGTAGATTTTTCAAGAGCGCCGCATTCCCCATTCTGATCGTCGTCGTCCTGGCCTTCTTCGCCCAGAAGCTGATCAGCCCTGGGGATAGGACGGAGCCGCCGCCCTACTCGAAGTTCCTCACGCAGGTCGAGCAGGGGCAGGTCAAGAGCGCGACGCTGTCGACGAAGAACAACCGCGTCGACGTGGAGCTGAAGGACCGCACGAAGTACCAGACGGCGTATCCGGACAACACCGAGCAGAACCTCGTGAACCAGCTGCGCGCGGAGGACGTGCGCGTGGACGTGAAGCCGAAGGGCGGCTCGGGTTGGCTCACGGCGCTCACCTACATCCTGCCGTTCGTGATCTTCCTGCTGTTCTGGCTCTTCATCATCAACCAGATGCAGGGCGGCGGCTCGAAGGTGATGTCCTTCGGCAAGTCGCGCGCCAAGCGGATGTCCGTGGACGCGCCGAAGATCAGCTTCCGCGACGTGGCCGGCGTGGACGAGGCGGTGGAGGAGCTCCACGAGATCAAGGAGTTCCTCGAGAACCCCAAGAAGTTCCAGGCGCTCGGAGCGCGCATCCCCAAGGGCGTGCTGCTCTACGGGCCGCCGGGAACCGGCAAGACGTTGCTCGCGCGAGCGGTCGCCGGCGAGGCGGGCGTGCCGTTCTTCTCGATCTCGGGCTCGGACTTCGTCGAGATGTTCGTGGGCGTGGGCGCCTCGCGCGTGCGTGACCTGTTCGAGCAGGCGAAGCAGAACTCGCCCTGCATCATCTTCATGGACGAGATCGACGCCGTGGGACGCCACCGCGGCGCCGGGCTCGGCGGCGGCCACGACGAGCGCGAGCAGACGCTCAACCAGCTCCTCGTGGAGATGGACGGCTTCGAGATGAAGGACAACATCATCCTGATCGCCGCCACGAACCGCCCGGACATCCTCGACCCCGCTCTCCTGCGCCCGGGCCGCTTCGACCGCCAGATCGTGGTCGACCGCCCCGACCGCAAGGGCCGCCAGAAGATCCTCCAGGTGCACACGCGCGGCAAGCCGCTCGCGAAGGAGATCGACCTCGACATCCTGGCCGGCCAGACGCCCGGCTTCACCGGCGCCGACCTCCAGAACCTCGTGAACGAGGCCGCCCTGCTCGCCGCCCGGATGGGCAAGCGCGAGATCGACCACCTCCAGCTGGAGGAGGGGATCATGCGCGTGATCGCGGGGCCGGAGAAGAAGACGCGCGTGATGTCGGAGAAGGAGCGCCGCGTCACGGCCTTCCACGAGATGGGTCACGCGCTGGTGGCCCACTTCCTCGAGAACACCGACCCTGTGCACAAGATCTCCGTGATCTCGCGCGGCCAGGCGCTCGGCTACACGATCTCGCTCCCCACCGAGGACAAGTTCCTCACGACGCGCGCGGAGCTGGCCGACACGATGGCGATGACGCTCGGCGGCCGCGCCGCCGAGGAGATCGTCTTCGGCGAGGTGACCACCGGCGCGTCGAACGACCTGGAGAAGGTCACCGCCACGGCGAAGCAGATGGTCATGCGCTTCGGCATGTCCGAGAAGCTCGGCCCGCGCGTCTTCGGCCACGACCACGGCCAGCCCTTCCTCGGGCGAGAGTTCTCGTCGGAGCCCGACTACTCCGACGACGTCGCTCGCGAGATCGACGACGAGATCCGCCGCATGGTCGAGGAGGCCCACCAGGTCGCCCGCCAGGTGCTGGAGGAGAAGCGCGAGGAGCTCGACCTGACCTCCGAGATCCTCCTGCGGCGCGAGACGATCGAGCGCGAGCAGTTCATCGACCTGCTGGCCGGCAAGTCCGAGGAGGACGTGTTCGGCGCCGTGGCGCCCCCGGCCCCCGTGCCGCCCCTCGCGGCGCCCGAGGCGCCCGAGCGCAAGCCCGTACCCGCGCCGAAGACACTCCCGCGCCCGGGCCTCGCCGGCGGAACCGCCGAGATGCGCGCGGACCCGCAGCAGGGCCCCGAGAAGCTCTAGGGCTCTACCCGCCAGGCCCCCGGCCGCGCTGTGGCTGGGCGGTTCGGCATCGCCTGCCCGCAGACCTGCGTCCAGGGATGCCCAACAGCCCCGCCTCCGGCGTCTGCGCCGGCGCGGCTGGTGCCGGAGCGTGCGCTGGTGTGCTCTAGGCCGTCGCCGGCGCGGTGTCTGCGCGTGCGTCGATCGCTCGCAGGCTCGTGAGGATGTACGCCACGCCGAGGATCGCGATCAGTGCCATCACGATCAGTACGGCCACGTCGTCGCCCGTGGGCTTGATCACCATGTCGGCGATCACGAGGAACAGGACGATGTAGTCCACGCGCGCCTTCACGAGCAGCTTCTTGATCTCCACGAGCGTCTGCGGCGTCATCCCGTCGCGCTCCAGCGCCTGGCCGATGCGGTCGCCTGTCGGCTTCAGCATGAAGAGGCCGGTGCAGAACGTCGTCGCGAAGCCGAGCAGACCGATCACGATCCAGAGGTAGTCGAACGACCACGCGTCGCTCTCGATGACGAGCGCGATGCCCATCAGCACCACCACGAGCGATGCCGGGATGAACAGCCTGGTCGCGTGCCGCTCCTGGTCCTTCAGGAGTCGCTCCATCGCAGCGGCGTCGCCGTCACTGTCGTATCCGGTGCCGAGGACGAGGCCGTAGAGGCCGGCGCCGACCCAGATGACGGTCGCGCTGATGTGGATGAAGAGAAGAAACTCATACAGGGTCATGCGCCCTTTCTAGTCGATACTCCGGCTGGTGCGCGCGCCGCTGATCATGGGGATCGTCAACGTGACGCCCGACTCGTTCTCGGACGGCGGGCTGTTCCTCGACCCCGACGCGGCGGTGGAGCACGGCCGACGGCTGGCCGCCGAGGGAGCGGCGATCCTCGACGTTGGCGGGGAATCGACACGGCCGGGATCGGACGCGGTCCCCGAGGACGAGGAGCTCGGGCGCGTGCTGCCGGTGGTGGAGCGACTGGCCGCCGACGGATCGGCGCGCGTCTCGATCGACACCACGAAGTCGGCTGTGGCGCGGCGAGCGCTCGAGGCGGGCGCGACGCTCGTGAACGACGTGTCGGCGTTCCGCTTCGACCCGGGGCTGGCCGGCGTCGTCGCCGAGTCGGGAGTGGACTGCTGCCTCATGCACATGCTCGGTGAGCCGCGCACGATGCAGGTGGACCCGCGCTACGACGAGGTCGTGTCCGACGTGAAGGCCTTCCTCGAGGAGCGGCTCGCGTTCGCGGTGTCCGAGGGGATCGCGGAGGAGCGCGTCTGGCTCGATCCGGGCATCGGCTTCGGCAAGACGGTCGAGCACAACCTCGAGCTGCTGCGACGGCTCGACGAGCTGGTCGCGATCGGCCGCCCGATCGTGGTCGGCAGCTCGCGCAAGAGCTTCCTCGGCAAGCTCGCGGGCGGCCGCGACGAGGGCGAGCGCCTGCCCGGCACGATCGCGACCAACGTGCTCGCGCTGGAGCGCGGAGCGAGCGTCTTCAGGGTGCACGATGTTGCCCAGAACGCCGATGCCCTCGCGGTGGCCACTGCTACTTTGAGCCGTTATGTGGGAGAGGGAGCCTGACGATGATTTCGACGAGCTCGACGATGACGCGCTCGACGACGAGCGCGGCGCCTCCTCACCCGCGGTCTCGATAGAGGTCACCGGCCTCTCCCTCTACACGCACCACGGCGTCAGCGAGGCGGAGCGCGAGGTGGGACAGCGGCTCGTCTTCGACATCTCGTTCGAGCTCGACGACTGCGACGCGACCGTGACCGACCGCGTCGAGGACACCGTGAACTACGCGGAGGTCTGCGAGCAGGTCGCGCTGGGCGCGCAGGAGCGCAACTACAAGACGCTCGAGCGGCTCTGCGCCGCGCTGGCCGACCGCCTGATCGAGCGCTTCGGCGCCGAGTCGGTGCGCGTGAAGGCCACGAAGCCCGAGCCGCCGATCCCGCTGCCGGTCGAAGAGGTCTCGGTCGAGGTGTGGAAGGAAGTCTGACGGGCAGCGATGGGCTCCGGATCGGGTTTCTCGGCCTCGGCTCGAACGAGGGCGACCGGCTCGAGAACCTCCGCGCGGCGCGCGCCGCGCTTGGCGCGCACGGCGTCGACGTGCTCGCGTCGTCGTCCACGTATGAGACCGCGCCGCAGGGTGACGTGCTGGACCAGCCCGACTTCCTGAACGCCGCTCTGCGCGTGCGGACCGCGCTCGGACCGGAGGAGCTGCTCGACGCCGCGAAGGCGGTGGAGCGCGAGCTCGGCCGCGCCGCCGGCGGCGTGCGGCACGGGCCGCGCGCGATCGATGTCGACGTGCTGCTGCTGGCCGGCCTCGAGCACAGCTCGGAGCGGCTCACGCTTCCGCATCGCGAGGTCACGAGCCGCCGTTTCGTGCTCGAGCCGCTGCTCGAGCTCGACCCGGAGCTCGCGCTGCCGGACGGCACGCGGCTCGCGGAGTCGCTCGACGCGGTGCTCGACCAGCCCGTGCGCCGCGCCGGCGCCTTGTGACCCCCCAGCCGGGGGGTTTAGCGTGCGTCGCAGTGGAGCGCACCAGCGAAACGAGCGACGGTGGGTGCGGTGGAGGACGCGCTGGAGCTCGCGACATTTCGAGGGGACGACGACCCGTCGCTGGTCGCCGCCGCGCTCGCATGCCGGATGTGCCTGTCGGGCGACGTCGAGTGGTCGCTCCGGGTGGACGACTTCGAGGGAGCCGTCGAGTGCAGCTGCCGCAGCTGCGGCTACGTGCGCGAGGTGTCGCTGACCTCGGAGCAGGCGCTGCGGCTGTCGCTGGCCCCGGCGTAGTGCGGGCAAGCGCCGGGCGGTGCCCGGCGCGCAGCCACGTTGTAACCACGCGGCCGGGAACGAGGTAGAGAGGGGGATGGCCGAGGCCCTCTCCTCGCGCACGGACGCGCTCGACGTGATCGTGGAGCTGCTCGGCGCGCTCGACGGCGCCGCCCAGTCCGGTCGGGAGTTCTACGACCGGCTCTGCGAGGCCTGCTGCCGCCTCGGCTCGATGGAACGAGCGGGTCTGCTCCTCTATGACGACGCCCGCCAGCTCGTGGTCGTGGTGGGCAGCCACGGGATGGAGGCGGGCCTGCTCTCCGAGGTGTACGGCACGCTCGAGGAAACGCCGATCGCGCAGGTGGCGCTCGCGGAGGACCGCGTGGTGGAGGTGACGGGTGAGCTGGCGCGCTGGGTGCCCGGGCGCTACGCGCGGCTCGGCGGCGTGGAGACGCTCTGCTGCGTGCCGGTCTCCGCGGCCGGGCGCTGGCTCGGCGTGATCTTCACGGACCGCGGTGGCAGCCGCTTCGAGCTGACCGACATAGAGCGCCACGACCTCTGGACGCTCGGCAAGACGGCGGCACTCGCGGCGAGCGTGCGCATCGCCACCAGCCAGCAGGGCCGGGCGCGGCTGCTTCAGGCGCGCATCGACCTGGCGCGCGAGCTGCACGAGCGCGTGGTGCAGCGGCTGTTCGGCGTGTCGCTCGTGCTCGGCTCGGAGGCCGCGCTGACCGAGGAGGCGCGCCGGCGCTGCGCGGACGAGATGCACGCGGCGCTCCGCGACCTGCGCGAGGCGCTCTCGCGGCCGCTAGCGCCGCCCACGTTCGACACCGGCGCCACGCTTCGCGGCGAGCTCGCCCGGCTCGGCCGCCACTACAAGGACGTGCCGCTCGAGCTCGACTGGGAGGAGGGCGTCGAGGTGCCCGAGGAGGTGGAGCCGCTCGCGCAGTCGGTGCTGGCCGAGGCGCTGCGGAACGCGCACAAGCACGCGCGTCCGAGCTCGGTGCGGGTGCACGTGGGGCAGGTGGACAGGACGTTCGTGCTCGAGGTACGAAACGACGGCACGCCCACGACCGGCACGCGCGGCGCGGGCATGGGCCTGCGGCTCGCGGCGGTGGAGGCGCTCCAGCGCGGCGCGCTCGTGGAGTTCGGGCCCGAGGGCGAGGACTGGCGTTTGCGTCTGGTCGTGCCGCTGGGCGAGGATGGGCCGGAGTGAGCCCCGACCGCAACCTGCGCGTGATGGTGGTGGACGACCACGACGTCGTCCACTGGGGCTTCCGTCTGCTGCTCACCGAGCAGCCCTGGGTCGAGCGCTGCCTGACCGCGTCGAGCGTCGAGGAGGCGCTCGAGATGGCGCGCCGCTACGAGCCGCACGTGGCGCTCGTGGACCTCTTCCTCGGCGAGGAGTCCGGCGCCGAGCTGTGCGACGCGATCAGGCGCGTGTCGCCCAGCACGCGCATCCTGCTGATCTCGGGCGCCGGCTGGATCTCGCCTCAGGCGGCGAAGGCCGCCGGGGCGGCCGGCTTCGTGTCGAAGGACTGGCCCGCTAACGACGTGGCGATGGCGGTGCGGATGGTCGGCAAGGGCATGACCGTGTTCTCGCCGCGCGCCGAGACGCCCGCCGCGCCGCTGTCGGACCGCGAGCGCGAGGTGCTCAACCACATGGCCACCGGCGCCACCAACAAGGAGATCGCCGAGCGCCTCTTCCTCTCGCCCCACACAATCAAGGAGCACACGAGCGCGCTCTACCGCAAGCTTGGGGTGCGAAACCGTGCGGAGGCCGTGCAGCGCGCCGAGCGGCTCGGGCTGACCGCCTAGTCGGAGGGTCGTTGAGCGGTTAGGGTCCGTGCATGTGGCCTGGCCTCGAGAAGGCCCTCGCCGGCCTTCGCCGTGACGACGAGAACTCGATCCACGCGCTCGACGTCTGGCTGCTCGGGGCGATCGAGAAGCTCGAGCCGAGCACGCGTGAGGAGCTCCGCTCCTCGGAGCGCCTCCGCATGGGGCCGCGCGGCAGAGGCCCCGAGCTGCAGATGGAGTACCTCGTGCTGTGGCTCGAGGACGTGGAGCATGACCGCCGCTTCGTCGCGCCGGAGCCGGC
>DASYMP010000148.1:0-8015 GCA_036009005.1 Thermoleophilaceae bacterium | reverse complement strand
GCCCGCGCCGAGCGTGGACTCGAGGCTCTCGGCGTAAGCGGGTACGTCGGCCCAGTCCGTGGCGAGCGCGAGCGATACCTCGATGTGGAACTGAAGCCCGTACGAGCGACCCACACGGAAAGCCTGGTTCGGGTACATGGGCGAGCTTGCGAGCAGCGTGGCGCTCTCGGGCAGCTCGAACGTGTCCGCGTGCCATTGGAGCGCGCGGAAGCTCGCCGGCGCCGCGGCGAACACCGGGTCGGTGGCCGCCTCGGCCGTGACCTCCACCGGGAGCACGCCGACCTCGGGCTGCTCTCCCGTGTATGCCCGCGCACCGAGCGCAGAGGCGAGCAGCTGGGCTCCCAGGCAGACGCCCCAGACGGGCACGTCGTCCGCGACGGCCTCGCGCAGTAGCTGCTTCTCCGCGACGAGCCACGGATGCTCGCTCTCGTCGTAGGCGCCCATGGGGCCACCCATGACGACGATGGCCTGGAAGTCCTGCCAGTCCGGCAGCGCGTCCCCGGCGTCCAGCTCGACCCGGGTGAGCTCGAGGCCGCGAGCCACGAGCTCGTCCTCATAGGCGGCCGGCGGCTCGCAGGAGATGTGCTGAAGGGCGAGGATGGGCGGCGCCATCGCGCGACCGTACCACCGTACCTGCGGCGGCTAGCCGCCGCAGACGCGCGGGACCGCGACTGACTTCCGCGCCTGGACCGCGAGCTCCCCGGGGCGGCCGCGGATCTTGCAGAACGCGTAGCGGCCGGTCCCGAAGTCGACCCGCGCGCGGTAGGGGTGGCCGACGATCCCGGCCCGGTTGCCGGATGTCGCTGGGATGTCGCTGGTCACGGCGATGCACGAGAACCGGCCCACCCGCTGTGCCGGATCGTCCAGCGCTCCGGGTCCGGTCGCGCTCCGCGGGTAGGGCTGGCACTCCACGCGCTTGATCGGGCCGTTGAACTCGCCTGCCGCCGCGCGCTTGGACGCGTCGGCGCGGATGGAGTCGGCGGTCGCCGCCATGAGCGTGCCGCGGGCGCCGAGATCGGAGCCTGCCGCCGCGCCGTGGCCGAAGCGCGGCCGCTGCGCGCGCTTTATGCCGGCGATCAGCTCGACCTTGGCTCGGGCGGCGTCGCGCGCGTCCTGGTCGGCCCGCTCCTTCTTCGACTCCTGGATCGTGGGGGCGAGCAACACCGCGAGCACGACGGCGCCGACCGCGGCGAGCACCACCGCGATCCTCCCCGCGCGCGGCAGTCGCCGCCAGACGTAGGCGGGCAGCCCGGCGAGGCCCGGCAGTGGCTCGTGCCGATCGTCCACGCCGAGCGGGGCCACCCTGCGCCTAGGCCGGCGCCTTCGCCCGCTCGAACGCCTCCGCCACGCCCTTGGCGTTCGCGCCCGCGCCCACCTCGAGCACGAACGGCACGCCGCGCACGCTCACGGTCACGGTCTTGCCGACGGCCAGGCGCTTCAGCTCGATCGAGTCCACGTCGCCGAGCGGCGCCGCGCTGACCAGCTCCTTCACCTCGCCGCCGATGCCGAGCCCCACCGGGGAGCTGATCTTCAGGCACAGGAGCCGGCGGTCCGTGACGGCCAGCGCCATCGGGCTCGTGATCTCGAAGCCCGAGTCCTCGGCCGCGTCGATGTTCTCACGCTGCTTCTTCCCGCCGATCGCCCCACCGACGAGCCCCGCGATGGCCCCGCCGCCCGGCGAAGCGCTCTGCTGGGTCCAGCCACGCGGCCGGGCCACCATGGCCGCGAGCACTTCCTCGCCGGCCTCCAGATAGGGCGCTGCCCCATCCATGATCTTCGCTTCCGCTCGGGCCATCGGGACTCCTCCGTAGGGAACCGACCGATCCTACGCCGAGTCGTGCGCGGCGGCCACCTCATGGGGCCGCACGTGCGCGCTCTCCGCGCGCCGGCCCGGGATGAGCGTCGCCGCCAGCAGCGCCACCACGACGACGATCGTGCCCATGACGAACGCTGCGGTGTAGCCGGATTCGTCCGGGAAGCGCCCGCCTGTCGCGATGTGGTTCGTGATGATCGCCGCGGCGATCTGCGCGCCGAAGGCGCCGCCGACGGTTCGCATGATCGTGTTCATCCCGGTGGCCTCGCCGGTCTGCGTTTGAGGCACCGCCTCGACGATCAGGTTGGCCATCGACGCGAACGACATGCCGATTCCGAAGCCGAGCAGGAAGGTGGCCAGGAGGATGTGCCACGGCTCCGAGTGCTCGACCGACAGGAAGCCGAAGCTGAGCGTGGCGGCGCTCAGGCCGATCAGGAGCGGCACCTTCGAGCCGAGCCGGGTGCCGAGCATTCCCGCGAGCGGACCCGCCACCAGCATCACGACCGTCGAGGGCAGCATGAACAGGCCGGCGCCGGTCACGTCCGCCCCGAAGCCGTAGCCGGCGGACTCGGGCGTCTGCACGAACTGAGGCACGAGGATGAACGATCCGAACATGCCGAAGCCGATCAGGAAAGCGGTGAGGTTCGTGGTCCAGACGCCGCGCACGCGCAGCAGCGCGATGTCCACGAGCGGCTCCCGCACGCGCTGCTCGAAACCGACCCAGACGACCAGGACCACGACCGCACCGGCGAACAGCCCAAGCGTGCGCGCCGAGATCCAGCCCCAGCGATCGCCCTCGCTGAGCGCGAGCAGCAGCGCACTGAGCCCGACCGACAACAGCGCCGCGCCGCGGAAGTCGATGCGTGCGGGCGACTTCACCGGCGACTCCGGCACGAAGAAGTGTGTCGCGACCGTGGCGATCAGCACCACCACGAGGCCGAACCAGAAGATCCAGCGGTAGGAGAGGTGGTCGACGATCAGGCCGCTCAGGACGAGTCCCGCGCCACCGCCGATCCCGAACGTCGCCGAGATCAGGCCGATGCCGGTGGCCACTCGCTCGCGCGGGAACTCGTCGCGGATGATCCCGAAGGCGAGCGGGAAGACGGCGCCGCCGGCTCCCTGAACGGCGCGGCCGGCGACGAGCAGGCCGAGGCTGTCCGACAGGGCCGCGATCAGCGAGCCGAGCGCGAACAGGAGGAGCACCGCGACGAGCATGTGCTCCTTCCCGAAGATGTCGCCGAGCCGCCCGAGGACCGGCGTGGTGATCGACGCGCTCAGCAGGTAGACGGTGAGCACCCAGGTGACCGTCGCGGGCGAGGCGCCGAGCTCGTGCTGGATCTCCGGCAGCGCCGGAGCCACCATGGTCTGGAGGAGCGCATACGCGAGCGCCGCGAGCGCCAGCACCGCGAGCGTGATGTTGTAGTGCTGCCGCGGCACGTCGGGAGTCATGCGGGTGTCGGCGCCGGCTCGGCGTCGCGCACGCTGCGCCGCAGCGGCTGCTCGGGGATGAGGAGGACCAGGAGGAGCGCCACCACCATGAGCGGCACGCCCAGCGTGAAGACGGGGTGGATCGCGTGGGCCAGGTGGGCGGGCGAGGCCGAGGAGGCGCCGGCGGGAAGGCCGGCGGCCATGATCGCGCCCATCACGCTCACGCCGACGGTGCCGCCGGTGGTGCGGAAGAACTGCGTCGCGCTCGTGGCCGCGCCGAGCTCGCGGCTCGGCACGCTGTTCTGCACGACCAGCAGCAGGTTCTGCATCACGAGCCCGAGGCCGATCCCGAGCACCACCATGCCGAGCGTGGCGGCGCCCCGGGTGGAGCCGACATCGAGCCCGCTGAGGAGGGCGAAGCCGACCGCCATGACCACCGGCCCGCTGACGATCGCCCAGCGGTAGCGGCCGGTGCGGGTGATCAGCTGCCCGCTGGCGACGCTCGCGCCCACCAGGCCGAGCATCAGCGGGGTGAGCACGAGGCCGGCGTTGGTGGCCGACTCGCCCATCACGCCCTGCACGAAGAGCGGCACGAACATGATCGCGCCGAACATCCCGACGCCCACGGCGAACGATGCCGCGGCGGCGGCGCTGAAGGTGCGGAGCCGGAACAGCGACACGGGCACGATCGGGTGCTCCGTGCGGCGCTCGTGCCACGCCAGCAGGCCGAGCATCGCGAAGCCGACGGCGAACAGCATGACGATCTCGCCGGAGCCGCCCGCACCCTGCTCGCCCGCGCGGACCGTGCCGAGCAGGACGCACGCCACGCCGGCCGCGAGCAGGCCCGCGCCCGTGTAGTCGATGTCGCCGCCGCGGTCGGGGTGCGGCGGGATGCGAAGCGTCGCGAGCACCACCACGAGGGCGAGCACTCCGACGGGAAGGGAGACGAAGAAGACCCAGCGCCAGTCGGCGTGGTCGGCGATCCAGCCGCCCGAGAGCGGGCCGAGGATCGACGCGAGCCCGAAGACGGCGCCGGTCAGGCCCTGCCAGCGGCCACGGTCGGAGGGCGGGATCAGGTCGCCGATCACCGCCATCGCGAGCGGGATCAGCGCGCCCGCGCCGAAGCCCTGGATGGCGCGCGCGATGATCAGCTGCGTCATCGAGGTGGCCGTGCCGCCCACGATGGCGCCGGCCATGAAGATCAGGATGCCCGCTGCGAAGAAGGGCCGGCGGCCGTAGATGTCGGACAGCCGCCCGTACACCGGCACGGTGACCGTCGACGCGAGCATGTACGCGGAGAACACCCACGAGTAGTGGGCGAGACCCCCGAGGTCCTCGGTGATGCGAGGAAGCGCGGTCGCCACGATCGTCTGGTTGAGCGCGGCGAGCAGCATGCCGAGCAGCACGCCGGACAGGGCGAGGATGGTCGCCTTCGGCGACAGGAGGTAGCCCGGGCGTGGCTCGCTCACAGCTCCTCCATCACCGCCGCGAGACGGCGAAGCAGCTCGGTCGCGAACTCCTGCTCGTGCGGCTCGATCGCCGCGGCGATCCGCTCGCGCACCTTGCGGGTCGCGCGGCTCTTTCGGCCGAGAGCGGCGCGCCCGGATTCCGTGAGCGAGATCACGACCGCACGCCGGTCGATCGGGTCCTCGAGGCGCGACACGAGCTCGCGCTGGAGGAGGCCGTCGATCATGCGGGTCGCGGTGGGGGCGGAGATCCCCGCCTGCTCGGCGAGCTCGCGGTTCGTCCGCGGGCCGGCGCCGAGCGGCTCGAGCAGGTGGTACTGCGCCAGCGAGAGTCCCTCCGCGTCCGGCTTGCTCGCGGCGCGGCCGCGGGCGCGCCGGGCGGCTACGAAGAACTCCTGTAGCGCGTCGGTCAGATCGAGCTGCGTCGTCACATGGACAACGTTAGCAGCCTATTAGTTAGGTGCCTAAGCGTTTAGCGGGAGCTCCTCTTCGAGCGTCTCGAGCACGTGGTCGGCCCCCGCCTCGCGTAGCGCATCGGCGTCGAAGTGGCCGGTGGCCACCGCCACCGCCGTGCAGCCCACGGCGTGCGCGGCGCTGATGTCGAGCGGTGTGTCGCCCACGACGAAGATGTCGTCGTTCGGCACGTCGCAGCCGAGCATCGCCTCGCCGCGCTCCACGGCGCGCTTCACGATGCCGGCGCGGTCCACGCCCGCCGTGGCGTAGGCGCCGAACGTGAACCAGCGGTTGAGGTCGCCGCGCGCGAGCTTCACGTGCGCGGCCCCGTCGCCGTTGCCCGTGATCAGGCCCAGCAGGTGGCCGTCGCGGCTCAGCTGGCGCAGCCGCTCCGCCACACCGGGCAGCACGCGATAGCCCTCGCTCGCGGCGATCGCCTCGGGGAGGTGCTCGAGCCGGCGCTGGATCAGCTGGGCGAGCTCGCGCGCGGTGGGCTCGCGATGGATCACGGCCTCGAACGTCTTCGAGCCCACGTCGGGGTCGGTCATCCCGGCGTCCGTGAACTCGCCGATGTCGGCCGGGATCCCGTACAGCTCCTCGAAGGCCTGCTTCCAGGCCACGGCCCCGGCGCCGCCGGTCGACACCAGCGTGCCGTCGATGTCGAACAGGAGGATCCTCGGCGTCTCGCTCATCCGCTCAGGTTACGCCCGCTCAGATCTCTAGACGCTGATCCTCGAGGTCGAGCTCGCGCTCGAGCGCGTACAGCACGCTGTCCGAGATCACGCCCTCGTCGCGCAGCTCGATGATGCGCACGCGCTGGGCGTCGAGCACCTCGCGGACGGTTCGCTGGTAGGTCGCCGAGCGCTCGTTCAGATCGCCCTCGTCGCCGTCGACGCTGAGCTTCCCGGCGCGCTGCTTGATCCGGCGTAGCCGGAACTCGTACAGCCTCGTCATGCGCTCGAGCGTGTCCTCGCGCGTCCAGCCCTCGTCGCCGAGATGGCGGATGTGCTCGATGGCCGCCCTCGTGGCCTCGGCGCGTGCGCGCAGCTCCTCGCGCTCGGCCGTACCGTCGTCCTCGATGCCGAGCCGCCGGATCAGGAGCGGGAGCGTCAGGCCCTGGAGCACGAGCGTCGCGAAGATCACCGCCAGCGTGAGGAAGATCAGGAGGTCGCGCTCGGGAAATCCGTGGGGGAGCGCGAGCGCCGCAGCCAGCGAGACGGAGCCGCGCAGCCCGCTCCAGGCGGACACCGTGCGCATCCGCCAGCCCACCCGGCGGGCCCGCTGGCTCTCGCGCCGGTCGAGCGCGCGCACGAGGTAGGGAGTGGTGTGGACCCAGAGCAGCCGCGTTCCGATCACGACCAGCCCGACAAGCGACCCGAGCGCGATCAGCTCGGCGGCCGAGCGGTCCTGACTGGCGAGGATGCCGGGCAGCTGGAGCCCGACGAACACGAACAGCACCGCGTTCAGCAGGAAGACGAGCACCTCCCAGAAGCCGTAGCCGCGCAGGCGCGACGCGGGCGTGGAGAGCTCGGACGAGCGGTGCCCCACGATCAGGCCCACCGTCACGGCGGCGAGCACCCCGGACACGCCGATCTCCTCGGCCGGGATGTAGGCCACGTAGCCCGCGGCGAGCGAGATGACCACGCCCACCACGTCGTCCGCCACGAGCCGCCTCAGCACGGCCACGAGCAGCACGCCGGCGGCCGCGCCCACGGCGATGCCGCCGAGCACGTTCACCACGAACTCGCCGGAGGCGCCGAGCAGGTCGAAGCTGCCTCCCACCGCTGCGCTGACCGCGGTCCGGTAGGCCACCAGGGCGGTGCCGTCGTTCACGAGGCTCTCGCCCTCGATCACCGCCGTCAGGCGGCTCGGCACGCCGAGCCGGCGCGCAATCGTCGTCGCGGCAAGCGGATCGGTGGGAGAGACGATCGCGCCGAGCGCGAACGCCGCCGCCCACGGCAGCCCGTCGATCACCGCGTGCGCGGCCACCGCGACGGCGCAGGCCGTGACGAGCACGAGCCCGATCGCCGTCAGGACGATCGGCCGCATGCTCGCCCGGAGGTCGCGCGCCGAGGAGAAGTAGGCCGCGTTGAAGAGCAGCGGCGGCAGGAAGATCAGCAGCACGAGCTCGGGCGGCAGCTGCACGTCCGGCACACCGGGCGCGAAGCCCACGAGGCTCCCGCCCACCACGAGCAGGATCGGATACGGCACACGCAGCACGCGAGCGAGCGCGGTGAGCGCCGCCACCGTCACGAGCAGGAACAGGATCACGAGCTCGACATGGCCCGTCACGGCTCGGCCAGCACCTCCGCGCCGCGCGCGTTCGTGAGGAGCACCAGCGCCCGCCTGACGCCCCCGGCATAGGTGAGCCGGCAACGGCGCACCGAGTGGGCCGGCTTGGCGATGCGCGCGGAGCAGTGCACGTCGGCCTGGTCGTCGTCCTGCGCGGGGAGGTAGCGCTGAGCGAGCACGCGCTCCGCCGCCGCGCGCGAAAGCGGCCGCTCGGAGAGCACCTCGAGCCCCGCGCTCGCGCGACGATCCTGGATAGGTGTCGTATAGCGCCCCCTATCCAGGACTGTCGACAGGAATACGGCGCCGGCGGCGACGATCGCCAGTGCCAAGGCGGCCGACGCGCGGGCGCGGCCGGGGCGCGAGCGGCGCGGCCCGCGGCCGTCCTCCAGGAAGCCGTAGCCACAGCGCGCGCAGCGGCGCGCGCCTCGGGGCGCGGGCTCGTCGCAGTTCGGGCAGGTCGTGTCCGTCATCCGGGCTTCCGGAGCGTGCGGAACGTGATCGAGTAGCGAAGCTCCTTCGTGGGCGGGATCGAATGCTCCCAGGACCGGCGCGCCTCGCCGCGC
>DASYMP010000147.1:0-7896 GCA_036009005.1 Thermoleophilaceae bacterium | reverse complement strand
CGACGTCCCTTGCGCTTCGCCTTCGAAAGCTCATCCTTAGCTCGAGACTTGAGGTCACCCGTGAGCTCGCCGTTCGGGCCCTGCCTGTCCTGCACGCGCCGGCCGGAGCTCGAGTGCTCCTGCTGCGAGCCGCCGTCGGAGCTGGGGCCCTGGTCCCCGCCCGGGTTGGCCGGAGTTGGCGCGTCGGGGGACGTGTTCGGCAGGTCCGTGTTCGTACCGGGTGGCGTCGTGGGAGTGGTGGGCGGCGCCACCTGCGGGCCGGGCAGCTGGATGTCGTCCAGCGTCGCGCCGGGCGGCACGTCGACGGTCACGGGCACGACCTCGCCCGTGGGGAGCTGCACGTAGACGGTCTGGCTCTGCGCGGACGCGGAGAACGTGAGCACGGTGAGCGCGGCCGCAGCAAGAAGTCCTGCCGCGAGCAGGAGGGTGAGAAGCCGCGTCTTCATCCGTGCTATTCCAGAATCTCCCTCGGGGTGCGGCAGATGACCGTGCGCAAGCGCGCACGTGTTTTCGCCACCTGCTGCAGTGTCAACGCTACTTGAGGGCTTTGTGGTGCGCAACGGGGAACCGTGGAGTCGGGACGAGCCATCTGCTCGCAGGTTGTATCGACCAGCTCTGCCCATAACTTCAACATGCCCCTCCCGCAGGCTGGACACTCCACCCCGCAGCTCCCGTCGTGTCCAGTGAGCGGATTGTTCCTCCACACAGCCGGATCAAACGTACATAAGGCTCGACCTGAGGGTGAGACTGGTCCGATCTGCTCCGTTCTGCCGTCCCGGCGAGGTGCCTTGTTGTACCCTGCCGCGCGATGGCGGCCCCGCAGCAGGACCAGAGCTTCGTCGACCGTATTTCGCGCCAGGGCGAGGAGGCGCTCGGGAAGATCGCCGAGGAGCTGATCTCGAATCCTGTGGTCAACTCCGCGATCGCCCGGGCCTTCGAGGCGCGCGAGAAAGCCGTCCAGGCGCAGGAGGTGGCGATGGGAGCGCTCAACCTGCCCTCCGCCGCCGACATCGAGCGCGTCACGCGTCGGCTGCGCTCGGTATCGCAGCGCCTCGAGGGCATCGAGGACTCGATCGACCGGCTGGACGAGCGCGTGGCCGCAAGCCCCGCGGCCTCGGGTGACGACCGGCTCGGGCGCATCGAGGCGCGGCTCGACGAGATCACGCGCGACATCGCCGCGCTCGCCACGCTCCTGGCCCCCGGCGGCGAGCCGATGCCGCGGGCGCAGGAGCGCCTGACGGTCACGGACACCTGACCGCGGCGTAGCCCGCCTCGCCGACTCGCACACCCAGCTCCTCGAGCTCCTCCTGGGTCATGCGCCGCGACCCGTTCGCGCCCGACAAGGGCATCGCTGCGCCGCGGGCACCGCCCGCTGCTTGCGCCACGGCGTCACTGACCCCGAGAACGCACGCGGCGGCCACGCCCCGGCGGGCGGCTATCTGCAAGATCGTTGCCGCCTCCATCTCGATGACCGCCGCACCCGCGGCGGCCCACCTCCCGGCCGCCTCCTCGCGCGGGTCATAGAAGAGGTCGCTGCTCACCACGGTCGCCGGCCGGGCCCCGGCATCGACGAGGCGCGCCAGCATCTCCGGGTCCGGCTCGAGCGCGTCAGCAGCACCGAGCGCGGCGCTGGTGCCGTCGGCCGGCAGCACGCGCTCGGCCGCCACGAGCGTGCCGAGGGCCAGCTCCGGGTCGAGCGCGCCGCAGGTTCCGATGCGGACGAGCCGGGTGGCGCCGAGCCCGATCAGCTCCTCACAGACGATCGCCGCGCTCGGTCCGCCGATGCCGGTGGCCTGGACCGTGAGCGGCCGGCCGTCCGGCGCCGTTCCGGTGTAACCCCATAGTCCGCGCGCGTGGTTGAACATCCGCGGTGGCGTGTCGAGCAGCGCCTGGGCCACGGCGAGCGCGCGTCCCGGGTCGCCCGGGAGGAGTACGCGCTCGGCCAGCTCGGCCGCGGGCCGCAGGTGGTTCGGGCGGACCTGGTGCTGAAGGGCCAAGGGGGAGTGGAGAGTAGTGAGGGCGGGTCGGGCTAACCTGCCCCGGATGGCAAAGCCCGCCGACAACCTCCGCGACGCCGTCGAGCGCACCGTCGACGCCACGCTCGGCTCCGCTGAGCGCGGCCGTTCCGCCGCCCAGGGCGCGCTCGACGACCTGGTCGACTCGGTCGAGGACCTCCGCAAGGGCGCCGAGGACCGGCTCGCGCGCGGCCGCCGCTCGATGGCCGAGGCACTCGACGGCCGCCGCCCGGTCACGAACGACGACCTGAAGGACATCCGCGCCGAGCTGCGCGCGATCGGCCGGCGCCTCGAGGCGATCGAGGAGCGGCTCCCGGCGAAGCGCGCGCGCAGCGCCTCCTCGAAGAAGCGCAGCAGCTCCTCCTCGAAGCGCAGCAGCAAGTCGTAGTGGCCGGTCGCCGGGTGCTGATCACCGGCGTGGGGAGCCAGGTGGGAAGCCTGCTCGCCGCTCGGCTCGAGCAGGATCCCGACGTCGAGTACGTCGCGGGCCTCGACACACGCCGCCCGAAGGTGCCGGTCGAGCGTCTCGACTTCATCGAGGCGGACATCCGCGACCCGCAGATCGCCGAGCTGATCCCCGCCACGCGGGTGGACACGATCGTCCACGAGCAGATCGTGCGGCAGCCCGGACCCGGGATGTCGTCACGCGCGATGCACGACGTGAACGTGATGGGAACGCTGCAGCTGCTTGCCGCATGCGAGCGCCTGCCCACGCTCGGCACGATCGTCGTGCGCGGGTCCGCGGGCGTCTACGGCGCCGAGCCACACGCGCCCCAGTTCTTCACCGAGGAGATGGCGCGGATGTATCCGCTGCGGACGCGCTTCCAGCGCGACGTCGCCGAGATCGAGACCTATTTCGACACCTACGCGAAGCGCCACACGGGCGTGCGCTGCACGATGCTGCGCTACCAGCCCGCCATCGGCCCCGGCCTGCGGACGCAGATCACGCGCTACCTCTCCCAGCCCGTCTGCCCGACCTACATGGGCTTCGACCCGCGCATCCAGCTCGTGGACATCGACGACGCGCTCGAGACGATCGTCGCGGCGGTGAGGAACCCCGCGCAGGGCGCGGTCAACGTGGCCGGCTCGGGCACGATCGGCCTCGCGCGGCTGATCCGGCTCGCGGGGAAGCGGGCGCTGCCGATCGCATCGCCGCTGTTCGGCGCGGTCACCTCCACCGGCCAGCGGCTCGGCCTCGACGCCCAGTCCGACGACTTCCAGCGCCTGCTCCGCTACGGCCGCGGGGTCGACACGCGGCGGCTCACGGAGGAGATCGGCTACACGCCGCTCCACTCGACGGTCGACGCGGTGCAGAGCTGGGCCGAGCACGCGAGGGCGGCGGCGTGATCCCGGGCGCCGACGTGGTGCCGACCGCGATCGCCTTCATGCGCCGCCTGCGCGCAGGTCTCGAGAGCGGGCTCGAGCTGCCCGAGGCGCTCACGCGGGGCGCCACGGCCCTTCCCAGTGACGCGCGCGAGACGCTCGCTCGCATCCTCGAGCGCCTCGAGGGCAACTACTCCGAGGACGAGTGGGGCTTCGACGAGGACTTCGCCGAGCTCGTCGAGCCCTTCTTCGCGTTCCTGTTCGACTCCTGGTGGCGGGTGCAGGTGGACGGCGTCGAGCGCGTGCCCGCGCACGGCCGCGCGCTGCTCACGGCGAACCACGCGGGCATCCTCCCCTGGGACGCGACGATGATCTCCGTCGCCCTCCTCCGCGAGCACCCGCTGCCGCGCCACGCTCGCTTCCTCGTCCTCAACTGGGCCTTCGACCTGCCCTGGATATCCGGCGCGATGCGGAAGGTCGGCGGCGTCGTGGCGTCGCCGCACAACGCGATGCGGCTGCTCGAGCAGGACCATCTGGTCGCCGTCTTCCCCGAGGGCGTCAAGGGAACCGGCAAGGCCTACTCGGAGCGCTACCGGCTGAAGCGTTTCGGCCGCGGCGGCTTCGTGGAGATCGCGCTGCGCACCGGCGCGCCGATCGTGCCGGTGGCCGTGGTGGGTAGCGAGGAGATCTATCCCAAGCTCGCCGACCTGCCCGCCGTGGCTCGCCTGATCGGGGCGCCGTACTTCCCGGTGACCCCCACGTTCCCCCTGCTCGGGCCGCTCGGGATCGTGCCGCTGCCGTCGAAATGGCGCATCGAGTTCCTCGACCCGATCGAGACGGCTTCCTACGGGCCCGAGGCCGCGGAGGACCGTGCGCTCGTGCTGGAGCTCTCGGAGCAGGTGCGTGGCCAGATCCAGCAGGCGCTCTACGCGAACCTCGTACGCAGAGGGCCTGCCTTTATTTAATCGGCGCTCACGGCCGATATCAGGGAGTGATGCGGTTTTTCGCCGTCCTCGTGGCGGTCATCTTCCTTGCGCTGCTCCCAGCCGCGGCCCTCGCCGCGCCCGCTGACCCGTGGGTCGCCTACGTGGCGAACTCGGTGGTCACGAAGCAATCCGCGCCGTCCGCGGTGATCCTCAGGGCGAACCCGGCCACGGGCGGGCTCGTGGAGATCTCGCGCAACGGACCGCAGGGCGACCTCTTCCGCCACCCGTACGACATAGCGGTTGCCGCTGACGGCAGCCTGCTCGTGGCGGACATGGGCGCATACGCCACTCCGAGCGACCGAGCCGCGGACGGCCGCATCGTCCGCGTGGACCCGGTGAGCGGCCACCAGTCGCTCGTCACGCAGGGCAACCTGCTCGTGGACCCCGCCGGCATCGCGCTCGCGCCGAACGGGCTGATCTACGTGGTCGAGAACGTCGGCACGCTCGGCACACCGAGCGTCGTGAGCGTGAACCCGGCCACGGGCGCGCAGACGCTCGTGACCGAGGGCGGCCAGCTCTGTTACCCGTTCGGCATCGCCGTGCACCCGGACGGCTCGCTGCTCGTCACGAACTACGGCGACTTCAACGACGGCACCACGATCATCAACTGCCCCTACGACTTCGGAGCGATCGTCCGGATCGACCCGGGGACGAAGGAGCAGAGCATCCTGTCGAGGAACGCGACGGAGTGGGGCAACCTGTTCCGCAACCCGCTCGGGATCGCCGTCGAGCCCGGCGGGCGCATCCTCGTGGTGAACCAGAACGGCGGCACGGCGCTGGTCTCGGTGGACCGCGCGACCGGCCTCCAGGCCGCCCAGACGCCGAACACCGCCAGCGACCGCATCGTGCTCCCCCAGCGCCTCGGGCTGACCCCGGCAGGCGACGTCGTCCTGAGCGACTACACGCTCGACGATCTCGAGGGCGGGCTCGTCTCGGTCGACCTGCCCGACGGCTCGCAGAGCATCCTGCGCCAGTCGAGCCAGCTCTTCAACAACCCGCTCGGCGTGGCGGTCGTCTCGAATCTGCCGCCCGTTGCAGCGCTGTCGGTCGGCCCGTCGGTGGTCGCGGTGGGCAAGGCGGTCACGTTCGACGCCGCCCGGTCCTCGGACCCCGAGCACCAGCAGCTCCGCTACGAGTGGGACCTCGACGGCAACGGGAGCTTCGAGACCGCGGGTGGCGGCACGCCCACCATCACACGCGCGTACGAATCCACCAGGACCTTCACCGCGGGCGTGCGTGTGACCGATCCGCACGGCGCGAGCGCGGCGGGTTCCGCCAAGGTGGCGGTGGACGGCATCCGCCCCGTCATCACCGCGCTGCGAGTGCGCGGCTCGACGATCACCTACAGGCTCTCCGAGCCGGCCCGCGTGACGATTCAGCTCCAGCGGCTCAAGGGCAAGCGCTGGCGGGCGGTCCGCACGCTCCGCCAGAACGGGGCCGCCGGAAAGAACCGGCTGCGTGTGCGGTCACGCGCGCGGGCGGCGAAGCGCGGGCCGACGCGCGCCGCGCCGGTGCGCTACCGCGCGGAGGCCGTGGCGGTCGACCTGGTGGGCAACCGCTCGCCCCGCGCGCGCCTGCGTGTATCCGCCGCCGCGGCGAAGCGCCTTCAGCGCCGCTAGAAGTGCACGCCGCGCAGCAGGTACGCCATCGCGACGGCCTCGGTGGACATCTCGCTGTCGTCCTTCTTGGCGTCGGCGGGCTCCGGCTTGCGGTCGCCGTCCTTGCCGCCGGCGCCGTCGCCGTCCGTCTTCTTCTTGTCCTTCTTCGACGCGCTCGAGTCTGGGAACAGGTTGTAGGCCTGGTTGAGCACGAGGTCGACGGTCTTGGGCGAGACGGCGTAGAGCACCTCGCCGAACGTGCCGAGCCGCGAGGCCATCCGCTTCGGCTTGTCGATCAGCGCGTCGCAGAGCATCACCGCGGCCTCGTCGGGCGTGAGCGTGGGGAAGGCCTTGTAGATGTCGGTCGGCGCGATCATCGGCGTGCGCACGAGCGGCATGTAGACGGTCGTGAACTTCACGTTGTCCTCGACCACCTCGGGCGCCGTGCAGCGTGAAAACGCGTCCAGCGCGGACTTCGACGCCACGTAGGCGGAGAAGCGCGGCGTGTTCGTCTGCACGCCGATCGAGCTGACGTTGACGATGTGCCCCGACTTCCGCTCGCGCATCCCCGGCAGGAACGCGAGGATGAGCTTGAGCGCGCCAAAGTAGTTCAGCTGCATCGTTCTCTCGAAGTCGTGGAAGCGATCGTAGGAGCGCTCGACCGAGCGGCGGATCGAGCGACCGGCGTTGTTCACGAGCACGTCGATGCCGCCGTGCTGCTCGAGCACCTCGGCGGCCAGCCGGTCGATGTCCTCGAGGTCCGCGAGGTCGGCCGGGTGCACGTGCGCGGTGCCGCCGAGCGCCTCCACCTGCTTTGCCACCTCCTCGAGCTTCTCGCGCGTGCGCGACACGAGCAGCACCTCGCCGCCGGCCTCGCCGACCTTGAGGGCCGTCTCGAGGCCGATGCCGCTCGAGGCGCCGGTGATCAGCACCTTCTTGCCCTTGATGACGCTGGCCAGCGTGCGGTCGCGGAACAGGTCCGGATCGAGGTTGCGCTCCCAGTAGTCCCACAGGCGCGGCGCGTAGGT
Source organism: Thermoleophilaceae bacterium (assembly GCA_036009005.1). Taxonomy (GTDB): domain Bacteria; phylum Actinomycetota; class Thermoleophilia; order Solirubrobacterales; family Thermoleophilaceae; genus JACVRW01. Next base: position 946 of record DASYMP010000147.1, on the reverse strand, counting down.
CGACAGCGGCGGGACCGCGATCCCGGTGCCGCTGAGCGCGCGCTGCGCGTCGCGCGCGTCGAACTTCGCCTTGAAGTCGCGGTTCTCCATCGCCGCCGGGGGGATGCCGAGGTCGCGGTAGAGCTGGTTGCGGACCTTCTTGACCGTCGGCAGCGCCTTGAGTCCGGCGCGCACCTGCTTCGGCACCACGTTCGTCAGGTTCTGGTCGATCCGCATCGCGAACTGGGGCGCGTGCGCCGCCTTCGCGAACTCGTTGAGCGCGCCGCCGACGCTCATCGGCTCCGGGTTCACCAGGTGGAAGGTGTCGCTCGGCAGGTCGTCGTCGGAGAGGTGCGCGATGTGGTCCATCGCACGCGCCACGAAGTCCACCGGCACGAGGTTCGTCTGCCCGCCCTCCGGGCCGGCGAGCGGGAACCACTCCGGGAGCGCGTGACGCAGCTTCTGGAGCAGCTTGAAGAAGTAGTAGGGACCGTCGATCTTGTCCATCTCGCCGGTCTCCGAGTGGCCGACGACGATGCCCGGCCGGAACACCACCGTCTTCGTCTCGACGCCCTCGCGCACGAGCCGCTCTGACTCGTACTTGGTGCGGTGGTAGTGGTGGGGCAGCTTCTGCCCCTCGTCGAACATGTCCTCCTGGTAGACGCCGTCGTAGTTACCGGCGACCGCGATCGAGCTCGTGTGGTGGAAGCGCCCGACCTCCTGCGAGTTCGCGAACTCGATGACGTGCTTCGTGCCGTCGACGTTCGCGCGCTCCGAGGACTCCTCGTCCGCCTCGACGTCGTAGACGGCGGCCAGGTGGAAGAGGTGGTCGATCGGCTCGTCGAAGCCCTCGATGCCGAGGCCCGGCTTCGAGAGGTCTCCGGTCACGGGGACGATCCGCCCCTCGTCGGCGCCCAGGCGCTGGATCAGCGCGTCGAGCTTGCCTCGCGAGCCCTCGCGGACCAGC
>DASYMP010000146.1:0-25016 GCA_036009005.1 Thermoleophilaceae bacterium | reverse complement strand
CGCGCCTTGTCGGCGAGCGCGCGGGCGATCGCCTGGCGGATCCACCAGGTGGCGTAGGTCGAGAACTTGAAGCCCTTGCGGTAGTCGAACTTCTCCGCGGCGCGGACCAGGCCGAGCGTGCCCTCCTGGATCAGGTCCAGGAACGGAAGGCCCTGGTTTCTGTAGTTCTTGGCGATCGAGACCACCAGCCGGAGGTTCGATTCGACCATCTTCTGCTTCGCGTCGAGGTCGCCGCGCTCGATGCGCTTGGCGAGGTCGACCTCCTCCTGAGCCGTCAGCAGCCGGACCTTGCCGATGTCCTTCAGGAACAGCTGAAGGGAGTCGGTCGTCATGTCCGGCTTGAGGTCGATCGTCGCCTTCTTGCGCCGGCTGCGGCGGTCGACGGCACGCTCCACGACCGGGGCGGCGTGGGTGGGGTCGTCCTCGACCAGCTCGATCTCGGACTTCTCGAAGTAGCCGTGAAGCTCCTCGATGTCGCCCTCGTCCAGCTCCACCTCGGCGAGCGCAGTCGCAACCTCGGCGTACGTGAGTACACCGGTTGCCTGCCCCTTGACGACGAGGAGCTTTACCTCCTCGAGCTCTTGCAGATCAGCTACGGACAATCTTTTTTTTCCTAACGGCGAGCAGGGCCTAGCGCGAGGGCGCCGGGCCCAGAAAAACAGACGATGTACACCCTAACGCTGCAGATATTGAAGTCAAGCGGTCCAAAACGGGCTCTTCCCGACTTTATCGACCGGACGCGCAGGTTCCGTGTACCCAATTCGGTCACGTCTAGAATCCTCGGCCATGGCGGACGACGGAGGAGTGCTCGGGAACCTGCCCAACTCGCGGCCGGGAAAGCGGAGCGCGAAGCGCGATTCGGCGCGCAGCACGCCCGCGGCGGCGGCGAGCAAGGCCGCCGCGAAGGCCGAGCAGGCTGGCACACCCGCCGCAAAGCCGCCCCGCACCCCACGAGCCGCGCGCACGAGCCCGAAGCCGGGCCGTGCCGCCGCGGGAGCCGGGGCGAAGCCGAAGACGGGCCGCGCCGGAGCCGCCGCGCCCCCGTCGCAGCCGTCGCAGCCGTCGCAGCCGTCGGAGCCGATCGTGCCGCAGCCGGCCGACGATGTCGTGAGCGTCGCCGTCCGCACCGCGGCGGGCCTCGCGGTCGCCGGTGTGCGGGTCGCCGGAGCGCTCAGCCAGGAGCTGCTCCGCCGCTTCCCGCGCCCGTAGGCGTTCGCGCACGTCCCCCGCGCGAGGGATAGCCGGAGCATTCCGAGGTATGCTGGCCCGAATGCCCTCCGGCGCGAAGCAACCGCCTCGCTGCCTGATCGTCGACGACCATCCGGTCGTCCGAGCGGGGGTACGCGCGGTGCTAGAAGCGGCCTTCGACAAGGTCGTCATCTCAGACGCCGAGTCGATCGACCAGGTCGGCGAGGTGTCCAACGGCACACCGCCCGACGTGATCATCATCGACCCGTGGCGCGCCGGCGTGGACGTCGGCGAGGTCGTGGCGCAGCTGCGCGACCAGGTGGAGGCGCCGATCGTCGTGTTCACCTCGGACGGGGGCGCTCGCCTCCTGAGCGAGGCTCTCAAGGCGGGCGTCAAGGGCTACGTTCGCAAGGACTCGCCCTCCGAGGACCTCGTGCGAGCGATCGAGGCGGCCCGCGGCGGCGACTTCTACGTGGACCCCGGGCTCTCCTCGACGATCGTCCTCGACGAGGGCGACCGCACGCTGAGCGCCAGGCAGCGCGAGATCCTCCAGATGCTCGCCGACGGGATGCAGACCGACGCGGTGGCCGACAAGCTCGGCCTCTCGACCGAGACCGTGCGCACCCATACGAAGCGGATCCTCGCGAAGCTCGAGGCATCCACGCGCACGCAGGCCGTCGCGATCGGCATCCGCCACGGCCTGATCGAGTAGCGCGAGGCCTTGGGCAAGCCGAGGGCGGTGCCCGCGGCGCAGCCACGCCATCCGGGCAAGCCGAGGGTGGTGCCCGCGGCGCAGCCACGCTATCCGGGCAAGCCGAGGGCGGTGCCCGCGGCGCAGCCGTCCCGTTCGCCTCTAGGTGGTGGCTTCTTCGGCGGTTACGCCCTGGGTGCCGGGCGGGTCGCCCAGCGCGATGCCCTGGCCGGCCGCCTTGGCGCGGTACATCGCGCGGTCGGCCGTGTCGATCAGCGCCTCCGCGTCGTCGCCGTGTTCGGGCGATGCCGCAACGCCGATCGAGACGGAGATGCTGGGGTCGCCCGGCGCGGCCACCTCCTCCTCGATGGCGGTCGCGAGGCGGGCTGCGAGCTTGGCGGCGGTCTGGAGATCCTGCTCGGGCAGGAGCACGCAGAACTCGTCGCCGCCGATCCGCGCCGCGGTGTCCACCGACCGGATCGACCGGCGGAGCGACATCGCCACCTGCATCAGCACGCGGTCGCCGGCGGGGTGGCCGTGCGAGTCGTTGATCCGCTTCAGGCCGTCGATGTCCATCAGGAGCAGCGCGAACGGATGCCGGTAGCGCTTGTGGACGTCGAGCAGGTTCGCGAGCTGGCGCTGGAGCGCGCGCAGGTTGCCGAGGCCGGTGAGCGGATCGGTGTTCGCCTGCGACTCGAGCTCGCGCGAGCGCGAGGCCACGTGCGCCTCCATGGCCGCGGCCTGGATCCCCGCGGTGGCCTCCAACAGCTGCTCGACGGCCTCGGCGAAGCGCACCGGATCGTTCTCGAGCTCCTCGCGCAGCGCGTGAAGCAGCACGGTCTGAAGCGCGGCGATGTCACGCGCCACGTCCACCGCCCGCGCCTCGCGCCCGCCGCTGCGCAGCGCCGCGAGCGACGCCGCCCGCTCGGCCTGCTCCTTGGAGAGATCGAACGGATCGCCCTCGCCTTCCGCGACCGCACCGACGATCCCCGTGATCAGCTCGGGCAGCTCGCGCGCGATCCGCTCCGTGGGCAGCTCACGGATCTCGTCGAGCGACGCGCGCTCGATCAGGCGGACGAGCCACTGCTTGGCAAGCTCATCTCGCGAGCGCTCAAGGCGCGCCAGTGGACCCCGAATGGGCGTCATCTCGGTCGATCGTACCCCCGCAAACGGCGGACGGGGCCGGACTTTCGGAGAAGATTGCGCGCGTGACCGACCTGATCTCGATCGACGAGGCGCGCGAGCGCGTGCTTCAGAGCGTCACCCCGCTCGCGGACGAGGCGGTTCCGATCCATGCCGCGCTGGGGCGCGTGCTCGCCGAACAGGTCACGAGCCCGATCTCCGTACCGCCCTTCGACAGCTCGAGCATGGACGGCTATGCGGTGGTGGCGGGACCGGCGGCGGAGCTCTCCGTGGTGGGCGAGGCGCGGGCGGGCACGCCCTACTCGGGGCGGCTCGAGCCGGGCTCGGCGGTGCGCATCTCCACGGGGGCGGTGGTGCCGGAGGGCGCGAGCGCCGTGGTTCCGGTGGAGCGCGCTACCGCATCGAGGAGCGACGATCCTGGCGATGGTGTCTCACTTAACCCCGCAATGCGGGGAAAAGTCATACACGATCGCGTTTCAGTCCCGGAAACACGGGCCGGATCCAATATCCGGCGCGCCGGCGAGGACATTGCTGTCGGTGCCGCCGTTCTCGAGCCCGGCACGACGCTCGGGCCCGCCGAGCTCGGCGTTGCCGCCTCGGTCGGCCGTGCGGAGCTGCGCTGCGCGCGGCGGCCGCGGGTCGCGGTGCTCGTGACGGGTGACGAGTTGACCGAGCCCGGCGCTCCGCTCGCGCCCGGTGGGATCTACAGCTCCAACGGGTTCGCGCTCGCGGCGCTGGTCGAGCGCGCCGGTGGAGAGCTCGCCGGGCGCGTGACGATCCGCGACGACCTCGCCAGCACGAGCGCCGGTCTCGGCGCGGCGCTCGCGGAGTCCGATGTCGTGATCGTCTCCGGCGGGGTGTCCGTCGGGCCCCACGACCACGTGAAGCCCGCGCTTCGCGAGCTCGGCGTGGAGGAGCGCTTCTGGGGCGTGAGCCTGAGGCCCGGCAAGCCGGTCTGGTTCGGCGTGCGTGACGGCACGCTCGCGTTCGGCCTCCCCGGGAATCCCGTATCGGCGATGGTGACGTTCCAGCTGTTCGCGCGGCCCGCGCTCGCGGCGCTTCAGGGGGCCGCGACCGAGCCCCGGCGTGCTACCGCGCGGCTCGCCGAGGCGGTTCCACGCCATCCCCACCGAGAGCAGGCGGTGAGGGTGAGGCTGCGCGATGCGGAAGACGGTCTGGTCGCGGAGACGACCGGCGCCCAGGGCTCCCATGTCCTCACGTCGATGCTGGGAGCGGAGGCCCTCGCGCTGATCGCCCCAGGCGAGGGCGACGCCGCGAAGGGCGAGCGTGTGGAGGTAGAGCTCCTGTGAGGACGCGCGACCCGCGCCGGCTTGCCAGCAGGACGCGCCGCGAGGTCGTGCGCCGGCGGCGTGCCCACGCGCGCGTGCAGATCATCAAGGTGCCGCCGTCCGGCTACTCGACCGACGGCGCCGTGGGCAGCCGCCAGGTGGCCGAGGTGACGCTGCCGCGTGCGGAGCTGGACCGCATGTGGTCGCCCGAGAACCTGGAGCGGCTCGCACGCACGTACTGGAGCTTCCTGTCGCGCTTCTCGCTGGGACTGATCCGCGTGCTGTACGCCAACGACTCGCGCGACGTCGTGTTCCTGCGCCGCCCGTTCGTGCTGCTCCGCTTTCACAAGCCCGAGTACCACCTGACCCGCGACGGCGGCACCGTCACCTGGCCGATAAACCGCGGCGTGCTCGTCGCGCGGCACGGGCGCGGGCGTGGCTTCCTCAGGCTCAGCGTCGTTCGCGAGCCCGGCCCCGAGGACGCGCCCGCGGTGACGCTGCTCGTCTCGTCCGAGGTCGTGAACTTCTACCCCACGATCGCCACCAGCTTCAGCCGCTGGATCTACGAGCAGACCCAGCTCCGCGTCCACGTGCTCGTCACGAACGCATTCCTGCGCTCGCTCGCGAACCTCGAGCTCGAGGAGTCGCACGTCGGCGCCCTGCGCACGCCGCGCCCGCCGACCGACGCCGAGCGCGACCGCCCGCGCGTCGAGTACTAGCCGAGCCGCTCGCCGACGATCTCGCGGAGCTTCGCGCGGTCGTGCCGCGCGACGATCCTGCGCACCGTCCCCGAGCGCGAGCGCATCGAGATCGACTCCGTCGTGGCGCCCTCCGGGCCGCTGTAGCGCACACCGTCGAGCATCTCGCCGTCGGTCACGCCGGTGGCCGCGAAGAACACGTCGTTGCCGGACACGAGCCGGTCCTTGTCGAGCACCTCGTCGAGGTCGTAGCCGGCCTCGAGCGCCGCGCTGCGCTCGTCGTCCGAGCGCGGCCACAGCCGTCCGAGGATCTGGCCGCCGGTGCACTGGATGGCCGCCGCCGCGAGCACGCCCTCCGGCGTGCCGCCGATGCCGAACAGCAGGTCCACTCGCGAGTCCTCGGTCACCGCCGCCAGCGCGGCGGACACGTCGCCGTGCGGGATCAGCCGGATGCGCGCGCCCGCGTCGCGGATCTCGCTCATGTACTCCTCGTGGCGGTCGCGGTCGAGCATGATCACCACGAGGTCGCCGACCGGGACGCCCTTCTCCTTCGCCATCAGCTTCAGCGTCTCGCCGATCGGCCGGTCGAGGTCGAGCAGCGGCGCGAGCGTGCGCGAGGTCGCCATCTTCAGCATGTAGACGCACGGGCCCGGGTCGAACATCGTCCCGCGCTCCGACAGCGCGATCGTCGCGATCGCGTTGGGAAGGCCCTTCGCGCACAGATCCGTGCCCTCGAGCGGATCGACGGCGATGTCCACCTGCGGCTGCGACCCGTCGCCGATGTGCTCGCCGTTGTAGAGCATCGGGGCCTCGTCCTTCTCGCCCTCGCCGATCACGACGACGCCGTCCATCGCGACGGTGTCGAGCAGCAGCCGCATGGCGTCAACGGCGGCGCCGTCAGCGCCCTCCTTGTCGCCACGGCCGATCCAACGGGCGCAGGCGAGCGCGGCGTACTCGGTGGTCCTCACGAGCTCCATCGCGAGGTTGCGGTCGGGCTTCGGGGCCCCGGCTTCCATCGGCGGGAACCTAGCTCAGATGACGCCCGGCGGCTTGCGCGCGGTCGTGTAGAGCGCCTGGCGCAGGTAGCCCGCCACCAGCAGCCCGATCGAGGCGAGCAGTCCGACGACGTAGCCCCACGAGAGGCCGATGGCCACGCTGTCGCCGGGCCGCCCCAGGATGATTCCGTTGCAGAGGATCAGCATGAAGGCGACGATCCCGACGATCATCGTCACCTCTCCCGGCTTCCAGGTCAGGTCGTGCCCGCGCGCGACGATCCAGGTGAGGATGAACGGCGCCGCGCAGGCCGCGACCAGCAGCCAGTCGAGCGTCGAGAAGACCTGCCACGCGTTCGCGGAGTCGCCCCCGGAGACGCCGCCCGGGAGCTTCGAGTTCGGGTTGTCCGAGCTCGTCGTGAACCACGGCAGCCACAGCGAGGCGAGCAGGACGAGCGCGGCGCCCATGCCCATCAGCTCTCCCGGCGACACCCTCGACGCGTCGAGGTAGCCGCTCCGCTCCTCCGCGCTGGCCTCCATGCGCCCTCAAGCTACATGCCGGGATAGGCTGCGCACAACCCCGAACGAACGGAGCCCCGTGGCAGTCACGAAGATCATCGAAGTGGTGGGCAGCTCACCGGATAGCTCCGACGGCGCGGTCAAGGCCGCTCTCGACGACGCGCGCCAGTCGCTCCGCAACATCAAGGCCGTCGACGTGGTCTCCACAGGGCTCCGCGGCGAGAACCTCGACGAGTGGCGCGCCCTCGTGCGCATCTCCTTCCTCGTCGAGCGCGTCAGCGAGTAGTTGCGCCTCGATGGCATAGAGGCGCTCGTCGCGGGGGGCGCGTCCGGGCTCGGCGAGGCCACCGCGCGCGAGCTCGCCGCACGCGGCGCGCGCGTGACGATCGCCGACCTGAACGACGAGCGCGGCGAGGCGCTGGCGGGCGAGCTCGGCGGCACGTTCGTGAAGGCGGACGTGACCGACGAGGCGCAGGTGGCCGCGGCGGTCGAGGCGGCGGGCCGGCTCCGGCTGGCCGTCTCGTGCGCGGGCATCGGCTGGGCCGAGCGCACCGTGAAGAAGGACGGGCCGGCCGCGCTCCAACCGTTCGAGACCGTCATCCGGGTGAACCTGATCGGCACGTTCAACGTGCTGCGGCTGGCCGCGGCCGCGATGGCGGCGAACGACCCGGACGAGGGCGGCGAGCGCGGCGCGGTCGTCATGACGGCGTCGATCGCGGCCTTCGACGGGCAGATCGGCCAGACCGCCTACGCGGCCTCCAAGGGCGGCGTCGTGGGCCTCACGCTCCCGGCGGCGCGCGACCTCGCCAGGCTCGGCATCCGCGTCTGCACGATCGCGCCGGGGCTGTTCGACACGCCGCTCCTCGCCGGGCTTCCGGAGGAGGCCCGGCAGGCGCTCGGGGCGCAGGTGCCGCACCCGCCCAGGCTCGGCCGGCCCGAGGAATACGCCCAGTTGGCCTGCCAGATCGCCGAGAACGCGATGCTGAACGGCGAGACGATCAGGCTGGATGGCGCGCTTCGGATGCCGCCTAAGTAGGGTTCCGCGCCATGCCTGAACCAGTGATCGTCGATGCAATCCGTACACCCATTGGCCGCGCTTTCAAGGGCTCGCTAGCCCAGCTGCGGCCCGACGAGATGGGTGCGTTCGTCGTGGATGCCCTGCTCGAGCGCAACGAGGGCGTCGACCCCTCGCTGGTCGAGGAGGTCTACTGCGGCGTGGGTCTCCCGCAGGGTCTCCAGGGCTTCAACATGGGCCGGATCATCACCCTCCTCTCTGAGCGGCTGCCGCTCGAGACGAACGGCGCCACGGTGTCGCGCTACTGCGCCTCCAGCCTCGAGTCGATCCGGCAGGCATCGAACGCGATCATCGCCGGCCAGGGCGACGCCTACATCGCCGCCGGGGTCGAGTGGGTGTCGCGCTACAACGAGGCGGTCGAGGGCGCGCGCCCCCAGGACCAGAACGAGAAGCTCCAGGGGAACGACGGCCATCCGGATGCCTACATCTCGATGGGCCTGACAGCCGAGAACGTGGCCGAGCGCTACGAGGTGTCGCGCGCGGACATGGACAAGTACGCGCAGCGCTCGCAGGAGCTCGCGGTGCAGTCGCAGGAGAGCGGCTACTTCGACCGCGAGATCGTGCCGGTGACGCTCGAGGACGGCACCGTCGTCGCCAAGGACGACGGCCCGCGCGCCAGCTCCACGCTCGAGAAGCTCTCCCAGCTCGACCCGGCCTTCAAGGAGGACGGCAAGGTCACCGCCGGCAACTCATGCCCGCTGAACGACGGCGCCGCCGCGGTCCTCGTCATGTCGGACACGAAGGCCGACGAGCTCGGGCTGAAGCCGCGCGCCCGCATCGTGGCCGCGGCGACCGCCGCGAACGAGCCCGAGTACATGGGTGTCGCGCCGATCTGGGCCATCAAGAAGGTGCTCGAGCGCGCGGGCATGTCGATCGAGGACGTGGACACGGTCGAGCTGAACGAGGCGTTCGCCGCCCAGGTGATCCCGATCATGGCCGAGTGCGACATCCCGCTCGAGAAGATGAACCCGCACGGCGGGGCGATCGCGCTCGGGCATCCGTTCGGCATGACCGGCGCGCGCATCATGACCACGCTGATCAACGGGCTCGAGTCCGACGACAAGACGATCGGGCTCGAGACGATGTGCGTGGCCGGCGGCCAGGGCCAGGCCATGATCGTCGAGCGCCTGAACTAGGTCCGGCTAAACGGCGTGTAGCTGCGGGAGCTGCTCCTCGCGGAGCATGTCCACGCGGCGCAGGGCCAGCCGGGCGTCGCCGGGCATGCCGTAGTAGTAGCCCTGCCCCAGCTCGCATCCGAACGCGCGCAGTGCCGCGATCTGGTCGGGCGTCTCGATGCCCTCGGCGATCACCTTCAGGTCGAGCGCCGCGCCGAGCTCGATCACCGCGCGCGCGAGCGCGTGGTGCTCGCGCGAGCCGGTCACCTCGTCGATGAACTGCTTGGGGATCTTCATCGTGTCGACGGGCAGGCGCGAGAGGTACGCAAGCGAGGAGTAGCCGGTGCCGAAGTCGTCCACGGCCACGCCCATCCCGCGCTTGTGGAGCGCCTCGAGCACGGCCAGCGGCACGGGGTCGTCGCCCACGAAGGCGCGCTCGGTGAGCTCGAACACGAGCAGCTCCGGCGGCAGGTCGTGGATGTCGACCAGCGCGTCGAGGCGGTCCAGGAAGCCCGGATCGATCAGCTCGGGCGCGCACACGTTCGCGTGGATCGGGATGCGGAGCTTCGCGGCCTCCTCGACCACTCGCTCGAGCACGATGGCGCCGATCTCGACGACGGCTCCGGTCTCCTCGGCGAAGGCGATGAAGTCGCCGGGCGCCACGAGGCCGCGCTCCGGGTGGTTCCAGCGGACGAGCGCCTCGAGGGCCACGGTGCGGCAGTCCGACAGCCGCACGACGGGCTGGTAGACGACGCTCAGCTCCTCCTCGGAGACGGCGCGCTCCAGCTCGAACGCGAGCGTGCGGCGCTTGCGCAGGGCCTCGCGCATCGACGGGTGGAAGACGCGGTACTGGTTCTTGCCGCGGCGCTTAGCCTCGTAGAGCGCCACGTCGGCGCGGCGCAGCATCTCGTCCGGGCTGTCGTGCCCGGGAGAGCCGACCGCGATGCCGAGGCTCACATGCACGCGCACGCGCTCGCCGGCCACGTCGATGCGGGCATCGAAGTCGCGGAGCAGCCGCTTGGCGACGGCGATCGCGTCGGCCTCGCCGCCGGTGCGGTCGAGCAGCAGCGCGAACTCGTCGCCGCCGAGGCGCGCGGCGGTGTCGCCCTCGCGGAGGCAGCCGCGCAGGCGGTCGGCCACCGCTCGGAGCAGCTCGTCGCCGGCGTGGTGCCCGTGGCTGTCGTTGATCGCCTTGAACTCGTCGATGTCGATCAGGAGGACGCCGACGCCCGGCCGGCGGCTCTTCAGCGCGTGCTCGAGGCGGTTGTGGAACAGCGAGCGGTTGGCGAGCTGGGTGAGCGAGTCGTAGAGCGCCTTGCGCTCGAGCTCCTGCTGAAGCGACTCGAGCTGGCGTACCGCCTGCTCGAGCCGGTCGTACTGGAGCGCGACCGTCACGTTGCCCGTGAGCGTCTCGAGCAGCCGCAGGTCCTCGTCGGTGAAGCTGCGGTCAACGCTCTCGCGGCCCGAGATCGAGAAGAGGCCGACACAGCCGGCCTCGCCGTGAAGCGGGGCGAGCACGCCGCTCTCCATCCCGCGGCTGCAGAAGTACTCGCGCAGGACGATGTCATGGATCCGCTCGGTCTCGACCGGGGTGGTGAGCCCCGCGGCGAGCGAGCGCAGGCTCTCGGCGAGCGGCTCCTCGATCTGCTCGAGCATCCGGCGCTCGCCGTCGGGGTTGAGCGACGAGCGCGCCGAGCGGTTCGGCTCGGCGGAGAACAGCACGAGGTCCACGGCGCCCACGCGGAACGCCGCGGCGGTGCGGGCCAGGAGAGCCTCGAGCTCGGGCACGATCTCGGAGGAGCGCGACAGAGTGCGCGTGGCCTCGTAGAGAAACTCGAGCTCCGAGTTGCGGCGGCGCTCGGCCAGGTAGGCGCGGTAGGCGGCCATCAGCAGCACGGTCGGCGGCACGAGCAGCAGGCCGCCGGCGGGGCGCGCCGCCACCACGGCCGCGATCGCGAGCGCGAGGCAGGTGTTGCTGAGCGCAACGGTCCAGTTCGTGAGCAGCATGTCGAGCCGCTGCGACGCCTCGAGCCTTCCCTCCGCGATCGTCACCGCGGCGCCCACGCAGATGTCGGCCACGAGCGTCGCGGCCGACACCGCGGCGAAGATCGCCATCCAGACGAGCGGGTCGAGCGGGTCGCGGATCGTGATGAAGCCCTCGACCACGAACAGCGCGACACAGGTGCCGAGCGTGAACTGGGCGAGGTTGAAGAACGCCTTGAAGGTCGGGATCTCGCGGTCGAACGCGAGCGCCAGCGTGGACCCCACGAGGCCCGCGAGCACGAGCTCGTGCGCCGGGAGGAACAGCAGCCCGGCCACGAGCGGCAGCTCGCCGAGCGAGAGCGAGTGGGTGCTGCGCCTGAAGTGCAGGTGCACCACCCAGCGCTCCGCCGCGCCGAAGCCGAGCGCCACCAGCCACCACGGCACGCTCACCTTGGTGGGCCCCGTGCCGAGCGGCTCCACGAGCATGAGGTAGGCGGCGATCGTGACGGCCGCCACCGCTCCCGTCAGGAGCCAGATCTTTCCTTCGAGCCCGAACTGTCGGCGAACGCTGATCACAGGCTCACCGATCGAAGTCCACGGTCCGCCGGAAGCTCACCCTGCGGAAGCTCACCCGGTTCTGGTCGACCTCGCCGCTGGCGTCGAGCCCGCAGTCGCAGCGGAAGCTCGCCCGCGTCCACGAGGTGCTGAACGGCGATCCGCTGGCGTCGCGGAAGCTGGCGCGGCGGAAGCTCGCCCGTGCCCAGTCGATCAGTCCCGTGGCCGGGTCGATCAGGCTGTTCGGCACGAGGCCGGCGTTCGCCGTCCCGTTCCCGTCGAGCGCGGCGTTCGCCTCGACGGCGGCGCCGGCGCCCGGCACGTTGCGGAGCGTCGCCATCATCGCGCCCTTGACCTGGTTGGGCGTGAGGTTCGGGTTGCGCTCCAGCATCAGCGCCGCGACGCCGGACACGACCCCGCTCGCCATCGACGTTCCGCTCAGCCGGAAGTAGCTGTGCGAGATCATGCAGCGACGGCAGAGGCGCTCGAAGTCGCTGTTCGGCGCCAGCGGCGCGACCAGCCGGTTGCCCGGAGCGAGCAGCTCGGGCTTGCGGACTCCGTCCTGCGTGAGGCCGCGGCTCGACCAGGGGGCGAGCACGTCGTCGTCGAGCCGGTTGCTGCCGCGGTCGTCGAGCGCGCCGACGCTGATCACGTACGGATCGTTGCCCGGCGAGTAGGAGACCGCGTCGGGGGCGATGCCGTCGTTGCCGGCTGCGGCCACGACCGTGATGCCCGAGAACCAGGCCGCCTCGACGGCCGCGTCGAGCGGATCGGTCTTGTACGACTCGGCGACCGTGGAGGAGAGCGACAGGTTCATCACGCGGATCCCGAACTCGGCCTTGTGATCGACCACGAACTGGATGCCGTTGATCACGTCGAGGACGGTGGTGTCGCCGTCGTCGTCCGAGACCTTGACCGAGACCAGGTTGGCGCGCGGCGCGATGCCCATGTACTTGCCGGTGAGCTTCCGCAGGCCGGGGTGGTTCATGCTGTTGCCCGCGATCAGGCCGGCCACGTGCGTGCCGTGCCCCACCTGGTCGTTCGCGTTACGCGCGCACGGGTTGGTCACGGCTGTGGCGATCACGCGCGACTGGCCCGCGGTCACGAAGTCCGGCAGATCGCCGGCGATTCCGGTGTCGACCACCGCGACGCCCACGCCGCGGCCCGTGGCGCGCTGCCACGCGCGGTCCGCGCGGGTGGTCACCTGGAGCGGCTGCCGCAGGAGGGGAAGCGCGTTCAGGGGGTTCACGTCGAGCAGGCTCGTGCGACCGAGGCCGGACGGGATGGTCGTGGAGTTGCTGGTCGGGCAGCGGAGCCCGCCGCTCTCGGCGACCGCGTTGTTGGGCTCAGGCGTCGTCGGCGACGGCACCGGTGCCGTTGCCGAGTTCGGCGTGACGGCACGCACGCCCGTGCTGTTCACGAGCTCCTCGGCGGCGTCGTCCTGAAGGACCGCTCCGAATCCGTTGATGACCGACACGTCGCCGGTGGTCACCTGGCCGCCGAGCTCCGCGACGATCTGCTGGCCCTGAACCGGAGCCACGCCCATGTCCATCTGGACGATGTACTCGGCGGGGATGCCTTCCTCCGCGAACGCCTCGCGTGCCTGGAAGGCGAGAACAAGAGTTAGTGCGACCGTTACGGCTATCGCGAAGCGAAGCCTGAAAACGATGGTGAGCTCAGCCATGCGGGATTCGTTCCTCCTGGTGGATTGATCCGGCAGCTGAGCCACCTCCGCGTCCATGCGGAGGCCCCGGGCTTTGCGTCCCCGCCTCGCGACGGGTTTGCCGTGGTCGGTCTGGAACGACTTATCGACGGGGCGAGGTCACGCCTGATCGGACATATGCCGATCGAACGAACGTCTAGGCGGGCGGGGCCTCGTCGCCGACGGAGATCTCGCCGCCCTGGAGCGCCAGCGCCACGGCATGGACCCGCGTGGCGGCGCCGAGCTTCGACATCGCGTTCCGCACGTGCGTGCGGACGGTCTCGGAAGAGAGGAACAGCCGCTTCGCGGCCTCCTCGCCGGACAGGCCCTGGGAGAGCAGCCCGAGGATCTCGCGCTCGCGCGGCGACAGCACGCGCCGGCGGCCGTCCCCCTTCTTGGCGAGCAGCGGGGCGAGACGGGGGTCGAGGTAGTCCTCCCCGGCCGCAACGGTTCGGATCGCCTGTTCGAGCTCGTCGGGATCCCCGCTCTTGAGCGCGAACCCGGCCGCGCCGGCGTCGAGGCCGTCGAGCAGCTGGCCCTCCTCGACCGCGCCGGTGTAGAGGATGATCCGCAGATCGGGGTCCGAGGCGAGCAGGCTGCGGGTGAGCTCGGCACCGCTCATGCCGGGCAGCGACAGATCGATGAGCGCCACGTCGGGCCTGCGGCGCAGGATCAGCGCCTCGGCGCCCTCGGCGTCGTCGGCCGTGCCGACGATGTGATGCCCGGCCCCGCGCAGCAACAGCTCCATGCCGCGCCGGAGGGCGACGTGGTCGTCCACGATGACGACGTTCACTGAGGCTGCGTTTGGAGCGATCACTGGGTATCCCCTGCGGTCATACGGGACCTACTCCGCTTCTCGGCACATCCGACGAAGCGCTTGAACTAGGCAACCAGGACGATCTTGCCCAGCTTCCCGCCGGCAGCGAACCGCTCGTACGCCTCAGCTGCCCTGTCGAGCTCGAAGCTGTCCGCGATCGGCACCTTCAGCGACCCGTTCTCGAAGTTGGGCAGAACCTCCTTCTCCACGAGTCGCATTGCAAGCGCTTTCTCTTCCAATGGACGAGCGCGCAGGGTCGACCCGTGGATGCGGGCGCGCTTCTGCATGACCATGAGGAGGTTGATCTCGGCCTTCGGCCCCGTGCCGCCCACGCCGATGATCGCGACGCGCCCTCCGGTCGAGAGCGCGCTCAGGTTCTCGGCGAGGTTGGACGCTCCGACCAGCTCCAGCACGACGTCGAAGGGGCCCCCGTCGGCGAAGCCCTCGGGGTCGATCGCGCGGGCGCCGAGCGCCTCCACCTGCGCGCGGAGCTCCTCGCGGCGGACCGTCGCGGTCACGCGGGCCCCGGCGGCGCGGCCGAGCTGCACGGCCGCGGTGCCCACGCCGCCCGCGGCGCCGTGCACCAGCAGGTGCTCGCCGGGGCGGAGGCCGGCCTGCGTGAAGAGCGCGTCGTGCGCGGTGGTGAAGACCTCGGGCAGACCGCCCGCGGCGGGCCAGTCGAGCGGCTCGGGCACGGGCATGGCGGCCCGCTCGTGGACGACCGCCAGCTCGGCGTGCCCGCCCCCGCCCACGATCGCCATGACGCGGTCGCCGCAAGCGAACCTCGTGGCCCCAGCTCCTAGCGCCTGCACCTCTCCGGCCAGCTCGAGGCCGGGGATGTCGGCGGGTGCTCCGGGAGGGGCGGGATAGCCGCCCCTCAGCTGAAGCATGTCGGCCCCGTTGAGTCCCGCTGCGCGTACGCGAACCAGCAGCTCGTCCTTGCCGGGCTGCGGGTCCGGCCGCTCCTCGACGACGATCTTCCCGTCCTGGATGGTTACCGCACGCACCCTGCGGGAATCTACCGGCCGTGGTGAGCGTGTGTAAGCGGGTGCCGTCCCGGTCCGCCGTTAGGGTCGCGGGCTCCGGATGAGAGGTCCTGCCCTCAGGTCGCTCGGCACGCTGCCACCGCTCTGGCGCGAGGCCCGCATCGGCCTCGAGGCCGCGGCGCTGGTGCGCGACCCGATCTTCCGCGGCGACGGCGTGGTCCACGGTCGCGGCCGCCCGGTCCTCCTGATCCCGGGCTTCCTCGCCGGCGACGGCTCGCTCTCGATGATGGCCGGCTGGCTCAAGCGGAGCGGCTACCGGCCGAGCCGGGCCGGGATCGTCTCGAACGTGAACTGCGCGGGCGTGCTGATCCCGCGCCTCGAGGAGCGGCTCGAGCGCCTCGTGGCCCTCCAGGGGCGGCGCGCGGCGATCGTGGGGCAGAGCCGCGGCGGCACGCTCGCCAAGGTGCTCGCGCACAGGCGCCCGGATCTCGTCTCCGGCGTCGTGGCGCTCGGCTCTCCGCAGCTGGAGCCGCTGGCGGTCCACCCGCTGGTGCGCCTTCAGGTCGAGGCCGTGAGCCGGCTGGGCTCGCTCGGCGCCCCGGGCCTCTTCAAGCGCTCGTGCATCGACGGCGAGTGCTGCTCGACGTTCTGGGAGGACCTTGCCCAGCCCCCGCCCGCGGGCGTTCGACTCGTGTCGGTTTACTCGAAGACCGACGGCGTGGTGGATTGGCGCTCGTGCCTCGACCCGCACGCGACCGAGCTCGTCGAGATCAGCGCCTCGCACTGCGGGATGGCGGTGTCGCGCTCGGCCTGGCGGGCCGTGGCGGACGCGCTCGAGAGCTTCCAGGCGGCGGAGTCGCGTGGCCGCCCGGAAGCCGGCGCCCGCGTGCACCGGCTTCCGCGCGCCGCCTAGGCGCCGCGACCTAGGGCCGGGCGCGCCAGGCGATCGGGCCGGACTCGCACGAGCCGACTCGCTCGCCGTTGCTGCGACGGCGCACCACGCCCCGCAGCTCGAAAGTCCCGCGCGCTCCACGGCGGCCGAAGCGCCCGCGCAGCTCCCAGCCGTAGTGCTCGACCACCTCCCTGCCGTCGGGATAGGTGTACAAGCGCCGGAAGCGGCCGGTCGCGCCGAAGCGGCCGGTCCGGACCCTGAGCCCATGCGCCACCACGTCGAGCGCGAGCCCGATCGCGCTCGGACAGCCCACCCGCACGGTCAGCCCGGCCCGGTCGACCACGCGGCCGCGCCGGGTCACGCGCATCAGGAAGGGCTCGTCCTGAGAGGTCGTGCCGCGCTCGGTTCCCGGGCCGGCGTGCGCGCCTCCCGCGCCCGCCAGCGGCGACGGGCGGCGCGCGGCCCACGCGATCCGGCCGGTGTCGCACCGTGAGATCTCCCTGCCGGACGACGGGTCGCTGTAGGTGGTCCGCACGCGGACGAGGCCGCGAGCCACTCCGCCCGGGAGCACCCGCACGGAGAACGCGATCGTCCCCTCGGCATGCAGGCCGCCGATGCCCGGGATGCCGGTCACGAGCTCGTCGCTGAACGAGGTCGTCGCGCTGTAGCGCCCGTCCTCGGCCAGCCTCGCCCCGCGCACGTCGACGCTCTCGCTGAGCGAGTCGCCGAAGCGCGGCGCGCAGCTCGTGACGAGCGTGGCATGGGCGGCAAAGCGGCGGTCGGGCTGGACGCGGAGCGAGACGAACTGGAGGTAGTCGCCCACGGCGCCACCGCCGTAGGTCCCGGCCGTCCGGGCGGGCAAAGCAGCCGCGGACAGCGCGGCCGCGGGCGCGGCGCCGGCCGCGCAGACGGCAGCGGCGAGGATCACGGTTAGCCACGCGCGCCGCGCCTCCATCGCACGCATGACAGCAGGTGCGCGCGGCCTCCGCGCCACGCCGCCGGCGACAGTCCTGCTTTGGGGGTCCTATAGGCCACCTAGGCAGGACCGTCGTCGCGGTCGGGCGTACGCTGCGGCCCATGAGCGGACCGCTCGTCAGCGCCGCGTGGCTTCGGGAACGGCTCGACGACCCGGCCGTGCGCGTGGTGGACTGCCGCTTTCGCCTCGGAGAGCCGGACGCGGGCGAGCGAATGTGGCGCGAGGGCCACATCCCGGGCGCCGCGTTCCTCGACGTGGACCGCGACCTCGCGGCTCCGCCGGGTCCGCGCGGACGCCACCCGCTGCCCGATCCCGCCACCTTCAAGGCCGCAGTGGACGGCGCCGGGATCACGCCGAAAACGCTGGTCGTGGCGTACGACGAGGCGGCCGAGGGCGGCGCCGCCCGCCTCTGGTGGCTCCTCCGAGCCCACGGCCACGAGCGCGCCGCGGTACTGGACGGCGGCCTGCGCGGCTGGCGCGCGGAGGGCGGCGAGCTCGAGGCCGGCGAGCCCGAAAGCGGCGGGCCTCCCCCGCGCGCCTCGGCGGGCGAGGCAAGCGCGCCATATCCCGCGCCGGCAACGGGCTCAACCATCGATGCCGAGGAGCTGCTCGCCGCGTCGCGGCAGGCGGACGCGGGCCCGCTCCTCCTCGACGCCCGTGCGCCCGAGCGCTATCGCGGCGAGGTGGAGCCGATCGATGCGGTGGCCGGGCACATTCCCGGTGCGGTGAACCTGCCGTTCGCCGGGCTCGCGCCGGAGGGGCGCTTCCTCGCGCCCGACGAGCTCCGCGAGCTCTTCGCCGCTGCCGGCGTGGGACCGGGCTCCGAGCCGGTGGCGTACTGCGGGTCCGGCGTGAGCGCCTGCGTCCTGCTGCTCGCGGCCGAGCTGGCCGGCATCCGCGGCGCGCGGCTCTATCCGGGCTCGTGGAGCGAGTGGTCCGGCCGCGGCCTCCCGGTGGAGCGCGGCCTCCCGGTCGAGCGCGACTAGCCGGCCGCTCGCCAGTGGAGCGTCCGCTCCACGGTCAGGCGCAGCAGCGGGCCGGGCGGGGTTCGCTCGGCATACGGCTCGTACTTCGCGGCGAGGGCGGCAAGCGCGTCCGACGCGTCCGAGGCGGCCCCCTCCTCCGGCCCGTCCCCGATGCCGATCACCTCCACCCGGCCCAGGAGCTGCACCCAGGCGAGCCGGGTCCAGTCATCGTCGTAGACGTCCACGAGCAGCGCCGCCGCCGGGCGCCGCCGTAGCCAGCGCACCCGCGCGGGCTCGGCCACGCGCTTCGGCTTGTCGTCGATGGCGCTCCAGAGCGCATCGCCGGACACGGCAAACGTCACGGGAAGCACGCGCGGGCGCTCCTCGTCGTCGACGAAGGCGAGTCGCGCGACGCGCTCGGCGTCGAGCAGCGGTCGTGCCCACCCCGGCAGTGCGTCGAGCGACATGGCCCTGAAGCTTCGCACCGCTGGAGTTCCGTCCACCGCTGCCGCCACGATGACGATCGATGCCCTCGACGAAGCTCGTGATCGGCAGCGCCGCGGCCAGCGCCATCGGCGTGCGGGTGGCGCGCTCGCTCTACGGACGCTGGCGCCTGCTTCCGATAGCCGACCGGGACCGCATCGCGGCATTCGCGGAGGACACGAAGGACAAGGCGCTGTCGCTGCGCGGCTCGAATGACCGCGTGCGGGCCGAGGCCGACCTGCGCGCCTCGAGCGAGACGCTCGCCTCCGCGCTCGTGGAGACCGCGGAGGCCGACCCGGATTTCGCCGCCGGCGACGTCTCGGAGCTGCGCGAGGAGCTCCGGCGCGAGCTCGAACGGCTGGCAACGGCCGACATTAAGGCTTCGCGAAGCGGTCGAGGTACCACAACGCCGCCTCGGTAGCATCAGGGCTCCCGCCGGGACCCTCCTCGTGAATATCTCTGACTCCGCCCACTCCTCGGGGCCGTTGTCACGCCCCCAGGCAGCCACGCTCGAGTTCCGCGAGGCGACCAAGCAGTACCCCGGGCAGGAGCGGCCGGCCGTCAACGAGCTGTCGCTGACCGTCCCCGCCGGTGAGATCTGCGTGCTGGTGGGTCCGTCCGGATGCGGCAAGACGACCGCGATGCGGATGGTCAACCAGATGATCTCGATCACATCCGGCGACATCCTGCTCGACGGCAGCAGCATCCGCGAGCAGCCGGCGGCGGAGCTGCGGCGCGGCATCGGCTACGCGATCCAGCAGGTGGGCCTGTTCCCGCACCTCAGCGTGGCCGACAACATCGCGACGGTCCCCAGGCTGCTCGGCTGGTCGCGCGAGCGCATCCGCGCGCGCGTGGACGAGCTGCTCGAGCTGGTGAGCCTCGACGCGGCCGAGACGCGCGATCGCTTCCCGGGTCAGCTCTCGGGTGGGCAGCGCCAGCGCGTGGGAGTGGCGCGTGCGCTCGCGGTCGATCCGCCGCTGATGCTGATGGACGAGCCCTTCGGCGCAATCGACCCGATCAACCGCGAGCGCCTCCAGAACGAGTTCCTGCGCCTCCAGCGCGAGATCCGCAAGACCGTCGTGTTCGTGACCCACGACATCGACGAGGCGATCAAGATGGGCGACCGCATCGCCGTGATGCAGACCGGCGGGCACCTCGCGCAGTACGCGCCGCCCGCCGAGCTCCTGATGCAGCCCGCGAACGCGTTCGTCGAGGACTTCGTGGGCTCCGACCGCGCCCTCAAGCGGCTCGCGCTCCAGCGCGTGCGCGACGTGGACCTGTGGACCGCGCCGCTCGTCCGCGTGGGCGATCCGGCCGCCGAGGCGCGCGCGAAGCTTGCCGACTCGGAGGTGCCCTACCCGCTCCTGGTGGACGACGACGGCCGGCCGGTCGGCTGGCTCTCGGAGCGCGCGCTCGAAGGCGAGCACGTGACCGACGAGCTCCGCTCGCGCGCCAACCCGGTGCTCGAGCTCGAGGACGTACTGCGCGACGCGCTCTCGGACCTGCTCGCCGAGGAGGCCCAGTACGGGCCGGTGGTGGACGAGCGCGGCGCGGTCCGTGGCGTGCTGTCGATCGAGATCCTCGGGCACGCCCTCAACGCCGACCCGGAGCACGTGCCGAGCGGGGCGGACGCGCCATGACCGCGCTGCTCGCCCAGGTCCAGATCCGCGACCGCACCGCCGACACGTGCGTGTCCGCCAACGGCCTCTGCCCCAACTGGATCGCCGACAACTTCGACCGCTACGTCACGCCGTTCTTCCAGCACGTGCTGCTCACGGTGGTGGCGCTCGCGATCGGGTTCGCGATCGCGTTCACGCTCGCGCTGATCGCCTACCGGCGCCGCTGGCTCGTGAACCCGGTGACCCAGGTGACGGGCGTGCTCTACACGATCCCGAGCATCGCGGCCTTCTTCCTGCTGCTGCCGATCACCGGGCGCGGGTTCGTGACGGCCACGATCGCCCTGGTGGCGTACTCGCTCCTGATCATCTTCCGCAACGTGCTCGCCGGGCTCGACAACGTGCCCGACGAGACGAAGGACGCCGGCCGCGGAATGGGCCTCACGAGCCGCCAGCTGCTCTGGCGCGTCGAGGTGCCGCTCGCACTGCCCGAGATCCTCGCCGGCCTCCGAATAGCCGCCACCACCACCGTCGGCCTCGCCACGCTTGCGTTCTTCGCCGGCGCGGGCGGGCTCGGCGAGCAGATCTTCGCCGACATCAACTTCAAGTCGAACGTGCTCGTGGCCGGCGGACTGGCGGTCGCGCTCGCGGCCGTGCTGGACGGGGGCATCCTCCTGTTCCAGCGCGCCCTGACCCCCTGGACGCGGGCGGTGGCGAGCAGATGAGCGACTTCACCGACGCGATCGACTTCATCTTCTCCGAGCGCGACTCGCCCGCCGGCGGCACGCGCGTCGGCGGCCTCGGCCAGATCTGGGAGCTGATGTGGCCGCACCTGAAGCTGTCGGGGGCGGCGCTTGGAATCGCGTGCGTGATCGCGATCCCGCTCGGGCTCTGGCTCGGCCACCGCGGCCGCGGCGGCTTCCTCGCCATCAACGCGTCGAACATCGGCCGCGCGGTGCCGAGCCTCGCGCTGATCGCCTTCTTCGTGGCGTGGATCGGCGTGGGCTTCGCGAACCTCACCCTCGCGCTCGTGCTCCTCGCGATCCCGCCGATCCTCACCAACACCTACACGGGAGTGCGCCAGGTTGACCGCGACACGGTCGATTCGGCGCGCGGGATGGGTATGACCGGGGCTCAGGTCGTCCGGCGCGTCGAGCTGCCGCTTGCGCTGCCGCTGGTATTCGGCGGCATCCGCACCTCGGCGGTGAACGTGGTGGCCACGGCCACGATCGCGCCGCTCGCCGGGGTCGTGACGCTGGGGGACCCGATCATCAACGTGAACACGTACGGAGACGAGGGAAGGCTGGCGGCGGCGATCGTCGTGGCGCTTCTGGCAGTTGCGACAGAGGTCGTGCTCGGAACGGCGCAGCGCGCCGTGACTCCACGCGGCCTGAGAGTCAACCGAAGGGAAGCAGTCACATGAGGAAGCACCGCTGGCTGATGCTGCTGGCCCTGCTGATCGCCGCCATCGCGGTGGCCGGCTGCGGCAACGACGACAACGGCGACGGGGGCTCCAGCTCCTCGAGCAACACGACCGACCAGCAGGCCGGGATCCAGAAGAACGACAAGAACTCCACGACCAAGCTCACGATCGGGTCGAAGAACTTCACCGAGCAGAAGGTGCTCGGCGAGATCTACGTGCAGGCGCTTCAGGCGGCCGGCTACGACGTCTCCAAGGAGCTGAACCTCGGCGACGAGAAGACGGCGCTCAAGGCGCTCGAGGGCGGCAACATCAGCGCGTACCCGGAGTACACGGGCACGGCTCTGCTGTCGTTCTTCGGCTACACCGCCGACAAGCTGCCGAGCGACGAGCAGCAGGCGTTCGACCTCGCGAAGAAGGGCTTCGCGAAGAAGAACCTGACGGCGCTGCCGCCCACCCCGTTCGTGAGCTCGAACGAGGTCGCGGTCACGCAGGAGACGGCCGACAAGCTCGGTCTGAAGAAGATCTCCGACCTCGAGGGCAAGTCGCAGGACCTCACGCTGTACGGCTCGCCCGAGTGCCGCCAGCGGCTCGACTGCAAGCTGGGCCTCGAGAAGGTCTACGGCCTGAAGTTCAAGAAGTTCGTGCCCGTCGACCTTGCGCTGCGGCACGAGGTCCTCAAGAAGGGCCAGGCCGACGTGTCGATCGTGTTCACGACCGACCCGCAGAACAAGCGCGAGCACTTCGTGCTGCTGGAGGACGACAAGGGGATGTTCCCGCCCTACAACTCGACGCTCGTCGTGCGCAACGACGTGCTCGACAAGGCGGGCCCCGACTTCCAGAAGACGATCGAGCTGGTCAACAAGGGCCTGACCGACGACGTCATGCAGGAGCTGAACGCACGCGTGGACCTCGACAAGGAGACCCCGGAGGCCGTGGCCGGGGAGTACCTGAAGGAGTCAGGCCTGCTTGGCTGACCCCGTAGAGGCACTTCGCTTCGAGGGCGGCGCCCTGCTGGTCCTGGACCAGCGGGCGCTGCCCGAAGCGGAGCGCTGGATCCGCTGCGAGCGCGTGGAGGAGGTGGCGGACTGCATCCGGACGCTGGCGGTGCGGGGAGCGCCGGCGATCGGCCTGGCGGCGGCGTATGGGCTGGCCTTGGCCGACGACCGCGACGCGGCGGCCGAGCTGCTGCGCTCCACGCGCCCCACGGCCGTGAACCTCGCCTGGGCGCTCGAGCAGTGCCGCGAGGCGCCCGACGCGCTCGAGGCCGCCCGCCGGCTTCATCGCGAGCAGCACGAGGCCGACCTCCGGCTCTCCGAGCTCGGCGCGGAGCTGTTCGGCAAGGGCACGCGGGCGCTCACCCACTGCAACGCCGGAGCGCTCGCGACCGGCGGCTACGGCACGGCCTGCGGCGTGCTGCGCGCGGCGTGGGACCGCGGCCGGCTCGCCGAGGTGTGGGTGGACGAGACGCGCCCGCTTCTCCAGGGGGCGCGGCTCACCGCGTGGGAGCTCCGGCGGGCCGGCATCCCGCACCACGTGGTGGCCGACTCCGCCGCGGGGTCGCTGATGGCGCAGGGCCGCGTGGACCGGATCGTCGTCGGCGCCGACCGCATCGCGGCGAACGGTGACGTGGCGAACAAGGTCGGCACCTATCCTCTTGCCGTGCTCGCCGACCGACACGCCGTGCCCTTCTACGTTGCAGCCCCCCTCTCCACGATCGACCCGGCCACGCCGGACGGCGCCGCGATCCCGATCGAGGAGCGCGACCCCGCCGAGCTCCGGAGCGGCGGCGATGCCTTCAACCCCGCCTTCGACGTGACGCCCGCCGAGCTCGTGACCGCGATCGTCACCGAGGCGGGCGTGCTGGAGCCGCCCTACCCGCAGGCGATCGCGCAGGCGCTCGCACGGTGATCGACGCCGAGGCGCTGCTCTCGGGCGCGCGGCGCCCGCTCGTGCTCGGCATCGGCGGGGGCGGCGACGTGGTGGGCGCGCTCGCCACGGCCGAGGGCTGCCGGGCGAACGGCGCGCGGCCCGTCGTGGGCGGCGTCACCTGGGAGCGGCGGCCGATCGACCCGGCGCCCGGGCCACGGGCGGAGTCCGAGATCGAGGGCGCGCGCACGCTCGCGCCGGGCGTGCTCGCCGCCTCGGCCGAGACCCGCGTGCGCGAGAGCGGCGTGCTGTTCGCCGAGTCGCGCATGGCGGGATTGCTCGGCGAGGAGACGGTGCTGGTGGACGCGACGCTCGGGCCCGCGGCCATGGCGGAGGGCATCGCCGCCGCCGCCGAGTCGCTCGGGGCCGACCTGCTGGTGTTCGTCGACGTGGGCGGCGACGCGCTCGCCCACGGCCACGAGCCCGGACTAGCGAGCCCGCTGTGCGACTCGCTGCTGCTCGCGGCCGCGGCGCGGCTGGCCGAGCGCGACGGTACGCCCGTGCTGGGCGCGATCTTCGGCGTGGGCTGCGACGGCGAGCTCGAGCCCGGCGAGGTGCTCGAGCGGATAGCGGAGGTGGCCGCGGCGGGCGGGTTCGCGGGCGCGCGCGGCCTCACGCCGCCAATCGCGGCACGCCTGGCCGAGGCCGTGGAGGTGGTGCCCACCGAGGCGAGCGCCCAGGCGCTCCGCTGCTTCCAGGGCGGCAGCGGCCCCACGGCGATCCGTAACGGGCGGCGCACGGTCCAGCTCTCCCCGGTGGGCGCGCTCAGCTTCTACTTCGACGTGCCGACGGCGGTGCGCTCCGCCGCCCGGCTGGCGGCCGCGGTTGCCGACGCGCGCGATCTCGATCACGCGAACGAGATCCTGAACGCGCTCGGCGTGCGGACCGAGCTCGACTACGAGCGTGACGCAGTTCACACAGCGTCGTAGCCCCGCCGTCGATAATTAGAGAGTGATCGAACTGCTTCCCGACGGGGGTCCCGTGCTCGTCCGGCCCATCCGGGCCGATGACAAGCGGCTGCTCTCGGACGCGCTCGAGCACCTGTCGCCCGAGAGCGCACACCGCCGCTTCCTGAGCCCGAAGCGGAGCTTCACGCGCTCCGAGCTGCGCTACCTGACCGAGGTGGACGGCCGCGACCACGTGGCGCTGGTGGCGGAGTCCCCGACCGAGCCGGTGCGGCGCCTGATCGCCGTGGCGCGCTTCGTGAGGCTCTCGGACGACCCCGAGGCCGCCGAGGTGGCGATCGCGGTGGGTGACCGCTGGCAGCGGCGCGGGCTCGGCTCGCTCCTGGCGGCCAGCCTCGCGCGCGAGGCGCGGGACAGCGGGATCCGCCGCTTCACGGCGACGATGGCGGCCGACAACCTGCCCGCCCACCGCCTGATGGAGAAGCTCACCGAGCATCTGGAGCGGCACCACGTGGGCGGCGGCGTGGACGAGCTGGTCCTCGACCTCGCCGCCTGAGCCGCCGCGCCGCCGGGCGCTGGTAATGTGCCGCGCCCCCGACCCGGGCCCGACTCAATGAACGTCTCAGTACCCAAGGAATCGGCCACGGGTGAGCGCCGTGTCGCACTGGTGCCGGAGGTCGTCGAGCGCCTGACCCAGAGTGGGCTTCAGGTGACCGTCGAGCCCGGTGCAGGCGAGGGCGCCCACCACCCCGACAGCGCCTATGAAGAGGCCGGCGCAGGCACGGGCGACGGCTTCTCCGGCGACGTCGTCGCCAAGGTGGCGCCCCCGAGCGCCGAGGAGATCGCGCGCCTGGCCGAGGGCTCGATCCTGATCGGGTTCCTCCAGCCGCTCACGGCCTCGGACACGGTCCGTGCGCTCGCCGAGCGCGGCGTCACGAGCTTCGCCATGGAGGCGATCCCGCGCATCACGCGCGCCCAGTCGATGGACGCGCTCTCCTCGCAGGCCACCGTCTCGGGCTACCGCGCTGCGCTGATGGCCGCGCAGGAGCTGCCGCGCTTCTTCCCGATGCTCACCAC
>DASYMP010000145.1:0-4035 GCA_036009005.1 Thermoleophilaceae bacterium | reverse complement strand
AGTTGTATTACGGCGGCGCCGCGGACGTTGCCGGCGCGCAGGTCGTCGAGCGCTTCGTTCGCGCGTTCTAGCGGGTAGGCGGCGGTTTGCGTCGCCACCGGGACGGCCGGGGCGAGGGCCATGAAGCGCTCGCCGTCGGCGCGCGTGAGGTTGGCCACCGAGCGCAGCACCCGCTCACCCCACAGGAGCTCGTAGGGGAACGACGGGATGTCGCTCATGTGGATGCCGGCGCAGACCACCACCCCGCCCTTGGCCGTGGCCCTGAGCGCCGCGGGCACGAGCGCGCCCACCGGCGCGAAGACGATCGCGGCGTCAAGCTCCTCGGGTCCGGGCGCCAGCGCGTCGCCGGCCCACTCGGCGCCGAGCGAGCGCGCGAACTCCTGCGACTCGGTGTCCTCAGCGCGCGTGAAGGCGAACACGCGGCGCCCCTCGTGCCGCGCCACCTGGGTGATGATGTGCGCGGCGGCCCCGAAGCCGTACAGACCGAGGCGCGCGGCGTCGCCGGCCAGCGTCAGCGCCCGGTAGCCGATCAGCCCCGCGCACAGGAGGGGCGCCGCCTGGAGGTCCGGGTAGCCGTGGGGGATCGGGAAGCAGAAGCGCTCGTCGGCCACCACCTTCTCCGCGTAGCCGCCGTCGATGTCGTAGCCGGTGAAGCGCGCGTGGTCGCACAGGTTCTCGCGGGCGGAGCGGCAGTAGGGGCACGTGCCGTCGGTCCAGCCGAGCCACGGCACGCCGACGCGCGCGCCTGGCGCGAACCGGCCGTCGCCGTGGCCGCTCGCCACCACGCGACCGACGATCTGGTGTCCCGGGACGAGCGGTAGCTTCGGCCGCGGCAGCTCGCCGTCGACCACGTGCAGGTCGGTGCGGCAGACGGCGCACGCGTGCACGTCGAGCAGCACCTGCCCCTCGGCGGGCTCCGGGTCGGGCAGCTCGGTCTCGCGGAGCGGCGTACGGGCTGCTGTGAGCACCATCGCGCGCATCGGTCACAGCGTAACCTCGGAAGGGATGGCGATCGGACCGCTCGTGAGCTCGGATTGGCTGCTCGACTGCCTGGGGCAGCGTGAGCTGGTGGTGGTCGACTGCCGCTGGGCCCTCGGCTCACCGGGGGCGGGCAGGAACGCATGGGAGGAGGCGCACATCCCGGGCGCGCACTTCCTCGACGTGGACGAGGATCTTTCGGGCCCGCCCGGGTCCGGCAGCGGTGGCCGCCACCCGCTTCCGAGTGCGGAGGCGTTCGCCGCGGCGGCCGCGAGCGCCGGCATCGGTGCCGACAGCGCGGTCGTGGCCTACGACGAGGCGGGCGAGGGCGGCGCCGCGCGCCTGTGGTGGCTACTGCGGCACTTCGGGCACGAGGACGCCGCGGTGCTCGACGGCGGGCTGAAGGGCTGGCGCGAGGCGGGCGGCCCGCTCGACGGCGTGCCGCCACGGCCGTGGCAGAGCGGCGAGCCGTTCGTGCCCCGCGAGCGCGGCGACGACGTGGCTTCGGCGGACGAGCTGGGTTCCCGCCTCGAGGACGGCGCGCTGGCCCTCGTCGACGCCCGCGCGGCACCGCGCTACCGCGGCGAGGTGGAGCCGATCGACCCGGTAGCGGGCCACATCCCCGGGGCCTCGAACATCCCGTTCGCCTCGCTCGCACCGGACGGGCGGTACCTCGCCGGCGACGAACTGCGGGCGCGGCTCGACCCCGGCGACGGCCGTGAGCTGGTGGCGTACTGCGGCTCTGGCGTCACCGCGGCGACGCTCGTGCTTGGCGCCGAGGCCGCCGGCCTGCAGGCGCGGCTCTACCCCGGCTCGTGGAGCGACTGGTGCGCGCGAGGCCTACCGGTGGCGTCCGGCGACTGAACCAAGATTCCCGCCATGCAGAGGCACCGATCGCGAATGCTCGCGCGGCTGCGGCGCGGCCTGGGCCAAAAACCGCGCGCGGTGAAGCAACCCCCATCAACGCCTGCACCCGCCGCGATCCTGCGCGGCCTCGGCGAGCCGTCCGCTGCGCCCGACGCCGGCGAGGCCGAGCTGGACACCCTGCGCGGCGAGCTCGTGCGCGAGCTGGACCGACTCGCCGAAGGCGACGACGGCTCGGGCTCGTTCCGCCGCATCGCCTCCTGACCGGGACCGCCTACCTCAGCTTCACCGGCACCGCCACGCGGCTCTTTCGCGACCCGAACTTGAGCTGCCACTTGCCCTTGCCCTTCGAGAGGCTCGTGCTGAGGTAGCCGCTCTTGAGGCTCACGGTCTTCACGGTCTTGCCGCCGCGGAGAACCGTCACCTTGCCGGACTTCACGCCGCGCACCCCTCCCCAGACGATCACCTTGCTGCCGCGGTCCACCACGAACAGGGGCATCTTGAAGGCCGCGCGTGAGGGCTTCGCCTTGCCGAGCACGCCCGCCTTGAGCTGGGCGTTGGTGGCGGTGAAGCGCAGGCCGGTCTGGAACACGAGCCTGCCCGGGTGGGAGCCCGCCGCGAGGGCGTCGTCCTCGAGCTGGTACTGGGTGAACGAGCGCACGTAGCTGCTGCGGTATGCCATGTACTCGGCCTGGTTGATCAGGGCGCCCTGCTGCGCGAGCGACACGCCGTAGCGCCGCGCCGACGGCGGCCTGCTCGACACGCCGAACTCGGTGATGTAGATCCGCGACGCCGCGCTACCCGGGATCGCGCCGACGCGCGCGCCCAGCTTCAGTACCCGGCGAAGCGACCCGAGGTTGGCCGTGGTCACGTTGCCCGCCGCCGGCTTGGCCGTGAGGCTGCCTATCGTGGCGCGCGTGTACGGGTGGTGCGCGATGCCGGTCACCGCGAGGCGCTTGATCTTCTTCGGGCAGCCGAGCTGCTTGGCCGCCGTGCCCTTGAGGCGCTTGCCGCGCGAATCGATGCAGAACAGCGCCTGGTAGAAGAAGAGCGGCTGCACCGCGGAGACGCCACCGCCGTTCGGGGCGGTCTCGCCGAGCAGGATCTCGTCACGCTTGTGTCCGGTCTTCTGCAGCGCACTGATCCCGGAGTAGGCGAGAGCGCGGTAGAGCTTCGCGCTGGTCGGCACGAGCTTGCCGCGGCTGCGCGTGGTGGCCGGGTAGAGCCAGCTCTTCAGGTTCGGCTCGTTGTAGATCGACCAGCGCCCGACCTTTGGCAGCGGAAGCGTGCCGGGATCGCGCGGGTCGGTGTAGAAGCCGCTGTAGCGCCGTCCCAGCGCCGTGACGAACTTGCCGTACAGGGAGGCCTTCGGCTTGCAGATGCCGAAGATGCGCGCCGCCTTGCGCTCTTTCGCGGAGCAGCTGGAGCCCCACAGAGGTCCCGGCACGTTCGGGGTGATGAGGACGGTCATGCCGCGCGACTGCGCGCCGCGGAGCAGTGAGTCGAGGATCGCCCAGCTGGCGGCCTTGTAGCTCTGCGGGTCCGAGAGGTCGACGCCCTTGGGAGGCTTCGCCGACCGCGGGCTCGGCGCGAGCCTGGCCCAGCTGACGTCCGCGTGGACGGTCTTCACGCCGAGGGCCTTGAGGTCGTCGAGCGCCCCCGCCTGCACGCCGCTGCCGTAGTTCAGCAGCATCCGGTCGTCCTGCACCATCGACTCCTGGGTCTTGCTCGCCTGGGCCGGCCCGGCGAGGGCTGTGAGCGAGGTGAGGAGTGCGGCGGCTACGAGCGTCAGGCGGAGGGTCATGTCTGAAGGCTTCCGTTCGGGTAGGCGTTCGAGGCGTGGGAACACT
This sequence comes from Thermoleophilaceae bacterium, assembly GCA_036009005.1. Taxonomy (GTDB): domain Bacteria; phylum Actinomycetota; class Thermoleophilia; order Solirubrobacterales; family Thermoleophilaceae; genus JACVRW01. Next base: position 343 of record DASYMP010000145.1, on the reverse strand, counting down.
AGCCACGGGCAGGAGTTGCTGAGCCGGGTTCGACCTCCTACCCCGTCAAACTTCAAGGACCTCAGATGAAGGATGCAGACCTGATACTCAGCCGCTCGCGCCGACCGCTCGTGATCGGGATCGGGGGCGGCGGCGACGTGGTTGGCGCACTCGCCACAGCGGAGACGGCCCGGCTGTACCACGGCGCGAGGCCGATCGTAGGTGGCATCCCGTGGGAGCGGCGGCCGATCGACCCGGTCCCCGGGCCGCGTGGTGTCGGCGAGATCGAGGACGCGGAGCAGCTGGCGCCCGGGGTGCTGCTCGCGCGCCCACGCACGCGCGTCCGCGGGCGGGACGTGCTGTT
>DASYMP010000144.1:0-9295 GCA_036009005.1 Thermoleophilaceae bacterium | reverse complement strand
TGGAGGTGTTCGCGCGGCTCGGCGAGCTGCTGGCGTCGATGGGCGACTGGCCGCTGCTCAACCTCGGCGGCGGGCTCGGCATCGCGTACACGGCGGAGGACACGCCGCCGTCGATCGAGGACTACGTCGACGCGCTCGTCACGCACGCGCCGGACGGCGTGACGCTCCTGTGCGAGCCCGGGCGGGCGCTCGTGGGGAGCGCGGGCGTGACGCTCTACACGGTGGGCACGATCAAGCGCATCCCCGACGTGCGGACCTACGTGGCCGTGGACGGCGGGATGTCGGACAACCTGCGCCCGATGCTCTACGGGGCGCGCTACGAGGCGGAGATCGCGGATCGCTTCGCCGAGGAGGGCGCGGGCGAGCTCTCGACGATCGCGGGAATGCACTGCGAGTCGGGCGACGTGCTCGTGCGCGACGTGCTCCTGAACGAGCCGCGCGTGGGCGACGTGCTCGTGATCCCCGCGACCGGCGCGTACTCGCACGCGATGGCGAACAACTACAACGCCGTGCCGCGCCCGCCTGTCGTGTTCTGCAGGGACGGCGACGCCCGCGTCGTAGTCCGCCGCGAGACCTTCGACGATCTGACCCTGCGTGACCTCTGAACCGCAAGCCGACGCCGCGGGCAGCGCCCGCGGCTTGGCGAACGGCCCATTTCGGGTGGGCCTGCTCGGCCACGGCACGGTCGGCCGCGCCTTCGCCGAGCTGATCGACGCGCGCGCCGACGCCATCGAGGCCGAGGTGGGGCGGCGGCCGGAGATCGCGGGCGTGCTCACCCGCAGCCGCGGCGACTTCGACGACATCCTCGAGCGGAGCGACCTCGTCGTCGAGCTGATGGGCGGCATCGAGCCGACGCGCGACTACGTGCTGCGCGCGCTCGACGCCGGGCGCCACGTGGTGACCGCGAACAAGCAGCTGCTCTCCCAGCACGGCGAGGAGGTCTTCGATGCCGCCCGGCGCGGCGGCGTCCAGCTTCGCTTCGAGGGTGCCGTGGCGGGAGTCGTGCCGGCGATCCGCGTGATGTCGGAGACGCTCGCGGCCGCGCACATCGAGCGGGTCCACGGGATCGTCAACGGCACCACCAACTACATCCTCAGCGAGATGGCCCGCACCGGCGCCACCTACGAGGAGGCGCTGGCCGACGCCCAGCGGCTCGGCTACGCCGAGGCGGACCCGACCGAGGACGTGACCGGCAAGGACGCCGCGGCCAAGATGGCGATCCTCGCGCGGCTCGCGTTCAACGCGGCCGTGCGCCTCGACCAGGTGAGCTACGAGGGCATCGAGCGGCTCACCGCCGACGACATCGAGTACGCGAAGGACCTCGGCCTGTCGCTCAAGCTGGTGGGCTCTGCCGAGCGGATCGGCTCGGGCATCGCCGTGCACGTGTACCCGGCCTTCCTGTACGCGGACCATCCGCTCGCCTCGGTGAACGGCGCGTTCAACGCGGTCACGATCGAGTCGCCGGCGATCACGGAGATCACGCTCTCGGGGCCGGGCGCGGGCGGGATACAGACCGCGAGCGCCGTGCTCGGCGACGTGATCTCGGCCATGATCCCGCCGCCCTCGCTGGTGCCGCCCGCCGAGGACATACCGCTGGTCACCGACACCGAGTTCTCGTTCTACCTGCACCTCGAGGTGGCCGACCGCCCCGGCGTCCTTGCGCAGGTTGCGGAGATCCTCGGCCTTCAGAGCGTCTCAGTGAAGTCGGTGGTGCAGAAGGGCCTCGGCGACGAGGCTCGGCTCGTGATGGTCATGCACCCGGTGCTCGAGTCGAAGTTCCGCGCGGCGGTCGAGATGCTGTCCCAGCTCGACTTCGTGCGCGAGCCGCCGCGCGTGATCCGGGTCATCGAGGAGACGTTCTGAGCCTCTGGCGCTACCGGGAGCGCCTCCCCGTCGAGCCGCTGGTGACGATGGGCGAGGGCGACACCCCTCTCATCCCCGCGCCGCACCTGTCGGAGCTCACGGGCGCGGACGTGTGGCTGAAGCTCGAGGGCGCGAACCCCACGGGCTCGTTCAAGGACCGCGGCATGACGGTCGCCGTGAGCGCGGCCGTGAGCGAGGGCGCGGAGGCGGTGATCTGCGCGTCCACCGGCAACACCGCGGCGAGCGCCGCGGCGTATGCGGCACGCGCCGGGCTGCGCGGCGCGGTGATCGTGCCTCAGGGGAAGATCGCGACCGGCAAGCTGGCGCAGGCGCTGATGCACGGCGCGCGCGTGATCGCGCTGCGCGGGAACTTCGACGAGGCGCTGGCGCTCGTGCGGCAGCTGGCGGACCGGCACCCGATCGCGCTCGTCAACTCCGTGAACGACTTCCGGATCGAGGGGCAGAAGACGGGCGCGTTCGAGGTCTGCGACGAACTCGGCGAGGCGCCGGACGTGCTGTGCGTCCCGGTCGGCAACGCGGGCAACGTCACGTCGTGGTGGAAGGGCTTCCAGGAGTACGGCACCGCGCCTCGGATGCACGGCTACCAGGCCGAGGGCGCCGCGCCGCTCGTGCAGGGCGCGCCCGTGGAGAACCCGGAGACCGTGGCGTCGGCGATCCGGATCGGCAACCCGGCGCGCTGGGAGGACGCGATGAACGCGTTCACCGCGTCGCGCGGCGAGGTGCGGGCCGTCTCCGACGAGGAGATCCTCGACGCCTACTCGCTGCTCGGCGCGCGCGAGGGCGTGTTCTGCGAGCCGGCCTCGGCGGCGTCGGTGGCGGGCCTCCTGAAGAACGGCGCCGAGGGGCGCGTCGTGTGCGTGCTCACCGGCCACGGGCTCAAGGATCCGCAGACGGCGATGAACCGCGCGTCGAGCGTCGTGCCCTGCGAGCCGGACATCGAGAGCGTCGAGCGCGCGGTCCTGGGATGAACCGCCACCGACTCGTTCGGGTGCCGGCCTCCTCGGCCAACCTCGGCCCGGGCTACGACGTGCTCGCGGCGGCGCTGTCGCTCCACCTGGAGCTGGAGGTGGAGGAAACGGGCGAGTTCTTCGTCCACTCCGACGTGCCCGGGATCCCCACCGATCGTTCCAACCTGTGCGTGCGCGCCTTCGAGCGCCTGCACTCCGCCGACGGGGTCACGTTCCAGATCCGGTCCGAGATCCCAAGCGCCGCCGGGCTTGGGTCGAGCGCCGCCGCGATCGTCGCGGGGCTGGCGGCCGCGGACCACATGTACGAGCTCGACGCGCCGCTGTTCGAGCACGCCGTGGAGCTCGAGGGGCATCCGGACAACGTGGCCGCCGCGCTCCACGGCGGCTTCGTGATCTGCCCGGGGCCGGGCGAGGAGCCGGTGCGGTTCGACCCGGCGCCGGGCCTCGAGGGGGTGCTGGCGATCCCCGAGCACGAGGTGCCGACAGCCGGAGCCCGCGCGGCGATGCCCGCCGAGGTGCCGATCACGGAGGCCGTCCACAACGTGGGCCACGCCGCGCTGCTGGTGCTCGGCCTCGCGAAGGACGACTTCAGCCTGATCGGACGCGGCCTGCGCGACCAGCTCCACCAGCCGCGCCGCCGCTCGCTCTATCCGCGCTCGATGGAGCTGGTGGAGCGCGCCGAGGAGCTGGGCGCGGTGGGCGCGACGATCTCGGGTGCCGGCCCGACCGTCCTGTTCTGGTGCCACTGGCAGCAGACCGGCCCGCTCGTCGAGCGCCTCAAGGCCGAGGCGCCCGACTGCGAGATCCGCCGCGCCACCTTCGCGCCGGGCGGCGTCGACGTGCGCGAGCTCTAGCCCGGCCGCGCTAGTCCACCGGACCGATCCTGAACCTGGCCAAGCCCGGCGCCGAGCCGCCGCCACCCCGGCCGATCGCCGCCGCGGTCAGCACGTAGTCACCGTCCGCGAGCGCCCGCCCACGCACGCGTCCGGTGAAGCGCATCCGGTTGACCCCGCGCTTGCCACGAACAGCGAACCGCCCACCGGTCGCGCGCACCCTGCGCAGCACGCGATCGGTTGTGGCGCGATCGGTTGCGACGGGGAGTGCCTCGACCGTGAAGCGCACCGATGCCGGGCGCGAGAGCCGGAAGCTCAGCGCCGCTCCCGCCGTCCCACCCCGCACGATCGCCGGCCCCCGACGGGCAGCGGCGAAGTCGGCGGGCGCGAGCCGCAGATCGGTGAGAGCCGGCGCCCCCTCGGGACGCGGCACCGGCCCGGGCCCGCCGGGTCCGCCAGGCCCGTCCGGTCCGCCGGGTCCGCCCGGTCCAGGGGCGCCTGGGCCGCCCGGTCCTGGTCCGCCCGGCCCCGGTCCTGGCCCGCTCGGCGGCGGCGCGGCGCAGCCCGTGCTCGTCGCGGTGATGTCGATGTCGTCCACGCCGACCCACTCGTCCTGGCCGGCGGCGTTCGTGGTCAGCACCCTCACCTGCACGAGCGGCTGGTTGTTCGCCGCCGCGGGCAGCAGCGCCGTCATCCGGGTCACGGCGCTCGCCGCGCCCGGGCCCGTCGTAGCGTCGGCCACATAGCCACCGGGCGCGTTCGCGAAGCTTCCGCTCGCGCCCACCCGGTACTGGAGCGCGACCGCCTCGACCGCGTTCGCACCCGACGCGTCGATGTCGCGCAGCGCCAGCCGCACGGAGATCCCCGCGTGCAGGCGCGTGTCGAGCGCCACCACCAGCTGTGGTGCGCTCGCCGTGGCCGAGCCCTGGATCGCGACGACGGGGTCGGCCAGCTCGAACTCCGTGATCCCCGCGGCGAGACCGACCGCGCGCGGATCGGTCCGGTTCGCGTTCACGTCGACCGGCGTGGCGGAGCCGTCGGCCAGCACGGTGCGCGGGTCCACGCCCGGTTCGCCGACGAGCCCGTCGCCTCGGTAGCCGACGATGGCGGGCACGCGCGACCAGTCGTCGTCCGCGGCGAGCAGGCCGGTGTCCGACCAGCTCTGGACGAGCGGAGGCGCGCCCGTGGAGTTCGCGTGCGCGGGCGCCGCGAGCGCGACGGCGAGGCACAGCGCGGCAATCGATGCTCGGTTCATGGACCGGGGAAGACGTCACGCGGAGAAATTCGCCCCCTCGCTAGCGTCCCGCGCGTGAGCGACCGTGTGGAGGCCGCCGGGGGAGTTGTCGTGCGTGACGGGACGGTGCTGCTCGTGCACCGCCCGCGTTACGACGACTGGACGCTGCCGAAGGGCAAGCTCGACGCGGGCGAGTCGTTCGAGAACGCCGCGCTCCGCGAGGTGGAGGAGGAGACGGGGCTCCGCTGCACGCTCGGCCGCGAGCTGCCCTCGACGCGCTACGAGGTGGACGGGCGGCCGAAGCTGGTCCGCTACTGGCTGATGGCGCCGCGGGGCGAGGCGCCCTTCGTGCCCAACGACGAGACCGACGACCTGCGCTGGCTCGACCCGTCCGAGGCGCTGGCGCTCCTGAGCTACGACCGCGACCGCGACGTGCTCGCGGCAGCGGGCCTCTGAGCCGCCGGCGCGGCCTACTGCCGCTTGGTGTCGCGGCCGGGGCCGCCGAAGAGGCCGTCGCGCCCGGGGCCGCCGAGGAGCCGGTCGGGCCCTGGGCCGCCGGACAGGTCGTCGCTGCCGCGCCTCCCGTCGAGCCGATCGCGGCCCCTGCCTCCGAACAGCCGGTCGCCGCCGGGGCCGCCGACCATGAGGTCGTTGCCGAGGTCGCCGAACATCCCGTCGCCCCCGCCGCCGCCGGACATGCGGTCGGACTGGCGGCCGCCACGCATCAGGTCGTTGCCGCCCTGGCCGAAGAGCCGATCGGCGCCGGTGCCGCCGAAGAGACGGTCGCGCCCGGGGCCGCCGAAGAGCCGGTCACGGCCCGATTGGCCGTACACGCGGTCGTTGCCGCGGCCTGACCTCACCCGGTCGTTGCCGGGGCCGCAGCGGATGACGTCGTTGCCGCCGCCGGTGCTCACCACGTCGTCGCCCGGGCCGCACAGGATCACGTCCCGACCGGAGGTCCCGCGGATCACGTCGTCACCGCTCGTGCCGTGGAGCGTGGCGGTGCGCGGGTCGTCCACGACCAGCTCGACGTTCTGGTCCTTCGCGGCGCCCTCGGCGGTTCCGTCGCCGAGCTGGGGATCGTTAGCGGTGACGGCGTGGCTGATCGCGGCCAGCTCGTCGTTGCCGAAGCCCGCCGCCGAGGTGTCCGTGGGTGGCACGGCGAGCGGACCACCCGGATCGGTGAGCGTGGCGAAGATCGAGAGGGTTCCGTCGTGGTTGTCCATCAGCTCGACGAGGCGGCTCTGCTGCGGCCAGTCGGCCACGGCAGCGGTGTTGATCTCCCACCAGTTCCCGCCGCCCGAGCAGCCGTCCTCGCTGCCGCACGCGAGCACCTTGTTCTCGTGGGTGTGGCCGGCCACGTACGCCACCACGTTCTTGTGCTCGCTCAGCAGGGCGCGCAGCTCGTCGCCCTGGTGCACTGGACTCGACTGGCGCGGGTCGAGGTCGCACCCCGGATTGGCGTCGTGCCCGTGCGTGTCCGGGTTGGAGTAGGTCCCGTTCGCGTCGTAGTGACCGCTGCACGGCTGCGCCGCCTCGTCGGGCACGTCCGAGATCAGGCTGCGGATCGGGTGATGCCCGAACACGACGACCAGCTGCCCGTCGGCCTGCGCCTTGTCGAGCACCGCGTGTAGCCACTTCCACTGCGGGTCGTCGATGTTGCCCTCGGAGGACTCCTGCACCACGCCGCCGTCCGAGACGGTGTCGATCGAGACGAAGCGGATGCCCGGCTTCAGGTTCTTCGCCCAGTAGGTGGCTGAGTAGCCGGATGCCGCGAGCTGCGCGGGATCGATGTACGCGAAGCCGTGGTCGTCGCCCTGGATGCCGCCTGAGTAGATCCGCTTGAGCTCCACGCGGTCCACGAACTTGCGGCCCGCGTCGGGCCTGACCGCGAAGCCGACGCCAGGCGATAGCAGCTGGCCCGGGTCCGGGCTCGTCCCGACCGGCGGCGAGGCCGTGCTCGCGGCCGCCTTGAAGCACCCGGTTGCGATGTCCTCGAACGCCTTGATCGCATCCTCGTTGCCCTGCACGAGGCCGTCGTGGTTGCCGTTCGTGAGGTAGGTGGGCACCGGATCCGAGCCGCGACGCAGCCCGACGGGGACGAACGTGAGCGACTGCGCCCTGTCCATCAGGCCGGTCCACTTCGGGAAGGTGCCGTACTGCGTCCCGAAGGGCTCGTCGGGGTCGTAGTAGTCGTCCGCCTTGTAGCCGAGGTCGTCGTAGTCCTGGACGCCCATGTAGGTCGGCTCGTTGGGCAGCGTGCCGGCCATCTCGCGGGCCTGCAGCTCGGCCTTCTGTGCCGGGCACTGCGAGTAGTCGTTCACGGGATCGCCGCTGCCCTGGATCCCGCTGTTGGGCGTGAGCGGCGTGCCGCCCTCGATCAGCTGGCGCACCCAGAGCGTCTCGTTGTACTGCTGGTTGTCCGACTGGTCGCCGGTGACGAGCGCCAGGTCCATCGGCGCGCGCGCGCCGCCGCCCTGCACGTGCGGACTGGCGGGGGTGAACTGGTTCAGCTGGCGGAAGCTGTAATCGATCGCCCACGGCGAGAAGGCCTCCTGCGGGCGGTGCGCCGCGTTCGCTCCGCGGTCGGCGAACTCGACCCGCGCCGGCGACTCCTCGTCCGCGAGCTGGAAGTCCGTGAGCTGCGCGAAGTAGGCGAGCGAGCGGCGGCGGTCGGAGCGGCCGGCGAGGACCGATGCGGTCTGGAGCGAGCGCACGACGCGCGGTGAGCCCGGCCCCTCGACGAGCGTCTCGAAGCTCGACCCCGGGAAGAGGGGCGGACCGCTCACGGTGGTGTGATCCTCGGTGGTATGGCCGAGCGGGTGCGCGTACGAGACACCCGTGGCCACCGCAAGTGCCAAGGCGAAAGCGAGCGCCGCTGCGACCCCACGCATGGGTCGCAGATTCCCACACGGAACCGGGCTGTGCGCCGGTTCTAGGCGGTGGCGAGCTCGGGCCGGCGCCCGGCCCAGGGCCGGGCGGCCTCGAGCTGCGCGGCCAGGCTGAGCAGTGTGCCCTCGTCCGCGGGACGGCCCGCGAGCTGCACGGCGGTGGGGAGCCCGTCGTCGCCGTGGAAGAGCGGAACCGAGATGGCCGGCTGGCCGCTCACGTTGAAGAGCGCCGTGTAGGGCGCGAACCGCGCGCTGCGGCGGAAGTCCTCCCACGGTTCGTCGCTGCACGCGTCGATCTCGCCGATACGCACGGGCCGCTGCGCGAGCGTGGGGGTCAGCAGGACGTCGCAGCTCTCCCAGACCGCGATCATGCTTCGTGAGACCGCGGTGAGCTGCGTGCGCGCGAGGAGGTACTCGAGCGCGCTGCGCTGGCGGATGCCCTCCCACATGGTCCACGAGAGCGGCTCCATCAGCTCAGGGCTCGGCTCGCGGCCGGTCACGACCCCGCCGAAGTGGATGCCCATCGTGATCGGCGTGCCGAACGCGAGCGTGAACGTCTCGAGCAGGTCCTGATCGGCCCAGGGCGCCGGGATCTCCTCGACCTCGTGACCCAGCTCGGCGAGGAGCTCGGCGGCAGCGCGCAGTCCGCGCTCGCACTCCGGGTCGAGCGGAGCCTCGACCGGCGGCGTCGCGGTGAAGCCGATGCGGAGGCGGCCGGGCTCCCTCTTCGCGGCGTCGGCGAACGGCTCGCTCGGCGGCGGCGCCCAGCTGGCGTCGCCCACCTCATAGCCGCTCAGGATGTCGAGCATGGCCGCGGTCTCCGCGACCGTTCGCGTGAGCACCGCGTCCTGCACGAGGAAGTCGTCGCCGAGCTCCGGGCCCCTCGAGATGCGGCCGCGCGTGGGCTTCAGGCCCACGAGGCCGGTGCACGCCGCCGGGATGCGGGTCGAGCCGCCGCCGTTGCTCCCGTGCGCCAGCGGGACCATGCCGCCGGCCACCGCGGCCGCCGCGCCGCCGCTCGAGCCGCCCGGGGTGCGATCCGAGTCCCACGGATTGCGCGCCGGTCCGAAGCGGCGCGGCTCCGACACCGGCAGGATGCCGAACTCCGGCATGTTCGTCTTGCCGACGATCACGAACCCCGCGTCGCGAATCCGCCGCGTCACGTACGAGTCGTGCTGCGCGACGAAGTCGCCGAACATGTCCGATCCCATCGTGAACGGCATCCCCGCCACGGTGGTCGTGTCCTTCATGGCGATCGGCACGCCCGCGAACGGCCGCGGATCGTCCGGCTCGACGGCCGCGGCCGCCTCCAGAGCGCCATCCGCGTCCACGTGGACGAACGCGTTCAGGGCCGGTTGCAGCTGGTCGATGCGCTCGAGCGCCGCGCCCACCAGCTCCACCGAGCTGATCTGCCCGCTGCGCACGAGCTCCGCCAGCTCGCCGGCGGGCCTGAACAGAAGCTCCGACATCGGCCGCAGCCTACCC
>DASYMP010000143.1:0-7407 GCA_036009005.1 Thermoleophilaceae bacterium | reverse complement strand
CTGCCTGCCCCGTGGGGTCAGGCAGCGGCGGAAACCCCCGCTGCGCGTGCCTTGGAGTCGTTAGTAACGACGGCCGTTGCGGCCGCGCGCCCGCGCCTTGTTCGACCGGTGGATCGCCTCGAACTCCTCGAGGCTCCGGCCGGAGCCGACCGCCACACACGTGAGCGGGGACTCGGCGAGGTGAGCCGGCATCTGTGTCTCGTCGCGTAGGCGCTCGTCGAGCCCCTGCAGCAGCGCACCGCCACCCGCGAGCATGATCCCCCGGTCCATGATGTCCGAGGCGAGCTCCGGCGGCGTGCGGTCGAGCGTCTCCTTGACCGCGTCGATGATCGCCTGGAGCGGCTCCTCGAGCGCCATGCGCACCTCGTCGCTCGTCAGCACGATCGTCTTGGGCAGCCCGGAGACGAGGTCGCGGCCGCGGATCTCGGCCTGCACCTCCTCGGCGAGCGGGAACGCGGAGCCGATCTCGAGCTTGACCTCCTCGGAGGTCTGCTGGCCGATCATCAGCTTGTACTCGCGCTTGACGTAGTTGATGATCGCCTCGTCGAGCTCGTCGCCGCCGATGCGGATCGACTGCGACACGACGATGCCGCCGAGTGAGATCACAGCCACCTCGCTCGTGCCGCCGCCGATGTCCACGACCATGTTGCCGGTGGGCTCGCCGACCGGGAGGCCGGCGCCGATCGCGGCGGCCATCGGCTCCTCGATCAGGTAGGCCTGGCGCGCGCCCGCCGAGAGGCACGCCTCCTCGACCGCGCGCTTCTCCACGCCGGTGACGCCCGAGGGGACGCAGACCACGACGCGCGGGTGCGCCCAGCGGTTCTGGTGCACCTTCTGGATGAAGTGGCGGAGCATCTGCTCCGTGACGTCGAAATCCGCGATCACGCCGTCCTTCAGCGGGCGGATCGCCTGGATCGTGCCGGGCGTGCGCCCGAGCATGCGCTTTGCCTCGATTCCGACCGCGTGCACCTCGCCGGTGCGCGAGTCGATCGCGACCACGGACGGCTCTGAGAGCACGATGCCGCGCCCGCGCACGTATACGAGCGTATTGGCGGTTCCGAGGTCGACGGCCATGTCGCGGCCGCCCATCCCCGTTAGGTAGGAGAAAAAGCCCATGCCAGCGCCCGGAGTCTAGACGACTCCCCGGCCCCCACCTATGGCTGCAAAATGTCCGGCGCGAGGCGCAGGAGAGCGGGAACCGGCAGCCCGACGACGTTGAAGTAGTCGCCCTCGATCCCCTCGACGAGCATCGCGCCCAGCTGCTGGATGGCATAGCCGCCGGCGCGGTCGCGCCACTCGCCGCTCGCGAGGTAGCGCTCGATGTCGGCTTCGGCGAGCTCGCGGAAGCGCACGCGCGTCACGGCGACGTCCGTGCGCTCCTCGCCATGCTCGCGCATCGCGATGCCGCCCATCACCTCGTGCCAGCGACCGGAGAGCGCGCGCAGCCAGCGCTCCGCCTCGGCGGCGTCGGCCGGCTTGCCGTGCGCGCGCCCGTCCCAGACGACCATGCTGTCCACGGCCAGGACCCGCTCGCCGGGCACGGCGCGGAGCTTCAGGAGCGCGTTCCGGACGACGAGCTCGCGCGGCTCGCCCTCGGTCAGCTCCTCCACCTCGGGCGCCTCGACGCGGAAGTCCACGCCGAGCTGCTCGAGGAGAGCCCGCCTGCGCGGCGAGCTCGAGGCCAGGATCAGAGGTCCGGGAAGAACAGGCCCGTCTCCCGCTGCGCCGACTCGGGCGAGTCCGAGCCGTGCACGAGATTGGTCTGCACCTCGAGGCCGAAGTCGCCGCGGATCGAGCCCGGCGCCGCCTCGATCGGGTTCGTGGCGCCGATCACCTGGCGCGCCGCCTTCACGGCCTCGTGGCCCTCGAGCACCATCGCGACGAGCGGGCCGCCGGTGATGAAGTCCACGAGCTCGCCGAAGAACGGGCGCTCCGAGTGCTCGGCGTAGTGCTGCTCGGCGAGCTCGCGGTCGACGGTCATGTGCTTCAGGGCGGCGATCTTGAGCCCCTTGCGCTCGAAGCGGGCGACGATCTCGCCTGTGAGGCCGCGCTCGAACGCGTCCGGCTTCACCAGGATCAGGGTCCGGTCCATCTCATCTCCTTCTGGGGGTTAGCCCGCCGACTGAGGCCGGTCGCGCGCCGCGCGAGCGGGCGCTTCCCCGGTGCCGTCCGGCTGGGCGGCGCGGCTGGGCTGTGACGGTCGCGTGGGCCTCGGTGGCGTGCCTCCGGCGGCGGTGGCGCGCCTCGGCCTGGTCCTTCGACCCTCGGCCGCCTGGCCCACCTCGGCCTCGCAGTACGGGCAGATCTTCCAGCGCGGGTCGAGCGGCTTGCCGCAGACCGCGCAGGGCTCCTTCAGGCGCCTCAGGCAGCTGGGGCAGCGCAGGAACGCCTTCTCGACCTCGAAGCCGCAGTACTGGCAGTGATGGTGCTCGAGCTGCTCGAGCCGCGCCTGCGCGGCCGCCATCTCGAGCTCGCGCTCGCGCACGTCGTCGAGGTACTCCGGCGGCCGCACGATCAGGTACACGACGGTCCCGATGAACGGGAACAGCGACGCGGCCGTGGAGCACGCCACGAGCATCGGGTCGGCGATCCGGCGCCGCGCGTCCGAGTACGTCCAGTACACGAGCGCCAGCCAGATCACGACCAGGAACAGGAGCAGCAGGTTCACGGCGAGCGCAAGCCCGCTGTTTTCGATGCCGAACAAGGCAAAGAGGCCCATTAGAACGCGTGAGTCTACTTCCGCGGACTACAGGAAGAGCCGCCCGAGCGCGTACCCGATCCCGAAGAACACGAGAATCACCGCGGCCACAACCACGGCAACCAGGCCAATCATCGCGCCGAAGCGAGGTCCGTCCCCATCCATGGCGCCGAATCCTGGCACACGGAGGTCCGAGGCAATCTGACCGTGCATAACACGGTCAGGCGACCCCGGACCCCCTACAGAGTCGACGCGCGGGCGTCCGAGCCCTCGCGCACCAGGTCGGCGATCAGGTAGATCGATCCGGTCGCGAGCACCGCGCCGTCCGGCCCGGCCAGCTCGCGCGCGCGGGCCAGCGCGGCGCGCGGGGCGGCCACGGTCTCCGCCGGCGGGCCGCCCAGCTTCTCGGCGAGTGTCGCGAGCGTGGCCGGCGAGAGAGCGCGCGGGTTCACGGGGCGGGTGTAGACCGCGTGGTCGAAGTGCGCCAAGAGCGAGCCGAGCATCCCCGCCGCGTCCTTGTCCTCGAGCACCCCGATCACGGCGACGCGCGGGCGGCGCGCGCCGAAGACGTCGGGCAACGAGGCCGCGAGCGCGTCGGCGCCGGACGGGTTGTGGGCGCCGTCGAACAGCGTGAGCGGGTCGGATCCGACGAGCTCGAGCCGCCCGGGCACGAGCGTCTCGGCAGCAGCCGCCCGCACAGCCGCGTCCTCCAGCGGCCGCCCGAGAAAGGCCTCAGCCGCCGCCGCCGCGAGCGCGAAATTGGCGGCCTGGAAGGCCCCGGCCGCGCGCAGCGGAACACCCGCTTGCTCGGCGTCCACGAGCCGCGCGTGGCGCTCGGCCGCCGTGGCCTCGGCGATCGCGTGGACCTCGGGGTCGAGCGGGCCGACCACCAGCGCCGCGTGATCGCGCACCACCGCCAGCTTCTCGGCCGCGATGTCGCCGAGCGTCGGCCCCAGCCAGCGCGTGTGCTCGAGGCTGACCGAGGTGAGCACCTGCACCTTCGACGGGATCACGTTCGTGGCGTCGAAGCGGCCTCCGAGCCCCGCCTCGATCACCGCGACCTCCACGCCGCGACGAGCCAGCTCGTAGTAGGCCGCGGCGGTGAGCGCCTCGAACTGGGTCACGTGGTCGTCCTCGTCGGCCGTGCGGTTCACCATCTGCGCCGCCTCCGCCGCGCGTGTGACCGCGCCGGCGAAGTCCGCCTCGGACACCGGCCGCTCCCCCACCTCGATCCGCTCCCTGAACGAGGCCAGGTGCGGCGAGGTGTAGCTGCCGGTGCGCAGTCCGTGGCGCTCCAGGATCGCCGCGCAGAAGCGCACCGTTGACGACTTCCCGTTCGAGCCCACCACGTGGATCGACGCGAAGCGCCGCTGCGGGAGGCCGAGCACGGTCATCAGGCGGTGCATGCGGTCGAGCCCGAAGCGCATGCCGAACAGCTCGAGCGAGAGGAGGTACTCCTCGGCCTGCTCGAAGTTCATGACTCCAGGCGCGACAACGCTTCCCGGTACTCGCCGAGCTTGCGGCGCTCCTCGTCGACCACGGCGGCGGGCGCCTTCGCGACGAACTGCTCGTTGGCGAGCTTCTTCTCGGCACGCGCGATCTCCTCGCGCAGGCCGGCCGCCTTCTTCTCGCGGCGCGCCGCCGCCTCGCCGGCGTCAAAGGCCTCGGAGGGCAGCACCTGCACGCCGCCGCCCGGGATCGGCACCGTGGCGATCACGTCGCCGTCCACGTCGGCGGCGTCGACCCACTCGCAGCGCGCCAGCCGGGCCACGTGGTCGCGGACCGCGTCGTAGCCCTCGGCCGCGAGCTGCCCGCGCACGGCGGCGCTCGGCCGCGCACCCACCTCGTCGCGGTAGCGCCGGAGCGCCGTCACGGCCTCGATCATGCGGCCCACGTCGCGCTCGGCGTCCTCGTCGAAGCGCGACGCGTCGGCCACCGGGAACTCGGCCACCGCCAGCAGCTCGCGCTCCGCGCCCGGCATCAGCGACCAGATCTCCTCCGTCACGAACGGCATCACGGGGTGGAGCAGCCGCAGCACGCGCTCGAGCGACCACAGGAGAACCGCCGAGACCTCCTCGTTCTCCTCCTCGTACAGCCGCGGCTTGGCCAGCTCGAGGTACCAGTCGGCCAGCTCGGACCAGAACCCGCCGTAGAGCTCGAGCGCGGCGAAGGAGAAGCGGAAGTCGTCGTACAGCTCGGTCGTCCGCTCCGTGAGCCGCTCGAGCCGCGAGACGATCCAGCGGTCCTCGACCGTGCTCGCCGCGCCGGCGTCGGGCGCCACGTCGGCCACGCGCAGCAGCACCAGCCGCGCCGCGTTCCACAGCTTGTTGGCGAGGTCGCGGCCCTGCTTCACGCGCTCCTCGTTGAAGCGCACGTCCTGGGACGAGGACATCGCGAGCAGCCCGAAGCGCAGCGCGTCGGCGCCGTAGGCCGGGAAGTCGCCGCCCTCCTCGTACACCGGCGGGCGCGGACCGCCGTGGATCAGGTCGGACGGATCGATGCCCGTGCCGAGCGACTTCGACATGCGCCGGCCATCGGGTGCCTGGATCACCGAGTGGATGTTCACGTCCGTGAACGGCACCTGCTCGGTGAGCTCCTTGCCGAACATCACCATCCGCGCGACCCAGAGGAAGATGATGTCGCGCGCCGTCGAGAGCACGTCGGTCGGGTAGAACGCGCGGAGATCGTCGGTGCCCTCCGGCCAGCCGAGCGTCGCGAACGGCCACAGACCGGACGAGAACCACGTGTCGAGCACGTCCGGGTCGCGCTCCCAGCCGTCGCCGTCCGGCGCCTCCTCGCCCACGTGGGTCTCCTCGCCGCGGTACCAGACGGGCAGCTGGTGGCCCCACCAGAGCTGGCGCGAGATGCACCAGGGACGGATGTTCTCGAGCCAGTTGAGGTACACGCCCGTCCAGGGCTTCTCGGGGTGGAACCTGACCTGCCCGTCGCGCACCACCTCGATGGCGGGCTGCGCGAGCTTGTCCATGTCGCAGAACCACTGGAGCGAGATCAGCGGCTCCACGCGCCGGCCGGAACGGTGCGAGTGCGGCACGTCGTGGACGTACGCCTGCTTGCCCGACACGAGGCCCTGCTCGCGCAGCTCGGCCAGTACCGCCTCGCGCGCCTCGTCGACCTCCATGCCGCGGAAGCGTTCGGGCGCGGCGTCGGTGATGCGGCCGTCCTCGCCGATCACCGAGATCTCCTCGAGCCTGTGCCTGCGGCCGATCTCGAAGTCGTTCGCGTCGTGGCCCGGCGTGATCTTGAGCGCCCCTGTGCCGAACTCCGGGTCCACGTAGTCGTCGGCGATGATCGGCAGCCGGCGGCCCACCAGCGGCAGCACCGCGGCCTCGCCGACGAGCCGCGAGTAGCGCTCGTCGGAGGGATTCACGGCGATCGCGGTGTCGGCGAGCATCGTCTCGGGACGCACCGTGGCGACCGTCAGCGAGCCCGAGCCCGACTCGAGCGGGTAGTCGATCTCGTAGAGCGTGTCCTCGACGCTCCGCTGCTCCACCTCGAGGTCGGAGATCGCAGTGCGGAGGCCCGGGTCCCAGTTGACCATGTAGTTGTCGCGGTAGACGAGCCCCTTCTCGTACAGGTGCACGAACACCCTGGCGACCGCGCGCACGTACTCCGGATCCATCGTGAAGCGCTCGTCCTCGTAGTCGAGCGACGCGCCCAGCTCGCGGAACTGGCGCGAGATGTTGTCGCCGTACTCCTGCACCCACTCCCAGACGCGCTCGACGAACGCCTCGCG
The DNA here is from genome assembly GCA_036009005.1 of Thermoleophilaceae bacterium. Classification (GTDB taxonomy): domain Bacteria; phylum Actinomycetota; class Thermoleophilia; order Solirubrobacterales; family Thermoleophilaceae; genus JACVRW01. Next base: position 955 of record DASYMP010000143.1, on the reverse strand, counting down.
CCCGATCTCCTCACGCGAGCTGCCCTCCGCCTCGAGCTGACGCTCGACCACCCGCTGCGTCGCGATCCCCGCGTGGTCCTTGCCGAAGATCCACTTGGCCCGCTGGCCGCGCATGCGGGCCACGCGAATCTTCAGGTCCTGGATCGACGCGTTCAGCGCGTGGCCCATGTGCAGGTTGCCGGTCACGTTCGGCGGCGGCACCGCGATCGAGAAGTTCTCGTCCGGCGTCCCCTCGGGCTCCGGATGGAAGATCCCGGCCGCCTCCCAGCGCTCGAACACGCGCGCCTCGACGTCGGCGGGCTCGTAGCGAGTGCGCTCCTCGAGCGTCTTCAGGCGGTCAGCGGCCATGCGGTGGCGAAGTCTCGCACGCGCAATTGCGCCGGCTCGGGACCGGGTCGCCTAGGCGGACTCGGCGTGCTGCTCGGCGTCCGTGTCCTCGTCGGACACGGCCTCGGTGACGAGCGTGGGCTTCAGGCCCTTCTCGATCGTCTCCTTGGTCACGACGCACTTCTTCACGTCGCGGCGTGAGGGCAGCTCGAACTGCACGTCGAGGAGCGTCTCCTCGAGGATCGAGCGCAGGCCGCGGGCGCCGGTCTCGCGCACGAGCGCCTTGTCGGCGATCGCCTGGAGCGAGTCGTCGGCGAAAACGAGCTCGATGCCGTCGAACTGGAAGAAGCGGTGGAACTGCTTGACGAGCGCGTTGCGCGGCTCGGTCAGGATCGTCACGAGGTCGTCGCGCGAGAGCTGGTGGATCACCGACGCGACCGGCAGGCGGCCGATGAACTCGGGAATCAGCCCGTACTCCACGAGGTCCTCCGGGAGCGCCCGCTCGAACAGGTCGCCGGTGTCCTTGTTGTGCTTGGAGGACACGGTCGCGCCGAAGCCGACGCCCTTGTGCCCGATGCGCCGCTCGACGACGCGGTCGAGGTCCGCGAACGCCCCGCCGCAGATGAAC
>DASYMP010000142.1:0-5528 GCA_036009005.1 Thermoleophilaceae bacterium | reverse complement strand
GCCGATCGCGCGCTCGAGCTGGCGCACGCCGGCCTCGCGCGTGTAGCCCTCGATGATGCGGTCGAGCGCCGTCTTCGTGAAGGCGATCTTCGACCTGCCGAGCCCGTTCCGCTCCATCTGGCGCGGCACCAGGTAGCGGATCGCGATCTCGCGCTTCTCCTCGTGCGTGTAGCCGGAGAGCTCGATCACCTCCATGCGGTCGAGCAGCGCCGGCGGGATCGTGTCGACCAGGTTCGCAGTGCAGATGAAGAACACGTTCGAGAGGTCGACGGGCACGTCGAGGTAGTGGTCGCGGAAGGTCTGGTTCTGCTCGGGGTCGAGCACCTCGAGCATCGCGCTCGCCGGGTCGCCGCGGAAGTCCGCGCCCATCTTGTCGATCTCGTCGATCATCAGCACGGGGTTGTTCGAGCCCGCGTCGCGCAGGGCGCGGACGATCGTGCCGGGCATCGCGCCGATGTAGGTCCGGCGGTGGCCGCGGATCTCGGACTCGTCGCGCACGCCGCCCACCGAGATGCGCTCGAAGGCACGCTCCATGGCGGCGGCGATCGAGCGGCCCAGCGAGGTCTTCCCGACGCCCGGCGGCCCCACGAACAGGACGATCGAGCTGCGCGCCTCCGGGTTCAGCTTCCTGACTGCGAGGAACTCGAGGATGCGGTCCTTCACGCGCTCGATGTCGTAGTGGTCGCGGTCGAGCACGCCGCGCGCGTGCTTCAGGTCGAGGTTGTCGTCGGTCGAGGTGGACCACGGCAGGCTCGCGAGCCACTCGAGGTAGTTGCGGATCACGCCGTGCTCGGCCGATTGCGGCGGGAGCCGCTCGAAGCGGGACAGCTCTCGTTCGGCCACCTTCCACACGTGCTCGGGGAGGCCCGCCTCCTCGAGCTGCTTGCGGAGCTCCTCGGCCTCGGCCTGCTGCTCGTCGACCTCGCCGAGCTCCTCCTGGATCGCGTGCAGCTGCTGGCGCAGGATGTACTCGCGCTGCCCGCGGTCCATCTCGGACTGCACCTGGGTCTGGATGCGGCTGCCGATCTCGACCAGCTCGAGCTCGCGCGTGAGCAGCTCCAGCAGGAGCCTCAGCCGCTTCGTGACGTTGCGCTCCTCGAGCAGGCGCTGCTTCTCCTCGGTCGGGATGCGCAGCGAGCCGGCGATCACGTGCGCCAGCTCGGCCGGGTCGTCGATGTTCGCGACCGCCAGCTGAAGCTCCTCTGGGAGGTAGGGCAGCTCCTCGATGATGCGCGCGGCCGTGGCCTGGACGTTGCGGCGCAGCCCCTCGAGCTCGGGCGAGGGCTCGAGCACGTCCGGCGCCTCGCCGATGCGCGCGATCAGGTAGGGCGTGGTGGCCACGTAGTCGCCCAGCTCCACGCGCTGGCCGCACTGCACGAGGATGCGGACCGAGCCGTCCGGCACCTTCATCATCCGGACGACAACGCCCACGACGCCGACCCCGTAGAGCTGCTCCGGGCCCGGCTCCTCCGCCTCCGGGTCCCGCGACGCGACCATCACGAGCATCCGGTTGCCGGCGAGCACCTCGTCCACGAGCTTCACCGAGCGCTCCTGGCCGACAGCCAGCGGCATCACCATCTCGGGGAACGCCACCGCGTCGCGGAGCGGCAGGACCGGCAGCGCCTGGGGCAGCTCGGCCTCGGTGGCCTCGGCCGTGTCCCCGTTCACGGTGGGGATCTGGATCGTCATTGGTCTGAGATCGGCACGCGGCGCACGGCCTGGTCGGGTGCCGCCAGCGGGATCTCGACCTGGAGCACGCCGTCCACGTAGGAGGCGCTCGCCTGCTCGGCCACGACGTCGGCGCCGAGCTCAACGACGCGCCGGAACGGCCCGTGCTCGATCTCGACCTGCTGGTAGAGCCGGCCGCCCGCTTCCCTCGGGCGGCGCTCGCCTGCGATCACGAGCTGGCGGCCGCGGATCTCGAGCGCCACGTCCGCGGGGTCGACCGCAGCGAGGTCCGCCTTCACCACGGCGCGCGGCGGGTTGTCGGAGTAGTACACGTCGACCCGTGGCGTGAACCCGCGGCTGCGCATCACGCGCCGGCCCTCGAAGACATCGCCGAAGAGCTCGTCCATCTCGCGCCGCATGCGGTCGAAGTTCGCGAACAGGTCGCGCTGGGAGGTCACGGCAATCGAGAATAGTCAGCGCGGCTAGATGTCGAAGACGGCGCCCTCGCGCGCCACCTCGACCTCCCCGCCGAATGCCTCGGCGGCCTGTGCGCGCGCGGCCTCGGCGTCGAGCTCGTCGGAGATGTGCACGAGCACGAGCCGCTTGGCCGCGGCCTGGCGCGCGTGGCCGCCGGCCTCCTCGGCGGTGAGGTGGCCGCGCATCCCGGTTCGCTCGGGGCGCGGGAGCGTCGCCTCGACGAGCATGAGGTCGGCGTCGCGAGCGAACTCGGTGAGCGCGTCGGTGGGGCTGGAGTCGGCGCCGTAGACGATCCGGCCCGAGCCGTTCGTCGAGGCGATGCTCATCGCGAACGTCTCCGTGAAATGCGGGACCGGCTGGAAGGTGACGCGGATCGGACCGATCTCGATCTCGGCGGCCGGGTCGTACTCGCGCAGCTCGAACGCCTTCTCGATCAGGTCCTCGTTCCCCCAGGCGCCCACCACGCGCCGGAAGACCTCGCGCGCGCCGGGCGGCGCGTGGAGCACCGGGCAGGCCGGGCAGTCGGTGCCGGGCCAGCGGTCCACCGGCACCGGCTGCTGGCGTGGCGCGTACGTGAGCGCGTACGAGTACGGCACGAGGTCGAGGAAGTGGTCGGCGTGGAGGTGCGAGAGCACGACCGCGTCCACGTCCACGTAGTCCATGCGCTCCCGCAGCTTCGAGAAGACGCCGTTCCCACAGTCGACGAGGACGGCGGTGTCGCCCTCCTCGATCAGGTAGCCGGAACAGGCGCCGCCGGCGTCCTGCCAGGACGGCGACTTGCCGAGCACCGTGAGCCGCATGAGCGAACTCTAGGCGTTCGGCTGCGGAAACGCATAGGCAGCCGTGGTGCGCTCCGCCCTGAACACGAAGGCGAGCTGCCGCTCGGGGGCGAGCCCGCGCTCGGCCGGCCGGAACGTCGTGCACGGCTTGCCGAGGTTGAGCGCGCAGAGCATGTTCTGCTGGAAGTAGCAGTCCTCGCAGCGAGCTGGCTTCGACTTCGGCATTGGGGCCATCAGACAGCACCTGGGCCGCTCGCGCCACCCCCCGTTTGACGGAGTTTGCAGGGTCGCTTCCGCGAGTGCCCGCAAGCTCCGCATTTTTCAGGGGGGCGAATTTTGGGGAGGTACTGTCCCTCGTCGTCATGGAGCTCGTCACAGGGGCAACCGGGTACGTGGGCAGCCGCCTGCTGCGACGCCTCTCCGCGGAGGGGAGGCAGGTGCGCGCGCTGGCGCGGCGCCCGGAGCGCGTCGCGGAGCTCCGCGGCGTGGATGCCGTGCGCGGCGACCTGCTCGCCGCCGACGGCGTCGAGGCGGCCCTGGAGGGCTGCACCACCGCGTACTACCTCGTTCACTCGATGGAGGCGGCCGCGGGCAACGGCGACTTCGCGGGGCGCGACCGGCGGATGGCCGAGACGTTCGCGGAGGCCGCCGCGCGCGCCGGCGTGGAGCGGATCGTCTACCTGGGCGGGATCGTTCCCGGCCGGGGTGCCGGCGCGACCGTCCTCTCCGCGCATCTCCGTTCCCGGCTCGAGGTCGAGGAGATCCTGCTCGGCGCGGTGCCGGGCTCGACCGCCCTGCGCGCGTCGATCGTGATCGGCGCGGGGTCGTCCTCTTTTCGCATACTTGTTCGCCTCGTGGAACGCCTGCGCGTCCTCCCGATGCCGCGCTGGCGCGACAATCGGACCCAGCCGATCGACGAGCGCGACGTCGTGGAGTTCCTCGCACGCACGCCAGCGGTGCCCGAGGCCGCCGGGCGGTCGCTCGACGTGGTGGGCCCCGACGTGATGACCTACGGCCGCATGATCGACCGAATCGCCGACGGGATGGGCGTCGGAAGGTTCCCCCTGGGGCTGAACGTGTCGCTCACGCCACCCGCAAGCGCGGTGGTCGCGGCCGTCACGGGCCAGCCGGTGCAGCTGGTGCGGCCGCTGATGGAGAGCCTCGAGACCGACCTTCTCCCGCGCGACGGCGACGAGGCGCCGCGCCTCTACGGCCTGCGCCCGCACCGGTTCGATCGCGCCCTCGACCACGCGCTCGCCGAGTGGGAGCGGCTCGAGCCGCTGGGGGCACGGTGAAGGTCGAGCGCGACATCCGGATCGACGCGCCGCCACAGCGCGTCTACGACGTGGTGATGGACGCAGGCCGGCTGAAGGACTGGGTCACGATTCACCACCATCTCGAGGACGCGCCGACCGGCCCGCTCAAGAAGGGCTCGACACTCACCCAGTGCCTGAAACTCGCCGGCAAGAAGTTCAGCGTCGACTGGACCGTGGTCGAGAACGAGCCGTGCGACAGGGTCGTGTGGGAGGGCCGCGGTCCGGTGGGCTCCCGGGCCCGCGTGTCGTATCGATTCGGCGAGTTATCCGGCGGGAACTGCACGGATTTCCATTACATGAACGAATACGACCTGCCGGGAGGGCCCCTGGGCCGGATCGCGGGACGAGGCGTGGCCCGGGTGACTCAAAAAGAGTTGGAAGCGACGTTGCAGAAACTCAAGTCCATTACCGAGTAAGCGTTAGACTTACGGTTAATGGCTGATTTTATTGCAGAGAAACGGCGCGAGTTCGAAGCCCGCATGAAGGAGCTGCGCCCCGCTGTCGACGAGTACCACGAGCTCGAGCGGGTCGTCGCGGCGCTCGACGGTAACGGCAGCAGCACGCGCCAGCGCCCAACCACCCGCCGCCGGGGCCGCGGGCGGCCTCGCGGAAGCGGCACGCGCGCGAAGCAGGCGCTCGAGCTCGTGCGCGCCCGGCCTGGGATCAAGATCTCGGAGATGGCGGAGGCGATGGGCATTCACGCCAACTACCTCTACCGCGTGATGCCGACGCTCGAGTCAGAGGGCCAGGTCGTCAAGCGCGACGGCGGCTGGCACCCGGCCTAGACCAGGCCGAGCTCGCGCACGCTGTCGCGCTCGCCGCGCAGCTCGTCGACGGTCGCGTCGATCTTGCCGCGGGCGAAGTCGTCCAGCTCGAGGCCCTCGGCGATCTCGTAGCTCCCGCCGCTGAGGCGCAGCGGGAAGCTCGAGATGAGCCCCTCGTCCACGTCGTACTCGCCGTTCGAGTGAACGGACATCGAGCGGAGGCCCTCGGCGCCGTGCACCCAGTCGCGCACGTGGTCGATCGCGGCGCTGGCGGCGCTGGCGGCGCTTGACGCCCCGCGCGCGTCGATGATCTCGGCGCCGCGCTTGCCCACGCGCGGGATGTACTCGTTCTCGTACCAGTCCCTGTCCACCTGGTCGACGGCGCGCTCGCCCTTCACCTTCGCGTTGAAGAGGTCGGGGAACATCGTGGGCGAGTGGTTGCCCCAGATCGCGAGGTCCTCCACGTCCTCCACCCCCACTCCCAGCTTGTCGGCCAGCTGAGCCACGGCGCGGTTCTCGTCCAG
>DASYMP010000141.1:0-9773 GCA_036009005.1 Thermoleophilaceae bacterium | reverse complement strand
CGAGCTCGCGCGGCACCCAGCCCACCTGCTCGCCGCCGGCGACCACGGCGATGGCGTTGGGATCGTGCTCGTTGCCCGGATCGCGGCGTAGCTCGAGCGCGCTGCCGGGAGCGACGTCGTCCGACACGAGCGCGGCCGCGTGGTGGCGCCCCGCGCCCGCCACGCCCACCACGTGCAGGCCGCGCTCGGCGAGCTCGGGAGCGTCGCGGGCGAGGTAGCGGCCGGAGGGGTCGACGAGCTGGTACCCGACGACCCATACCTCGCCGCCGTCGTCGGGGTACCAGTAGCGCTCGTCGTAGCCGGCATCCACCAACACCGGCGTGAACCTACCTATGAGTCGAGGCGCGCCTTCAGGAGCTGCTTGCCCTGCTCGCCGCCCTTGCGGCTCTCCGCCTGGGCCTTCCTGAAGAAGTCGGCGAGCTCGGAGTCGTTCTCACGCTCCGCGTCCTGGATGTACTGCTCGAGGCGCAGCACGTTGTCGAGGCATGCCTCGGTGAACCAGATGATGTTGTAGGTCTTGTCCTTCGTGCCGGTGACTTGGCCGGTCTCTGCAGTGGCCACGGTTGTGCCCTCCTGTCAATCGGGTACTTCAAGCTCGTACCCGTACCCCAAGGAGCCGAACGTGACGATCAGAGCCGAAGTTCCCGCCCCGAGCGCACCCGAACAGCCCGCCCCGGCGCCGTCGCCGGTCCCCCAGCCGGACCCGAAGGGGCCGGAAACGCCCTCGGAGCCGATCAATCCCGAGCCCGCGCCGCCGCCCTCAACGCCGTAAGCCGGCGGCGCCGAGGGAGGTGGCAACGAAATCAGACCGTATGCGCCTGATTTATGCCCCACCTCGGTGGCGCTAGGGCACTTCGCGCGGCGGCGGGTCGTAGGGCGCGGGCTCGTTGTCGTGCGGGCTGCCGCCCTGTAGGTGGGGTGGCTCGTCCTCGTCGGGCCGCTCGTCGACGGGCACGCCGCGCTGCCCCGGCGGGCGGTAGTCCGTTCCCGTCGTGGAGGGGAACGTGAAGTGCTGGTCCACGCCGAGCGCGGCGAGCGCGTCCGCCACACGCTGGAGCGCGTCCTCGCGCGAGTCGGCCTCCACGCGGAGGTCGAACAGGCCGCCCTCGTCGGGCGCGCCCACCTCGGCCTGGAGCGTGCGCGCCAGCGCGGCGCGCGTGTCCTCGCCGGTGTGCTGGTCCGGGTCGAGGGTCTCGAGCGTGATCTGGTGCGTGCTCACTCGGCGTCCCGGAACTCGGACACGCGGCCCACGCGCCCCTCGGGCGCCGGGGTGCGAGTCATCGCCTCCCGCCGTGCACGCCCACGCGCGAAGAAGAAGGCCAGTGCCAGCCCGGCGAGCAGGACCACGCCAGCGATCACGAGGACGATCGCGATGCCCCCACCGCTGTCCGGGTTGTCCCCACGGGGCCCCGCCGAGTCGGCGGCGAACAGCAGCAGCGAGACGAACACATCGGTCATGGAGTGCCCCTACCCGGGTAGACACCGTCAAATGCACTCAGAGACCCCCACGCCGCCCGCGCCGGATCCCCAGCCGCCCACGCCCACCCCGCAGCCCGGACCCCTTCCGGACGAGCCGGTTCCGCAGATCTAGGCGAGCGCCTCGTCCAGAGCCTCGTTGACGAGCTCGTCCGCCCGCGCGTTCTGCTCGCGCCGGACCGGCCGCACAGCCCACTTGTGAAAGCCGCGCAGCTCGCGCATCGCCTCGGCGAACAGCGGCTTCAGCCCGGCGTGCTTGACCTTGTACTCGCCGCCGATCTGGCGCGCCACGAGCTCCGAGTCGTTCACCACCTCGACCTCCTCCGCCCCCAGCTCGCGGGCCAGCTCCAGCCCGAGCAGCAGCGCGCGGTACTCCGCGACGTTGTTCGTGGCCTCGCCGATGTAGAGCTTCCGCTCCGCGAGCGGCTCGCCCTCCGAGCTCGTGGCCACGGCTGCGGCGGCGGCGGGCCCGGGGTTACCGCGCGCGCCGCCGTCCACATGGACGACGATCCTCACTAAGCGGGCGCGTCGATGGGCGGGAACGAGCCCACGGGGCGCTGGCGGCGACGGTCCTCGTACGCGTGGTGGTCGCCCGGCTTGCCGCCCTGCGCGCGCCGGTCGATGATGACCTCCACGTGCGGGTCGTCGCGGTAGTAGTCGGCCAGCTTGTCGTACAGCTCGTCCGCCAGCGCCTGCGGCACAACGCAGTAGATCACTCCTCAGAACCTCCGTCGGTCGCGGCATGGCCGGCGATCACGCGGCCGTCGTCGTCGAGTCCCGCGTTCCAAGCACGCAGCGACTCCTCGATCTGGTCGATCTCCTCGCCCTTGTCCAGCATCATCACAGGGTCCGCCTCGTCGCCAAGGTCCACGCGATAGCGATACCACGAAAGCTCCCAGGCCACGAGGACGGACACCGCGCTCGCCTGGGCCGGATCGGGCATCGCGCTCACCCATGGCGGCCCGAGCGTGCGCGCCAGCCCGGCGACGGTGCGCTGGTGGCCGGAGCCGTTGAAGAGCTCCAGCGCGCGCTCCACCTTCACCTCGGCGGTGGTGGGCACAGCCCGCACGTGGCGCGGGTTCTGGGGCCGCGAGCGCGGGCGCGGCGCCGGCGCGGGCTCCTCCAGCTGGTGCTCCTCGGGCTCGGCGCCGTTGCCGGCGCCGTAGGTGGACTCGTACTCGGCGAGCCGCGACTCGGAGTCGTTCGCCTGCGCGGCCGGACGCCGCCTCCGGAGCCGCCCCAGCACGCCCTCGCGCGGGGCGTTGCGCGGCACGCGCGCGGGCAGGTCGCCCGCGCCGGACTCGCGGATCCAGCCGCTGTGCTGGGCGCGTACGGCGCAGAGGTCGCAGACCTGGCGGCGGTGGCCGCCGGGCGCGAGATACCACTCGGCGCGCTCGCCCTTCAGGATCGTGCGTCCACAGACGTCACAACTGACGGCATCGTGGACGGGCCGGAGCTCCTTCTTCACGGCCCCCAGGATAGATCAGGCCTTGACGGCTTCCTTCTCCTGCTGGGCTTGTTGCACGACGCTCTGCGCCACGTGTCCCGGAACCTCCTCATACCGGGCGAGGTCCATCGAGTACTCGCCCTGGCCGCCGGTGATCGCCCGCAGGTCGGGCGCGTAGTCGAGCATCTCGGCCATCGGGACCTCGGCCTTGATCTCCGTGACCCCTCCCCTCGGCTCCATCCCGAGCGGCCGGCCGCGCCTCGAGTTGAGGTCGCCGATCACGTCGCCCACGTAGTCCTCGGGCACCGTGACCGTCACGGTCATGATCGGCTCCATCAGCGTCGGCTGGGCCTTCTCCATGGCCTCCTTGAACGCCATCGAGCCGGCGATCTTGAACGCCATCTCCGACGAGTCCACGGAGTGGTGCTGGCCGTCGAAGACCGTGACCTTCACGTCCTGGATCGGGTAGCCGGCGATCGTGCCGGAGCGCATCGCCTCGCGCACGCCCTTCTCGACCGCCGGGATGAACCCACCGGGGATCACGCCGCCCTTGATCGCGTTCACGAACTCGAGGCCCTCGCCGTCGGGCGAGGGTGCGATCTCGATGTGGCAGTCTGCGAACTGGCCACGCCCGCCGGTCTGCTTCTTGTAGCGGGCATGCGCCTTCGCCGCGCCCCTGATGGCCTCGCGGTAGGGCACGTGCGGCGAGTGCAGCTCCACCTCGGCGCCGAAGCGGTCCTTCATCCGGTCGACGATCACCTCCACGTGGATCTGGGTGATCCCGGCGAGGATCTGCTCGCCCGTCTCCTTGTCGCGGTGGAAGTCGATCGTCGGGTCCTCCTCCTGGAGGCGGCGGAGCGCCTGACCCATCTTCTCCTCGTCGCCCTTCGCCTTCGCCTCGATCGCGAAGGCCATCACGGGCCTGGGCATCGGCGGCAGCTTCAGCGGACATTCCATGTCCCTGTCCGCGAGCACGTCGCCGGCGTGCGTCTCCTTCAGCTTGGCGACGGCGCCGATGTCGCCCGGGCCGAACTCGTCGGCGTGCTCGGAGTCCTTCCCCTGCGGCACGAGCAGCTGGCCGATGCGTTCCTTCACGTGAGCGCGGCAGTTGTGCACGTGCGAGTCGTGCTTCAGCACGCCCTGGTAGACGCGGAACAGGTTCACGCGACCCGCGTAGGGGTCCGCGAGCGTCTTGAAGACGAACGCCACCATGTCCTTCGACTCGTCCGGCTCGAGCTGCACGCCGTCCAGATCGATCGTGCCGCGCTTGGCCGGCGACGGCAGGTCCTCGACGATCGCGTCCAGCAGCCGGTTGATGCCGAGGTTGCGCGTGGCCGCGCCGCATGTGACCGGGAACAGGTGCCCCTCGGTCACGCCCTGCTTCAGCGCCGCGACGGTCTCGTCGTGCGAGATCTCCTCACCCTCGAGGTAGCGCTCCATGAGCGCCTCGGACACCTCCGCCACCTCGTCCATCAGCTTCTCGCGGTACTCGTCGGCCTGCGCGCGCAGCTCCTCGGGGATCTCGATCTCCTGGCAGTTGTCGCGGCCGGCGCCGTCGTAGCGGTACGCCTTCATGTCGATGAGGTCGATCACGCCCTGGAGCTCGTGCTCCCTGCCGATCGGTATCTCGGTCGCCACGACGTGCGGGCCGAAGGCCTGCTTGAGCGATTCGAGGCTGCGGAAGAAGTCCGCGCGCTCGCGGTCCAGCATGTTCACGAACAGCGTGCGTGCCAGTCCGAGCTCGGCCGCGCGCTCCCAGAGCCGGCTCGTCGTGACCTCGGCGCCCATCACGGCGTTGATCACGAACACGGCGCCCTCGACCACGCGCAGCGCGGCAAGCGCGTCGGCGATGAAGCTGGGCTCGCCGGGCGTGTCGATCAGGTTGATCTTGCGGTCGTCCCAGCGGAACGAGGAGAGGCTCGCCGAGATCGACATCTCGCGCGCCTTCTCGTCGGATGCCGAGTCCGACACCGTGGTTCCGTCTGCCACCGAGCCGAGCCGGTTGGTCGCGCCCGCTTCGAAGAGGAGTGCCTCGTCCACGGACGTCTTCCCGCTGCCCCGGTGGCCGACCAACGCCACATTGCGGATCCTCTTTGGCGACTCGTGAGCCATCAAATCTCCTTCCCTCGGGGTGCTCGAAGCGCCAGCCTACTCCGAAAGCGCTCCTTCTAGAGACTCATAAACGGGCGCGGCGGTGTGCACCTCGGTCAGCTCGATCACTCGCCGCAGCGGCGAGCTCGGCGGCATCACGATCCGGAGCTCCTGGCGCCGCCGCGCCAGCCGTCTCGAGACGTCGAAGAGCACCTCGATGCCGGCGGAGTCGAGGTAGCGGCAGCCGCTGATGTCGAGGACGAGCGCGATGGCCTCGTTCGACATCGACGCGAGCAGCTGGTCGCGCACGTAGGACGCGTTGGACATGTCCACCTCGCCGCCGAGCTGCGCCACGACGCTGCCGTCGCGCGTCTCCAGCAGCAGCTCCGCGGGCGCGCTCACGCAGCCCGCTCCCGGCCCAGCCGCCTGCGCATGGTCACGTGGGTGCCGTCGCCGTGGCGTTCGACCGTCACCTCGTCCATCAGGTCCTCGATGATCCGGAGGCCGCGCCCGCGGTGCTCGCCGCGCTGGTCGCGCCAGCTGCCGCTGTCGCGCACGCGCGCGGTGAGCACGCCCTCGTCGAAGCTCACCTCGACCTCGAACGTCTCGTCGCCCGGGCCGTAGGCATGCTCGATCGCGTTCCCGGCCGCCTCCGAGATCGTGAGCGTGATCTCGTAGCGCTGGAGCTCGTCCGCGCCCGTGGCGTGCAGGAAGCGCGCGAGCCGTCGCCGCAGCACCGCCAGGGAGCCGGGCTCCGCGGGCAGGGTGAGGCTCACCTGGCGCTCGGCGACCGGGAGCGGCCTCACCGCGAGGATCGCCACGTCGTCGCCCGGATCGCCGTCGCCCAGCATGGAGCCGAGCAGGTGCTCGCAGAGGCCGTCGAGCTCGGTGTCCGCCGCGGCGGCCGCGGCGGCGAGCTGCTCGAGGCGGCCCTCGAGCGGCGCGTCGCGGCGCTCCACCAGCCCGTCCGTGTAGAGCAGCAGCGTCGAGCCCGGCGGCAGCAGAGCGGTCGCCTCGCGGAACACGGCGGGGTCCGCGGCGCCGATCGGGACCGAGCGGCCCCCGTCGAGGAAGCGCGCGCCGTCGGGCGCGATCAGGAGCGGCGGCGGATGCCCGGCCGCGCTGAATGCCACCTCACCGGTCTCGCGGTCGAGCACGAGGTAGAGGACCGTGGCCATCACCTGCTCCACGCCGTGCATCACCAGGCGGTTGATGCGGGCCACCACCTCGGCCGGCGAGGCCTCGACCATCCCGTACGCGCGAAAGGCGTTGCGGAGCTGCCCCATCGACGCCGCCGCACGCAACCCGTGGCCCACCACGTCCCCCACCACGAGCGCCACGCGCCCGTCGGGGCGCTCGAGTACGTCGTACCAGTCGCCGCCGATGGCGGACCCACGAGCGCCCGGCAGGTAGCGCGCCGCCAGCTCGACCCCCTCGACCGGGGGCAGGCGCTCCGGGAGAAGGCTTCGCTGAAGCGTCTCGGCGACCGCGTGCTCGCGCTCGTAGACCTCGAGCAGGCGGCCCTCGATCGTCTTGCGCTCGTGCACGTCGACCGCGGTACCCACGTACCCCACGTATCGGCCGCCCGCGTAGCGCGGCACACCGCGGTCGGAGATCCAGCGGTACTCGCCCGAGTGGTGGTGCAGCCGGTACTCGAGCTCCCACTCCGCGAGCTTTGCCCGTGCCTCCTGCCACGTCGAGCGCGTGAGCGCGGCGTCGTCGGGATGCACGCCGAGCTCCCAGGCCACGCCCATCTCCTCGTGCAGGTTCGTGCCGGTGAACTCGAGCCAGCCCTGGTTCACGAACGTGATCAAGCCGTGGTCGTCCGTCGTCCAGATCATCGCGGGCGCGGTGTTCGCGAGCTCGCGGAAGCTCGCCTCCGATTCGCGCAGCGCCTCCTCCATCGCCCGGCGCTCGTGGATGTCCGTCGCGGTGCCCACGTAGCCCACGAACTCACCGCCGGCGAAGCGCGGCGTCCCCAGCTCCAGCACCCAGCGGTAGCCGTCCGAGGCGGCGTGGCGCAGCCGGTACTCGTGGCGGAAGTCGTCCTGGCGCCGGAGCGTCTCGGTCCAGCTTGCGAGCAGGGTCTCGCGGTCGTCCGGATGGGCGCTCGAGGCGAACGGGCCGCCACCCTCGCCGCCCGGCCGGCCGTCCGTGAAGCGGAGCCAGCCCTCGTTCACGAACGTCACGTCGCCCTCGGCGTCGGTCATCCACATGAGCGCCGGCGTGGTGTTGGCGAGCTCGCGGAACTGCGCCTCGCTGTCGCGCATCAGGTCGTCCACGGTCGAGCGCTCCACCGCCGCGCCGAGCACGTTCGCCAGCGCCTGCAGGAAGTGCGAGTCGTCGTCGCCGAAATGTCCCTCGGCTCCGCTGTGCGCCTGGATCACCCCAAAGTCTCGGCCAGCGGCGCCGATCCGGGCGGCGATCACGCTTCTGCTGCCGAGGTCGCGCGCCAGCTCGGCCGCGTCGGCCGGCAGCACGCCGCCCAGTACTCCCTCCGGCAGCCCGGCTCCGGCTCGCGCCAGCATCCCGGCGCCGTCGCGCGTGCGCTCGAGCACCACCACCTGCCCGGCGTCCAGCTCGCGCGCCGCCGCGGCCACGGTGGCGTCGAGGAGCTCGTCCAGCTCCATACCGCCGAGCGCATGCTGGCCGAGTGACGCGAGCGCCGCCTGCTGGCTGGCGCGGACCCGCAGCTGCCCTCCCACGCGGTCCGCCTTGCGCCGGAGCATCTTGCCGCGCGGCGCCTAGTCGGTTTCGCCGAGCGGATCGCCCTGGAGGCGCGACTTCAGCCTGAGCACCGCCTTCGTGTGCAGCTGCGACACGCGCGACTCGGTCACCCCGAGCACCTCGCCGATCTCCCGAAGCGTCAGGTTCTCGTAGTAGTAGAGGGCCACGACGAGCTTCTCGCGCTCCGGCAGGCGCGCGATCGCGTCCGCCAGGCGGTCCTTCATCTCGGTCGTGTCCATCTCCATGGCGGGGTCGAGCGCCTGGGGATCCTGGATCGTGTCGAGCAGCGAGACCTGGTCGCCCGAGGAGTCCGAGACGGTCCAGAGCTCGTCCAGCGCCACGACGGACGAGTTGGAGATCCGCACGAGCGACTCCTGGAACTCCTCGACCGTCACCTCGAGCTTGTCCGCCATCTCCTGGTCGGTCGGGGCACGGTGCAGCTCGTGCTCGAGCCTCGCGTTCGCGCGCTCGATCTCGCGCGCCTTCGTGCGCACCGAGCGCGGCACCCAGTCGAGCGAGCGCAGCTCGTCGATGATCGAGCCCTTGATGCGCGTGATCGCGAACGTCTCGAACTTGATCTCGCGCTCGGGCTCGAAGCGCTCGATGGCCGAGATCAGGCCGAGCAGGCCGTAGGAGATGAGGTCGGCCTCCTCAACGTGGGAGGGCAGGCCGCTCGACATCCGGCCCGCGACGTACTTCACAAGCGGGGCGTAGGCGAGAACCAGCCGCTCACGGGCCTTCTCGTCGCGCTCCCCCTTGTAACGGCTCCAGAGGTCCCGGAGCTCGATCGCCTTGAGGTTTGTCTCCATTTGGGTGCTTGATCACGCACGCGGGTGAGAGCGCGCGTACGCCTTCTTGAGGCGTTTCGACTCTACCCGAGTGTAGGTCTGGGTCGTGCTGATGCTCGAATGTCCCAAAAGCTCCTGGATCGTACGCAGATCGGCGCCGCCCTCCAGCAGGTGGGTCGCGAACGAGTGGCGGAGCGTGTGCGGGGAGACTCCGGCCTTCCTCGTCTGGAGCCGGAGGCGCCTCCTGACGTCCGACGTGGACAGCCGCCGGCCCGACTTCGAGAGAAACAGCGCCGGGCTCGCACCGCAATTCAGGACGGTCCGGCCGCGGGACAGGTAGCGGTCGAGCGCCTGCCAGGCGTGCTCGCCGACGGGCACCACGCGCGTGCGGCCGCCCTTGCCCTCCACGCGCACCTCCTCGGCGTCGGCGTCGAGCGAGCCCGTGTCGAGGTTCACGAGCTCCTCCGCGCGCAGCCCGGCGGCGTAGGCGAGCTCGAGCAGGGCGCGGTCGCGTAGATCCAGTGGCGTCGACCCGGGGATGCGCTCGAGCAGCTCGGCGACCTCCTCCGGCTTCAACACCTGCGGCAGGTAGGCGTCCCGCTTCGGGCTCGACACGAGCTCCGCGGGGTTGGCCTGGAGCTCGCCGCGCTCGACGAGGTGGCGGTAGAAGGTCCTGATCGCGGCGAGCTTTCGTGCGACCGTGGACTTCATCGCCCCGCGCTCGGAGACCACACCCGCGAAGTGGCGCAGCTCGCGATGGGTGAGCGCGTGCGGATGGAGGTCGCGCCCCGATGCCCACTCGGCGAGCTGGGCGAGGTCGGCGCCGTAGGCGCGGCGGGTCTTCTCCCCCATCCCGCGCGCGAGCTGCCAGTCGTCGAAGCCGGCCAGCACCTCCTGCCAGCTAGCCTCGACCGGAGTGGGTGTCTTCTTCGTCAACACGGAGGACGGGCGGGTGGCTACGGGCACTCAACTCGCCGACGCGGGCCTGATGGACCAGTTCGACAAGGCCGGCCCGCCCTGGCACCCGATCCAGGGCCCCAGCGACGCCTCGACGATGTGGTATTCGGTCCTCAGAAAGCGTGAGCGCGGCATCTTCATCGGCACGCTCTGCATTCGACACACGGACCGCAAGACCCTCCTGGCGGAGCGCGGCTGGGAAGAGGTGCCGATCGCCGAGATCGGGCCCTGACCCCTATTCGATGTAGATCGGCGCGCCTACCGGCACCTGGTCGTACAGCTCGATC
>DASYMP010000140.1:0-9526 GCA_036009005.1 Thermoleophilaceae bacterium | reverse complement strand
CGAAGACCGGCGTGCGCGCGACGAACTCGCGGCCGCCCACCGGGTGGATCTCGATCTGGGGCATCGTCATGGTCACCAGGTCCGTCGGTAGCGGTTGCGGATGAAGATCGCGAACGCGTTCAGCGTCAGGAGGATCGCGAGCAGGACGATGATCGACGCGGCGGCGAGGAGCTTGAACTCCGCCTGCGGCAGTCGCAGGAAGCTGTAGATCTGGATCGGCAGCGCGGTGAACTGGCCGAGGATGGTCGGGTCGAAGGAGATGTAGGTGACGGCGCCAATCATGATCAGCGGCGCCGTCTCGCCGATCGCGCGCGACAGCGCCAGGATCACCCCGGTCGCGATCCCGGGAACCGCCGCGGGGAGCACCTGTCGCCAGATCGCCTGCCACTGGGTCGCGCCGAGCGCCATCGAGCCCTCGCGGATCGAGGACGGCACCGCCCGCAGCGCCTCGCGGCTCGCGATGATCACCATCGGCAGCACGAGCAGGCCGAGCGTGAGCCCGCCGGACAGCACCACGTTGCCGAGGCTGAGCGGCCCGCGCACGAGGACCGCGAGCCCGAGGATGCCGTAGACGATCGAGGGCACGGCGGCGAGGTTCTGCACGTTCAGCTCGATCAGGCGGTTCCACCAGCGGGTGTCGTCCGCGTACTCCTCGAGGTAGATCGCGGTGGCCACCCCGACGGGGACGATGAACAGGGCGCACACGCCCATGAGCCAGATGGTGCCCCAGAGCGCGGCCTGGATGCCCGCCTTGTCCGCGCTGATCGAGGTGAAGTTGTTGATGAAGTCCCAGCTGAGCGTGCCCGCGCCGTCGAGCGCCACGTCCACCAGGAGCAGCGCCAGGAGGCCCACGGCGATCGCGAGGCACGCCATCAGCGCGAGCCGGAACGCGAGATCCTTCGCCCGCCGGGCACGCCGGGCCGTCACTCGTACACCTGCCGGTACTTCCGCACGAAGCGGATCGAGACCATGTTCATCACGAACGTGATCACGAACAGCGTGGTCCCGACCGCGAACAGCGTCCTGTACTCGGTCGACCCGGTGGGCACGTCCCCCTTGGCGGTGGCGGCGATGAAGGCGGTGAGCGTCTCCATCGACTTGCCCACGTCCGCGCCCCACTGAGGCTGGAGCCCGCCGGCGATCACCACGACCATCGTCTCGCCCACCGCGCGCGACATCGCGAGCACGACCGAGGCCACGATGCCGGAGAGCGCCGCCGGGAAGACCACGCGCGCGGTCACCTGGAGCTTCGACGCGCCGAGCCCGAAGGCTCCCTCGCGCAGCGCCTGCGGAACCGAGCGCATCGCGTCCTCCGAGATCGAGGCCACGATCGGGATGATCAGGAAGCCGATGATGATGCCCGCGGCGAGCGCGTTGAAGATGCCCACCTGAAGGTGGAGGAGGTCGCGCAGGATCTGCGGGGTGAAGAACGTGAGGGCGAAGTAGCCGAACACGATCGTCGGGATGCCCGCGAGCAGCTCGAGCGCGGGCTTGATCGTCTTGCGCACACGCGGGCGGGCGTATTCGCTCAGGTACACGGCCGCGCCGAGGCCGAGCGGTATCGCCACGACCATCGCGATCGCGGTGGTGGCGAACGTGCCGGCGATCAGCGGCAGCACGCCGAAGCTGCCCGGCTCGAACAGCGGTGACCACTTCGTGCCGAACAGGTACTCGCCCACGCCGACCTGCCCGAAGAAGACGATCGTCTCCTCGAGCAGCGCGTAGACGATGCCGGCCGTCGTGAGCAGTGAGATCAGCGCGGCGAGACCGAGGAGGCCCTTGATGAAGGCCTCCCCGGAACGCCGGCTGCCTGCGAACGTGATGCTGGCCGCTTCCACCTAGCCTCCGAGGGCCGCCTTGGCCTTCGACGCCTGGGTGTCGTCCATCGCGACGATCTGCGACGCGTCGGCGATGTCCTGGTAGTTGTCGACCACGTACGCGAGGAAGGCCTTCACCTCGGGCCGCTTCAGCGCCTTCGTGCTCGGATACATGAACAGCGGCCGCGCGAGCGGCTTGTACTCGCCGCTCTGGATCGTGTCGACCGTGGGCTCGACGCAACCATCGCCGCCGTCGACCTTGACGAGGTTCAGCTTGTCCTTGTTCTGCTCGTAGTAGGAGTGCCCGAAGTAGCCGAGGCCGCCGGGCTCGCCGGCCACGCCCTGCACCAGGATGTTGTCGTCCTCGGAGGGCTGGTAGTCGTCACGCGAGACGCCCTCCTCACCGTTGATCTCACCGGTGAAGAAGTCGAAGGTGCCCGAGTCCGTGCCGGGGCCGAACAGCGACAGCGTCGTGTCCGGGAGCTTCGGGTCGATCTCGCTGAGGCTCTTGACCTTCGAGCCCTTGTTCCAGAGCTGCTTCAGCTGGTCTGTCGTGAGGCAGTCGACCTTCAGCTCGGGATTCGTCACGACCGCGATCCCGTCGTTCGCGACCTGGATCTCCCTGTAGTCGATCCCGGCCTTCTTGCAGACGGTGGCTTCCTCGTCCGGCTTGATCGGCCGCGACGCGTCCGAGATGTCGGTCTCCCCGGCGCAGAACTTCTCGAAGCCGCCGCCGGTGCCCGACGTGCCGACCGTGATCTTCACGCCCGGGTTGGCGCCCTGGAACGCCTCCTGGGCGGCCTGGGCGAACGGTGCCACGGTGCTCGACCCGTCGATCCGGATGTTGCCCGAGAGCTCGCCGCCACCGCTCCCGCTGCTGCTGTTGTTGTCGTTGCCCCCGCAGGCAGCTGCGCCGAGGGCAAGCGCCGCGCATGCGGCGGTGGAAATGATGATTTTCTTCATGACCTGGAAGCTGTCATCGCGTAGCACGGAGTCTGTTATCCGCGTGTCGCGTTCGTGTGAAAAGGATGTGAACGCCGCCGGCCCGAACCCGCGCCGGCCCCCCCAAACGCAGGTGGATGACAAACGTTGCGTTTTCCGCCACGTTCGTCATCCACCTCGCGGGATGGACCCCTTCAATGCAGGCCGGGCTCTAGTCGGAGGAGAGCCGGTAGCCGAAGCCGAAGTGCGTGTGAGGTATTCGGAGGGGCGAATGTCGAGCTCTCCCACGACCATGGGGGGCGACTGTGCCAGCGAACGCCGCAATCTCCGTTATTTGGAGGTTGCCGGGTTGTGAAGAGGCTGTGAACGCGCGGCGCCGTGTCGGAGCGCGTCCCTAGACTTTGAGTAGATGACGGATCTGCGAATCGCGATCCTCGACTCCGACTCGGGCTTCGTGCGGGTGCTCGTGAAGCGCGCGGGCGATCTGGGCTGGAGGTACAGGTGCCTCGAGTCGCCGCCCCCGGTCGACGAGTTCGTGGCCATGCGCGTGAACGCGCTCGTGGTCGACCTCGCGCTGATGGGGCCGTCCGCGTGGGAGTTCCTCGAGCGGGTCACGAGCGCGCTGCCGGGCATGGGGGTCGTGGTCTGCACGGGCCGCTCGAGCGTCTCGCAGCGGGTGCGCGGGCTTCGCGCCGGCGCCGACGACTGGGTCACGAAGCCGTGCCACCCGGAGGAGGTGCTCGCGCGCGTGGAGGCCGTAGTACGCCGTCGCAGACGCGCGTCGGAGCGCGTCGACACCGGGCCGCTAGTGGCCGGCGAGCTCGAGGTGCGCGCCGACCAGTTCCAGGCCTTCGTGCGCGGGCACAGCGTGGACCTGACGCGCCGGGAGTACGAGCTGCTCGAGCTGCTCGCCACGGCCGAGGGCAAGGTGCTCCAGCGCGAGGAGATCTACCAGGCCGTCTGGGGCTACGCGATGGCGCACGGTGACCGCTCGGTCGACGTGTTCGTGCGCAAGCTGCGCCTCAAGCTCGAGACGGCGTCGCCGGACTGGAGCTACATCCACACGCATTTCGGCGTGGGATATCGCTTCCAGCCTGAGCGGCCCGGCGGGCCCGACGAGGCCGCCGCCTTCGAGGCGAGCCTGCGCGACGCGCCCTCGCTGCCGGTGCCCACGGCTTAGGCATACTCCAGCCGCATGTCCAGGAACCAGCGCATCGGGCTGCTCCTTGCGGCGGTTGCGGTGGCCGTTGTGGCGGTCGTGATCGCCGGTTCAGGCGGCGGCGACGACACCGCCGGCCAGGCGACCACGAGCACGCCGTCCACCCAGACGACGGCCCAGGGCGAGACGACCACCGAGACCACCCAGGCCCCCGCCGGGGCGCAGGCCGTGCGGATCCAGATCCGCGGCGGCAAGGTCGTGGGTGGCCCGGCCGACATCAAGGTCACGAAGGGCGACAAGGTGAGCATCGTCGTGAGCGCCGACGCCCACGACGACATCCACCTGCACGGCTACGACATCGAGAAGCCGGTCGAGCCCGGGAAGCCGGCGCGCTTCCAGTTCACGGCCGACATCGAGGGCATCTTCGAGATCGAGAGCCACGTGGCCGAGGACGCCGGTCGCGACCCGCTGCTCGGCAAGCTGACCGTCGAGCCCAACTGATCAGCACGTGTTCGTAATCGCGCACGGCATCTCGGTCCGCACCGATCTGCCGGTGCCTGAGGTCGTGTTCTGGTGGGCCGCCGCGATCGTGCTCGCCCTCTCGTTCGTCGCGCTCGCGGTCCTGTGGCCGAAGCCGCGCCTCGAGGACCGGGGCTGGCGGCCACTTGGGGGCGGCGTGGGGCGCGTGCTCGCGAGCCGGCCGGTCGAGATCGTGTGCGGGGCGATCGGCGTCCTGCTGTTCGGGCTCACGCTCTACGCGGGCTTCGAGGGCACCGAGTCCACGACGGCGAACTGGGCGCCGATCTTCATCTACGTCATCGTCTGGCTGGCGTTCGTGCCGCTCAGCCTCGTGTTCGGCGACGTGTTCCGGGCGTTCAACCCGTGGCGCGCGATCGGGCGCTCCGTCGCGTGGGTGGGCCGGACCGCGTCGCGCTCGGAGCTCCCGGAGCCGCTCGCGTATCCGGACTGGCTCGGGCGCTGGCCGGCGGCGGTGGGCCTGTTCGGGTTCGCCGCGATGGAGCTCGTCGTGGCGGGAGGCGACAAGCCGCAGACCCTCGCGATCGCCGTGGTCGTCTACTCGGTGCTCACGTTCATCGGGATGGCGCTCTACGGCGTGGAGCGCTGGAGCGACCGCGGCGAGTCCTTCTCGGTCTACTTCAACCTGTTCTCGCGACTGTCGCCGGTCGAGACGCGTGAGGGCCAGGTCGGCCTCCGCAAGCCGTTGTCCGGGCTCGCTCAGCTCGAGCGGCTGCCCGGCACCGTGGCCATGGTCGTGGTGATGATCGGGACCGTCTCCTTCGACGGGCTCACGAGCAAGCGCGTCTGGAACAGCCGCTCGCCCGACATCGCGCAGTTCTTCCAGGACCGCGGTCTCTCGCCCGAGCATGCGCTCGAGCTGACCTTCCTGCTCGGGATGCTCGCCGTGGTCCTGCTGGTCGCGCTCTTCTACCGGCTCGGCATCCTGGGCGCGCGGAGCGTCGGGGGCGGGTTCAGCGCGTCACAGCTGGCGCGCGCGTTCGCCCACTCGCTCGTGCCGATCGCGATGGCGTACGTGGGGGCGCACTACTTCACGCTGCTGCTCTACCAGGGCCAGGCCATCGTCTACCTCGCCTCGGACCCGCTCGGCCGTGGCTCCGACATCTTCGGCACCGCCGGCACGCAGATCCATTACGGGCTGATCGGCTCGAACATCGAGTGGTACGTGAAGGTGGCGATGGTCGTGCTGGGCCACGTCGCCGGCCTCGTGCTCGCCCACGACCGCGCCGTCGCGCTCTACCGCGACGCGAAGCAGGCGGTGCGCTCGCAGTACTGGATGCTCGGCGTGATGCTCGGATTCACGCTGCTGGCCATCTGGCTAGTGTCGGAATCGAACACATGACCGTGCCCATCGCCCACGCCGGCCACTGGCTCACAGCCATCGCCTACTTCCTGCCGGTGATCGCGTTCCTCGTCTGGCTGGGGATCACCCAGTACCGCGAGCGCCGCGGCAAGAACTAGGCGACCGCGACGCTCGCGCTGAGTGCGAAAACCAAGCCCGTCAAGGAAGAGGGCCAGGGACAGTGCCTTGGCACGGACCTGGCCCGATGACACAGACGGGCGCAGGTTTGCAGCCCGAATCAGCGCGAGCGACGGGACTCGAACCCGCGACCTCCGGCGTGACAGGCCGGCGCTCTAACCAACTGAGCTACGCCCGCTAGGGACGTCCGAGCATAGCGGCCCGAGGGTCTTCCCAAGTAGCTCGACGGTCTCGAGGTCGTGCACCTCGGGGCTGTTGAAGATCAGCGCGTCGAGGCCGGCGTCGAGCAGCTCGCTGCACTTCTCGGTGACGGTGTCGGGGTCGCCGACGATCCAGGTGGCGAGCCGCTCAGCCGGCATCCCGCTCGACTGGGCGATGCGCTCGAAGAGCTGGTCGGCCTCCTCCTGGGTGGACTTGATGATCACGGTGCCGAGGCGCGTCTTGGTGATCTCGGCCGGGTCGCGGCCGAGGCGCTCGCAGTGCGCCTCGAGTACGTCGACGAGGTGCCTGATCCGCTCGGCGTCGCCGAAGAAGTTGGAAGCGTCGGCGTACTGGGCGACCATCCGCAGCGTCTTCTTCTCGCCGCTTCCGCCGATCATGATCGGGATGTCGCCGCGGATCGGCTTCGGGTTGTTGTAGGCGCCGTGCACGCTGTGATGCTTGCCCTCGTACGTCGCGCGCTCCTCGGTGAACATGGCGCGCGCGATGTTGAGTGCGTCCTCGAGCCGCTCGAAGCGCTCGCCGAGAGTCCCGAAATGGAACCCGTACGCGTCGTGCTCGCCCTCGAACCATCCCGCGCCGAGGCCGTGGATCGCGCGGCCTCGCGAGATCACGTCGATCGTCGTGGTGATCTTCGCGTGAATGGCCGGGTTGCGGTACGTCACCCCGGCGACGAGCAGGCTCAGGTTCACGCGCTCGGTCCGGGCCGCGAGTGCGGACAGCAGCGTGCTGCCCTCGAGCATCCAGTTCTCCTCGGGGCCCACGCCGCGGATCTGGTGCAGGTGGTCCATGACCAGCACGGTGTCGAAGCCGGAGGACTCGGCGGTGGTCGCGATCTGGACGAGGCGCTCGAAGAGCTCCTCCTCGCCGACTCCCGGGAAGTTGAAGTTTGGGATCTGGAGGCCGAGGTGAATCGGTGCGCGAAGCATTGGCTCAGGATACGCGTCGGATAGCGTCCCGCCTGTGCAGCTCGGGGGAGCCAGAGCGCTGGTCACAGGGGCCACCGGAGGCATCGGCAACGCGATCGCGCAGGCGCTCCACGCGCGCGGCGCGCACGTCGTCCTGAGCGGCCGCCGCCGTGAGGCGCTCGATGAGCTGGCCGCGCGGCTCGGCGACCGGGCGGAGGTCCTGGTCGCCGATCTCGCCGAGCCCGGTGCGGCCGCCGCGCTCGCAGAGGCCGCCGGAGCGGTGGACGTGCTCGTGGCGAACGCGGCGCTCCCCGCCAGCGGCCGCGTGGACGACTTCGACCCAGACCAGATCGACCGCGCGCTCGACGTGAACCTGCGCGCGCCGATCCAGCTCACGCGCGCGCTCCTTCCGGGGATGCTGGAGCGCGGGCACGGCCATCTCGTGTACGTGTCGTCGCTGTCCGGCAAGGTGGCGTCGCCGCGGTCGGGCATCTACTCGGCCACCAAGTTCGGCCTGCGCGGCTTCGCGGCCGGGCTCCGCGAGGACGTGGAGCCGCGCGGAATCGGCGTGAGCGTCGTCTTCCCCGGCTTCGTGCGCGATGCCGGCTTCTTCGCCGACAGCGGCGTGAAGCTGCCGCCGTGGGTGGGCACCCGCACGCCGGATCAGGTGGCCGCCGCGATCGTCACGGGCGTCGAGCGCGGGCGGGCCGAGCTCGACGTGGCGCCGCTCGGCCTCCGGCTCGGAACGCGCGTGGCGGCGCTGGCGCCGGTGAGCATCGCGCGCCTTCAGCGCCGCCTCGGCTCGGAGCGCATCGCCGACGCGCTGGCCGACGCTCAGCGCGACAAGCGCTGACCGGGCCTCCTGCCAGCATGAGCCTCATGAGGCAGAGCTCGATGGCGATCCGGTTGGCGGTGCTCGCGGCGGTCGCCGTGGTGATCGTGCTGCTCGTGGTGCTGCTCGCGGGCGGGGGCTCCGACAAGAGCGCGGACAACGGCAAGCCGGCCGCTTCGAAGTCGGCGCTCCGGGGAGTCCCGCAGTCCGGGATCTCGCTCGGCGCGGCGGATGCGCCCGTGACGATGGTCGAGTTCGCGGATCTCCAGTGCCCGTTCTGCGCGGAGTACCACCGAAATGTGTTTCCGACGCTCCTGAAGAGCTACGTGCGCACCGGCAAGGTGCGGCTCGAGCTGCGCCTGCTGCGCTTCCTCGGCCCCGACTCCGACCGGCTCGCCCGCGTGGCGGCCGCCGCGTCGAAGCAGGACCGGATGTGGCAGTTCGTGGGCCTCGCGTACGACCGCCAGGGCGCGGAGAACTCCGGCTACGCGACGGACGACTTCATCAACTCGCTCGCCGCCGACGCCGGCGTCCCGAAGGCCGACGCCGGCGCCGCCGCGGAGCGGCTGATCCGCGAGGGCGAGCAGGCTGCTCGCGCGGCGAAGGTGCAGTCCACGCCGTCGTTTCTGATCGGCCCGACGGGCGGCGCGCTCCATCACTTCCAGCCGTCGGACCTCCAGCCGGACGCCTTCATCCCGGAGATCGAGAAGGAACTGCGGCAGTGAGGAGGGCGATCGCAGGGCTGGCTCTCCTCGGCCTTGCGATCAGCGCCTACCTCACATACGTCCACTACGCCGACGTGCAGCCGTTCTGCACGGGCATCAGCGACTGCGAGCGCGTGCAGACCTCGGACTACGCGGAGCTCGCGGGGATCCCGGTGGCCGTGCTAGGGCTCGTGGGCTACGCGGCGCTGCTCGCGTCGCTCTGGACGCGAGTCGAGGTCACGGTCCTGCTCGCGTACCTCGCGGCGGGCTTCAGCGGCTACCTGACCTGGGCCGAGCTCTTCAAGATCGACGCGATCTGCCAGTGGTGCGTGGCGAGCGCGCTCACCTCGGTGGCCATCGCGGTGCTTGCGACGCTGCTGGCGCTCAGGGCGCCGTCACATCACCGGGCGCTGGGCTGAGCTGTCCGGCTCGAGGCGCTCGTCCTCGAGATCGAGCGCCACGCGCACGATGCGGGCCTGCTCGCGCTTGTGCGCCGCTGAATAGCCCTCGCCGGTGGCGGCGCGCAGCTGGCGGCCCACGTAGTCGTACGACATCCGCTCGGGCAGGATCTTGGCCATCCGCCGGCGCATGAAGGCACGCGGGCCCATGTTGCGAGGCTCCTCCTGCACCCAGACCACTCGCTTGAGGTTGGGATAGCTCGCCATCAGCTCGACGAGGTCCTCCTCGGGGAAGGGGTAGAGCAGCTCCACGCGCGCGACGGCGATGTGCTCCTGCGCGTCCCGCTCGTCGTGGCCCGCGATGTCGTAGTAGACCTTGCCGGAGCAGAGCACCAGCTTCGTGACCTTGTCGCGGTCACCGTCCGCGAAGCGCGGGTCGTCGATCAGGCGCTCGAAGTGGCCCTCCGCGAGATCGGCCAGCGTCGAGCTGGCCTCGGGGAGCCGCAGCAGGCTCTTCGGCGTCATCACGA
>DASYMP010000139.1:0-23228 GCA_036009005.1 Thermoleophilaceae bacterium | reverse complement strand
CACGACGACTACGTGCGCATCGGGACCAATCGGATGACCGGACACGAGCGCAGCTGGTTCGTGCGTCACGGCGACGAGCTGGTCGACACGATGGCGTCACCCACGGGCCCCGACGTGGTTGGTCTTGTGGCGGACGGCGTGACCTACGGCGTCATGGGCGACCACGGCGGTGACAACGAGGAGGTCCAGAGAATCCCGATGGTCTTCTACGGGCCCGGCGTGTCGTCGCACGACTCGAACCGCGAGCTGCGGCTCGTGGACGTGCTGCCGACGATCCTCGACGCGATGGGCGTCTCGTACGACGAGAACGACCTCGACGGCGAGGCCGCGCGCCTATGGAAGGGGCACTGAAGCTGGGGGAGGGCTAGCGCTTGGGCGCGGAACCCGGCACGAAACGGTTTCCGCGTCCCTGCGCCGTTGTAGACCGCCTGCCGTTCCCGCAGCGGGCTCGGGCAAACGGAGAGGGTGGGATTCGAACCCACGAGGCAGTTTGACCCGCCCACACGATTTCCAGTCGTGCACCTTAAGCCGCTCGGTCACCTCTCCTGAGCGGGGACCAGCCTAGCTGTGCCGTACCGCTAGGCGGCGTGGCGCAGCTGCACGTGCGGCGTGCGGCGCGGGAAGGCGACGATCGTCGAGAGGCTGACCTCTGAGAACGCCAGCGCCTGGAGCGTGCAGCCGCAGCCCTCGCAGAGGAGCTCGTCGAAGTCCTCGAGCTCGCCCCAGGCCTCGAACTCCTCGGCGCAGGCCTCGTCGGTGCATATGAGAATCGCGTACAGCATGTCGTCGAACCATGCTGGGACGACCCTCGGACGGAATGAGAGCTAGACGTCGTCCGGAGCCGGCACGATCAGCCGGATATGGCGTCGGGCCAGCATCAGCACCGGGGTTTCCCAGTCGCGGCCCGACCCGTCGATCGCCACCAGCTGGGCGTCGAGGATCGTGAAGAACTCGTGGTCGCGCCGGTTCACGTGATCGGACACGCGGCTGCGATAGCCCTCGCGCGGCAGGGTCAGCATCCCCTCGACCCGGTAGCGGTCGGTCTCGACGACGACTTTCTCCTGGCGGTTCTCCACGGCGGCGGAATCTAGCGGCTTCCCGGCTCCGCGGCCGGAACCCAGGTGTCCTTCGCTCCGCCGCCCCGGCCGCTGTTCACGACCATCGAGCCCTCCTCGAGCGCCACCCGGCTGAGGCCGGCGGGCAGCACGCGCACCCCGTCGTCGGTGAGGAGCGCATACGGGCGCAGGTCCACGTGGCGCGGCGCGAGGCGGCCGTCCACGACCGTGGGGTGCACCGACAGCTCCACGAGCTCTTGGCCGATCCAGCCGCCCGGCTCCGAGTCGATCTTCGCGCGCACGCGCGCGCGAGTGGCCTCGTCCGCGTCGCGCCAGATCACCACGCCGTCGCCGCCCATCTCGCCGCGCGGCTTCACGACGAGCCCGTCGAGCTCGTCGCCCGCGCCGAGCGGCCGCGACGGGATCGACGGCAGCAGCGCCTCCTGGCCGAGGTAGAAGCTCACCAGCTCGTCCACGTGCGGGTGCACGAGCTTGTCGTCCGCCACGCCCGTGCCCGGCGCGTTCACCACGGCGAGCCTGCCGGCGGCGCTCGGGCCGAGCAGCGCCTCGCCCACGGCGGTCGGCCTGCCGTCGACGGAGGTGAAGCGATCCTCGCCGGTGCGCTGGTAGACCACGTCCACCGCGCGCGGGCGCCCGTCCAGCCAGGCTACGAGCCGCCCGTCGCGGTGCTCGAGGTCCGAGAGCCTCACGAGCGGCGCGCACAGCTCGCGCGCGAGGCGTTCGTGCTCCCACCAGCCGGCCGCGGACGGCCCCTCGGACAACAGCACCGTGCGCGGCTCGTCGACCCCCGGCGGCGCGGCGTCCTGAAGCGCGAGCGCCAGCTCGCCGAACGCGAGCGAGACGTCGGCCTGCGGAGGCGGAGCGCCGACGAGGTCGCGCAGCGTGTCGCGCGCCGCCACCGCGTAGGCCAACCCCGAGGGCATTCGCAGCTGGTCCTCGATCACGCGGAAGCGGCCGTCCGGGCAGCGCACGATGTCGAGGCCGGCGAACGCGATCCAGCGCCGCGGCGCCGCCCCGCGCATCGCCGGCTCGAAGTGCGGCGAGGCCTCGACGTCGTCGCGCGCGAGGATGCCGGCCTCGAAGACGCGCCCATCTCCATACACGTCGGCCACGAACGCCTCGAGCGCCCGCAGGCGCTGAGCGATCCCGACCTGGAGCTCGGACCACTCGGGCTCGGTCAGGATGCGCGGCACGGGGTCGACCGCGAACGCATCGCCGTCGGCTCCGAAGCTCACGCCGCGCGATTCGAGCCGGCGCGTGCTCTCCGCCGCGATCCCGCCCGGGTCCTCCTCCAGCGCGGCCAGCACCTCGGCGTAGTGGGGGCGCGGCCGGCCGCCCTCGTCATACGCCTCGTCGTAGGGACGGCTCACCCTGAGCCGCGTACCCGCTCGCCGCGCGGGTCGAACAGCGGCTCGCGCGCCACCTCGCCGCCCACCCAGCGGCCGAAGATGTCGAGCTCCACCGCCGTGCCGGGCTCGGCCCGCTCGGGCGGTAGGTACGCGTAGGCGATCGAGCGCTCGACCGTGTAGCCGTAGCCGCCGCTCGTGACGCGTCCGACGATCTCGCCGTCCACGCGCACCGGCTCGTTCCCGAGTGCCACGGAGCGGGGGTCCTCGAGCGTGATGCAGCAGAGCCGCTTGCGCGGACCGAGCTCGCGCAGAGCCTCGCCGCCGAGGAAGTCCTTGTCGGGCTTCACCGCGAAGCCCAGCCCCGCTTCGTGGGGCGTCTCGTCAGGCGTGATGTCGGCGCCCCAGACGCGGTAGCCCTTCTCGAGCCGCATCGAGTCGATCGCCCGGTATCCGGCCGCCACGAGCCCATGCGGCTCCCCCGCCTCCCACAGCGCTCGCCACAGCGTCGTGCCGTACTCGGTCGGGCAGTACAGCTCGAAGCCGAGCTCCCCGACGTAGGTCACCCGAAGCGCTCGCACCGGCACGTCCCCGACGGTCATCTCGCGCAGCGACATGTACGGGAACGCCTCGTTGTCGAGCGCCTGGGGCGTGAGGGGCGCGAGCAGCTCACGAGAGCGCGGCCCCCAGATCCCGAAGCAGGCCCAGGCGGACGTCACGTCGTGTACCTGCACCGACCCGTCATCCGGCAGGTGGCGGCGGATCCACTCCCGGTCGTGGTTCCCGAAGGCGGTGCCGGTCACGATCAGGAAGCGCTCCTCGGCAAGGCGCGACACCGTGAAGTCGCATTCGATTCCGCCTCGGCTGTTCAGCATCTGCGTGTAGGTCACGCGCCCGACATCGCGCGCGACCTCGTTGGCGCACAGCCATTCGAGCAGCCGCGCCGCGCCCGGCCCCGCGATCTCGAGCTTCGCGAACGACGACTCGTCGAAGATCGCCGCCGTCTCGCGGCACGCGAGGTGCTCGGCGCCGATCGCCGGCGACCAGTGCTTGCCCGCCCAGCCGCGCGGGCGCAGGGACTCGTCGCCGCGCGACGCGTTCGACTCGTACCAGTTCACCCGCTCCCAGCCCGACTTCTCCCCGAAGGCCGCGCCGTGAGCGCGATGCCACTCGTACGCGGGCGAGCTGCGGAGCGGCCGCCCCGCCTGGCGCTCCTCGAACGGATAGTGGATGTCGTAGTAGGTCTCGTAGGTCTCGAGCACCCGCTTGAGCGTGTACGAGGGCGAGCGGTACTGAGCGCCGAAGCGCCGGACGTCCATCTGCCAGAGGTCCATCGACGGCTCGCCGCCCACGATCCACTCGGCCATCGCCCTCCCCACGCCGCCCGCGCCCGCCAAGCCGTGAGCGCAGAAGCCGCCCGCCACGAACAGGCCCGGTATCTCCGTCTCGCCGAGGCAGAACTCGTTGTCGGGCGTGAAGCCCTCCGGCCCGTTGATCATCCGCGTGACCTTCACGTCCTCCATCTGCGGAACGCGCCTGCGCGAGTTCGTCACGATCTCCTCGAAGCGCTCCCAGTCGTCCTCGAGCAGGCGGCCGTTGAAGTCCGGCGGGATGCGGTCGAAGGCGCTCCCGTCGCGCGGCGTGAAGGCCGGCATCGCCGGGCGCTCGTAGCCGCCCATCACGAGTCCGCCGCCCTCCTCGCGGAAGTAGATCAGCAGGTCCGGGTCGCGCAGCGTGGGCAGCGGGTTCTGCGGGTCACGCTCGCGGAACGGCTGCGTGACGATGTACTCGTGCGACATCGGCACGATCGGGATGCGCACGCCCGCCATGCGCCCGAGCTCGGCGGAGAACATGCCGCCGGCGATCACGATCGCCTCGGCGTCGATGTCGCCGCGCTCGGTCCGCACGCGGCCCTGCTCGATCCCGGTGACCCTCGTGTTCGTGAAGATCTGGGCGCCGCCCTCGCGCGCGCCCTCGGCGAGCGCGAACGTGAGCTGCGAGGGGTCGAGGTAGCCGTCGGTCGGCAGCCACGCGGCGCCCAGGACGCCATCCGTCGACATCAGCGGGAACAGCCCCTTTGCCTCGTCCGCCGAGATCAGCTCGAGTGGCAGCCCGAACGTCTTCGCCCAGCCGGCCTGGCGCCGGAGCTCCTCCATCCGCTCCTCGCTCGAGGCGAGCCTGATCCCGCCGCACTCGACCCACCCGCACGCCTCGCCGAGCCGCCGGTAGAGCTCGACCGAGTACATCATCATCTTCGTGAGGTTCACCGAGCCGCGGAGCTGCCCGACCAGGCCCGCGGAGTGGAACGTCGAGCCCGAGGTGAGCTGGTTGCGGTCCACCACGACCACGTCGTCCCAGCCGAGCTCGCCCAGGTGGTAGGCGATCGAGGTGCCGCCCACGCCGCCGCCGACGATCACGCAGCGCGCGCTGCCCGGAAGCTCGCGCCGCGCCGCCACTACCCGCGTGCTGCTTTGAGCCAGTCGTCGAAGCGCGGATCGTCGCGCGTCTGCGCGAGTCGCTCGAAGTGCTTGCGCGAGTAGCCGGAGAAGTCGAAGTCGAGCTCCGCGATGCCCGACTGCACGAGCCCCCACATGGCCTCGCGGAAGTCGGACATGAAGCGGAACAGCTTCAGCGTGGCGCTGCGGCGCTCGTCGGGCGGCTCGCCGAAGTAGGCCTCGAGCAGAGCGGCCTCCTGATCCTCGTCGAGTCCGTTGTTGACCGCGAAGTTGCCGAGGTCGAACCAGCGATCGCCCATGCCGGCGTACTCCCAGTCGATCAGCTGGATGTGCCCGTTCTCGCGCAGGAAGTTCGCGGTGAGCAGGTCGTTGTGGGCGGGCACGGGCTCGTGCTCCGGGCGGTCGCGCACGGCCTTCTCGATGCGGCCCGCGGCGGCGAGCGCATCCTCGTACTCGGCCGGCGGCTCGCTGCCGTGCTCGCGCCCGGTGTCCGCGTACTGCTCCACCAGGCGGAACGAGTCGAACCCGGTGGGCAGCTCCGTGTCCGAGTCGTGGAGCAGGCGCAGGCCGTGTGCCACCTCGGCGAGCGCCTCCGGCTCGCGCAGCTCCTCGGCGGTCATCTCGCGGCCTGAGATGAACGCGGTCACGAGCGCCGAGGGGTTGTCGAGGAGCGCCGCCACGCGGGGCGCGATGCCGAGCTTGGCGGCCGCCTTGTTCGCGATGCACTCGGCCTCGCGGTTGATCCCGAGCAGCTGCGTGCGCTTCCCGGGCAGCCGCACCACGTAGTCCATCCCGCCGAAGTTCACGCGGAAGTTGCGGTTCGTGATCCCGCCCTCGAGCTGCACCACCGCTCCCGCGCGAGGGCCGAGCAGGGCGGCGAGCCGCGCCACCACCTCGGTCAGCTCGGGAATCGTGAACTCCCCGTCCATGCGCCGACTTTACGCCCAGCCCGCCGGACATGCGAGGCTCCCTGTCCCCGGATGTCCGACGGCCAGCTCATTCTCGTCGCGGCGGCTCTGCTCGCTGCGGGAATCGGCGCATCCCTGCTGGCGTCGCGTATCCGGCTGCCCGGACTGCTGCTGTTCCTCGCGGTCGGGATGGCGGTCGGGTCGGACGGGCTCGGGTGGATCAACTTCGCCGACTACGAGCTTGCGCGCACGATCGGGGTGGTCGCGCTCGCGCTGATCCTGTTCGAGGGAGGTCTCACCGCCGGGTTCCACGAGATCCGGCCCGTGCTGCGCCCGTCGCTGAGCCTCGCGATCGTCGGCACGGTCTGCACCGCCGTGATGTGCGGGCTCGCGGCCGCCTGGCTGTTCGACCTGTCGACGCTCGAGGGGATGCTGCTCGGCGCGATCATCTCCTCCACCGACGGCGCGGCGATCTTCGCGCTGCTTCGCGAGTCGACTCTCCGGCGCAAGCTTGCACGGACGCTCGAGGGCGAGGCCGGCTTCAACGATCCGGTCGCCGTCCTGCTCGTGATCGGCTTCATCGAGTGGATCCAGCGCGAACCGGACTACGGCGTGCTCGACCTGCTCGGGCTGTTCGTGACCGAGATGGGGATCGGAGCCGTGGTGGGCCTCGGTGTGGGCTGGGCGGCCGTGCGCGCCCTGCGCAACGCACGGCTGGCGAGCCCCGGGCTCTACCCCGTCGCGACGCTGGCCACCGCGGGGCTCGCGTTCGGCGGCGCGGCCACGCTGCACGGGTCCGGGTTCCTCGCCGCGTACCTCGCCGGGCTCATGCTCGGCTCGGCGCGCATTCCCGCCAAGCAGACGGTCACGGTGTTCCACGAAGGCCTGGCCTGGGTCGCGCAGATCACGATGTTCCTCGCGCTCGGGCTGCTCGTGTTCCCGAGCGAGCTCGGCGACGTGTGGTTCGAGGGAACGCTGCTAGCGCTGCTGCTCGTATTCGTGGCGCGGCCGCTCTCCGCCGCGCTCGCCACGGCGTTCGAGAGCTTCAGCGCGGCGGAGCGGATCGTGATCGGCTGGGCGGGGCTGCGCGGCGCGGTGCCCGTGGTGCTCGCCACCTTCGCGGTGATCGAGGGCGTGCCCGAAGGACACACGCGCGAGTTCTTCAACATCGTCTTCTTCGCCGTCGTGATCTCGACGATCCTCCAGGGCACGACCGTGGAGTGGCTCGCGCGCAAGCTCGGCGTGACCACCTCGGAGCCCGCGCTCCCGCGCCCGCTCGTCGAGACCGGCACGGTGCGGCGGCTCGGCGCGGAGATCATGGAGTACCCGGTCGGCGAGGACGACGCGATCGTGGGGCAGCTCGTGCGGGAGCTCGGGCTTCCGCGCGACGCGCTGCTCAGCGTGATCGTGCGCGGCGAGGAGGCGCTGCTGCCGCGCGGCTCCACGCGCATCGAGGCAGCGGACCGCCTGCACGTGCTGGTCCGCGAGGAGGTCGCCGGCGAGATGACGGACATCCTCGAGCGCTGGCGGCTAGGCCCGGTCGGCATCCCGCCGCGGCGGCGGCCCTTGCTGCGCTCCGGCTCGTCGGTCTTCACGACCCGGCCCTGGACGGAGGCGGACGGCGATGCCGGCTTCCCGAGGGAGATCGAGGGCGCGCCGGTGGCGGAGCACGTCCGCACACGCCGCGACACCCCAGGCGCGCTGGTGGTGCTGGAGGACGGGCGCTCCGCGGTGACCGGGCCGCTGCTCGCCATCGGCGGTCCGCTTCAGCTGCAGCGCTTCGCCCGGCGGCGTCTCGCGACCGAGCAGGACGCCGCCGCGCGGGCATGGTGGCAGGAGGTGATCGGAGCGCTCGCGCGCTGAGCATCGATTGACATGCGTCCGGGCGCGGGCGTAGGGTCGCCAACACCAACCCGCGAGGAGGAGACCGAGTGTCCACAATCGAGGAGCGGCCGGCCCACGCCGAGGACGAGGACGAGCGGCGGCTGAAGGAGCTCGGCTACACGCAGGAGCTTCATCGCGCTTGGAGCAGCTTCTCGAACTTCGCGATCTCGTTCACGATCATCTCGGTCCTCGCCGGGACGTTCACGACCTACGGTCAGGCGTGGAACAACGGTGGGCCCGTCGCCATCTCCTGGGGATGGCCGCTGATCTCGATCGCGATCCTCATCATCGCCTGGTCGATGTCGGAGCTCGTGTCGAAGTACCCGACCGCGGGCGGCATCTACTACTGGGCCACCGCACTCGGCGGCCCGGCCTGGGGCTGGTTCACCGGCTGGTTCAACCTGATCGGGCTGGTAGCGGTGGTCGCGTCGGTGGACTACGCGTGCGCGACCTTCCTGAACGCGACGCTCGGCCTGTACTCCGTGAACATCCTCGGAATGAACTTCGGCGACTCCACGCACATCCTCTCGGAGACGTTCGTGCTGTTCGCGGTCATCCTGTTCCTGCACGCGCTGCTGAACATCTTCTCGACGCACCTGCTCGCGATGCTTAACAACGTCTCGGTCTGGGTGCACGTCGTGGGCGTCGTGGTGATCATCGCGCTGCTCGTCTTCGTGCCGGACCACCACCAGAGCGTCGACTTCGTCTTCACCGAGCGGTTCAACAACTCGGGCTTCGGCGGCGGTATGTACTGGTTCTACGTGCTGCCGCTGGGCTTCCTGCTCACGCAGTACACGATCACGGGCTTCGATGCGTCCGCTCACATCTCCGAGGAGACGCGGGGCGCGGCGATCGGCGCTGCGCGCGGCGTGTGGCAGTCGGTCTTCTACTCCGCGATCATCGGCTGGTTCGTCCTGCTGGCGATCACGTTCGCGGCCACGGACGTGGGCGCGATCAACGACGGCGCCGGCTCGTCGCTCGCGGTCTTCGGCAGCGCACTCTCGCCGGCCGCCGAGAAGGCGGTTGTCCTGATCTCGACGATCGGGCAGTTCTTCTGCGGCATGGCGTGCGTCACGAGCGCGTCGCGCATGACCTTCGCGTTCTCGCGCGACAACGGCCTTCCGCGCTCGAGGACGCTCCGCCGGGTGAACGAGGACGGCGTGCCGCGCAACGCGGTGATCTTCGTCTGCATTGCCGCCCTGATCGTCACGCTCCCGGCTCTCGAGGGTGACGAGAACGCCTTCCCGTACGCGTTCTTCGCCGTCGTGTCGATCACCGTCATCGGCCTCTACATCGCGTACGTGATTCCGATCTTCCTACGCTGGCGAATGGGCGACGCGTTCGAGCCCGGCCCGTGGACGCTCGGCAAGAAGTACAAGTGGATGAACGCCTTCTCGGTCTTCTGGGTCGGTCTCGTCTCCATCATCTTCTGCCTTCCGTTCACGCCCGCGGGTGTCCCGTGGCGTGACGAGTTCGACTGGAAGTACGTGAACTACGCGCCGATCACCGTGATCGTGGTCATCGTCGCCGTCTGGATCTGGTGGGTGGCCGGGGCGAAGCACAAGTTCCGCATGCCCGACACGGCGGTCGACGGCCCTGAGCACGTGGACCCGGAGTTCGTCGCCGGGAAACAGCCGTAGGTCAGTAGCCTCGACGGCGTGACGCTCGACGAGCTGCGGAAGGCGGTCGATGACGGGACGGTGGACACCGTCCTGCTCACGGTCGCCGACATGGAGGGGCGGCTTCAGGGCAAGCGACTGACCGCGCGGCACTTCCTCGACGAGGTGGCCGAGCACGCCGCGGAGGGCTGCAACTACCTGCTGGCGGTCGACGTGGACATGAACACGGTCGACGGCTACGCGATGTCGTCCTGGTCGCGCGGCTACGGCGACTTCGTGATGCGGCCCGACCTCGACACGCTGCGGATGATCCCGTGGCACCCCGGCACCGCGCTCGTCATGGCGGACCTTGTCTGGGAGG
Organism: Thermoleophilaceae bacterium; assembly: GCA_036009005.1. Taxonomy (GTDB): domain Bacteria; phylum Actinomycetota; class Thermoleophilia; order Solirubrobacterales; family Thermoleophilaceae; genus JACVRW01. The sequence continues at coordinate 13,578 of DASYMP010000139.1, read as the reverse complement.
ACGGGAGCGACGTGGTGGCCTCGCCGCGGCAGATCCTCCGGCGCCAGCTCGACCGGCTCGCGGAGCGCGGCCTGAGCGCCGCGTCGGGCACCGAGCTCGAGTTCATTCTGTTCAACGAGACCTACGAGGACGCCTGGCGCAAGGGCTTCCGCGACCTCGATCCCGCGAACCTCTACAACGTCGATTACTCGATGCTCGGAACGGCGCGCGTCGAGCCGCTGATCCGCCGCATCAGGAACTCGATGATGGGCGCGGGCATGCGCGTGGAGGACTCGAAGGGCGAGTGCAACTTCGGCCAGCACGAGATCAACTTCCGCTACGGCCCGGCGCTCGCGACCGCGGACGAGCACGTGATCTACAAGAACGGCGCGAAGGAGATCGCCGCGCAGGAGGGCCAGGCGATCACGTTCATGGCGAAGTGGGACGAGCGCGAGGGCAACTCGTGCCATATCCACCTGTCGCTGGCGGACGGCGACGGCCGCAACGTGTTCGGGGACGACGAGGCGCTGTTCGAGAAGTTCGTGGCGGGCCAGCTGGCGCACCTCGAGGAGCTCACGATGTTCTTCGCGCCGCAGGTGAACTCGTACAAGCGCTTCGTGCGCGGCTCGTTCGCGCCGACGGCGGTGGCGTGGGGCAAGGACAATCGCACCTGCTCGATCCGAGTGGTGGGCCACGGCCAGTCGCTGCGCTTCGAGAACCGGCTGCCGGGCGCCGACGTGAACCCGTACCTGGCGCTCGCGGCGATGATCGCGGCCGGGCTCGACGGCGTGGATCGCGACCTCGAGCTGGAGCCCGCCTTCCAGGGCAACGCCTACGAGTCCGACAAGGCGCACGTGCCGCACACGCTCTACGCCGCGCGCGACCTGTTCGAGGGCTCGGCGTTCGCGCGCGAGGCGTTCGGCGAGGAGGTCGTGGACCACTACCTGAACCGCGCGCGCGTCGAGCTCGACGCCTACGAGGCGGCGGTCACCGACTGGGAGAAGTACCGGGGGTTCGAGCGGCTGTGAGCGACGAGCGGCCGGTGATCGGCATCTGCGCCGCGATCGAGGGCGCACGCTGGGCGGCCTGGGACGTGGTGGTGAACCTCTCGCCGCGCACGTACTCGCTCGCGGTGCAGCGCGCGGGCGGCCTCGCGGTCATCCTGCCGGCGGACGACACGGTGGCGGAGTCGCCGGACCTGCTGCTCGACCGGATCGATGCGCTGATCCTCGCCGGCGGCTCCGACATCGACCCCGGCAGCTACGGCGCCCAGCCGCACCCGGAGACGCGCGGCAGCTGGCCCGAGCGCGACCGCTTCGAGATCGCGATGGGCACGCGCGCGCTCGAGCGCGACATGCCGCTGCTCGGGATCTGTCGCGGCATGCAGATGCTGAACGTGATTCAGGGCGGGACGCTCAACCAGCACCTCCCCGGTCTGGAGCTCCACCGGCACACGCCGGGCGTGTTCACCGATCACCGTGTGCGGCTCGAGGCGGACTCGCTCGCGTCGCGCGTGGTGGGCGGCGAGCTCACCGAGGTGAAGTCCGCGCATCACCAGGGGATCGAGGTGCTCGGCGAGGAGCTGACGGCGAGCGGATACGCCGACGACGGCGCGGTCGAGGCGATCGAGCTGCCCGGCAAGACGTTCGCGGTCGGTGTGCTCTGGCACCCCGAGGAGGACGAGCAGAGCCGGGTGGTGGGCGCGCTCGTCGAGGAGGCGCGCTCGCGAGCGCCGGCCGCCGCCGCCGCGCCACGGCTGCGCGAGGCGCACCGATGATCGCCGTCGTGGAGCCGGCCACCGCCGAGGTGATGGCCGAGATCCCGCAGGCCGGGGTGGAGGAGACGGACGCCGCAGTCGCCCGTGCGAAGCAGGCCTTCCCGGCCTGGCGCGCGGTCGCGCCGGGGGACCGCTCCTCGCTGCTCCACCGCCTCGCGAACGCGCTCGAGGAGGAGCTCGAGGAGCTGGCGCGGCTCGAGGCACGCAACGCCGGCAAGCCGATCGGGGACGCGCGCGGCGAGATGGGCATGGTGGTCGACACGTTCCGCTACTACGCGGGCGGCCCCGAGCGCATGACGGGCCGCACGATCCCCGTGTCGGGCGGGGTCGACATGACCTTCCGCGAGCCGCTCGGCGTGGTGGGCCTGATCACGCCCTGGAACTTCCCGCTGACGATCGCCGGCTGGAAGCTCGGGCCGGCGCTCGCCGCGGGCAACACCGTCGTGCTGAAGCCGGCGGAGCTCACGCCGCTCACCGCGATCGAGTTCGAGCGGATCGCGCTGGAGGCGGGCATCCCCGAGGGCGTCGTGAACGTGGTGGCGGGGCCGGGCTCGGTCTGCGGCCAGCGGCTCGTCGAGCACCCGGACGTGGCGAAGATCGCCTTCACCGGCTCCACCGAGGTCGGCCGCCGCATCGCGGCCGGTGCGGCCGAGACGATCAAGCGCGTGACGCTCGAGCTGGGCGGCAAGTCGGCGAACATCGTGTACGCGGACGCGGACCTGGAGAAGGCCGCGGCGTCGGCACCCGGTGCCGTCTTCGGCAACTCGGGCCAGGATTGCTGTGCGCGGTCGCGCATCCTCGTGGAGCGCTCGGCGCTCGACCGCTTCATGGAGGTGCTCGAGGCCGCTGTCGAGGGGATCAAGGTGGGCGACCCGCTCGACGAGTCGACGCAGATGGGCCCGCTGATCTCCGCGGACCAGCGCGAGACCGTCTCTTCGTATGTGCCCGACGACGCGCCCGTGGCGATCCGCGGCGAGGCGCCCGACGGGCCCGGCTTCTGGTTCCCGCCCACGGTCCTCTGCCCGGTCGACAACGACGACCGTGCCGCGCGCGAGGAGATCTTCGGCCCGGTCGCGGCCGTGATCCCGTTCCGGGACGAGGAGGAGGCCATCCGGCTCGCGAACGACACGATCTACGGGCTGTCGGGCTCGGTCTGGACTCGGGACGGCGCGAAGGCGCTGCGCACCGCCCGGGCGCTCGACAGCGGTGTCATCTCGATCAACTCGAACACGTCGGTGCGCGTGTCCACGCCGTTCGGAGGGTTCAAGCAGTCCGGCTACGGACGCGAGCTCGGGCCCGACGCGCTCGACCACTACAGCGAAGTCAAGAACGTCTACTACGCCACGGAGGGCTGATGGCGCGACTCGATGGGAAGGTGTGCGTGATCACGGGCGCTGCGAGCGGGATCGGCGCCGAGACCGCGAGGCGCTTCAAGGAGGAGGGCGCGACCGTCGTGGGCGTGGACCTCTCCGAGGGCGCGGAGGGCGACCTCGCGATCCAGGCCGACGTGACCGACGAGGAGCAGGTGCGCGGGATGTACGCGCAGGCCCGCGACGAGTACGGGCACGTCGACGTGCTCTTCAACAACGCGGGCATCTCGCCGGCGGACGACGTCTCGGTGCTCGACACCTCGCTCGAGGCCTGGCAGCGCGTGCAGGACGTGAACCTGAAGTCCGTTTTCCTCTGCTGTAAGCACGGGATCCCGCATCTGCTCGAGGCGGGCGGCGGATCGGTGATCAACACGGCGTCGTTCGTGGCCGTGATGGGCGCGGCCACCTCGCAGATCTCCTACACCGCATCGAAGGGCGGCGTGCTCTCGCTGTCCCGCGAGCTGGGCGTGGAGTTCGCGCGCCAGGGCGTGCGCGTCAACGCGCTCTGCCCGGGACCGGTGAACACGCCGCTCCTCCAGGAGCTCTATGCAAAGGACGAGGAGGCGGCCGCGCGCCGGCTCGTGCACGTGCCGATGGGCCGCTTCGCGGAGGCGCGCGAGATCGCGAACGGCGTGCTCTTCCTCGCGAGCGACGAGTCGTCGTACGTCACGGCCCAGACCTTCCTGGTCGACGGGGGCCTGTCGGGCGCGTACGTGACCCCCGAGTGAGGGTCCTCTCGGTAGTCCACGAGGCGGACGCGGGCGCGGGCGTGTTCGGGGAGTTCGAGACCTGGATTCCCTCGGCCGGCCCGCCGCCCACGGACTTCGACGCGCTGATGGTCTTCGGCGGGTCGATGCACGTGGACCAGAACGACGAGCACCGATGGTTGGGTCCGGAGAAGGTGTTTCTCCGCGATGCGCTTTCGCGCGGCGTGCCGATCCTCGGCGTCTGCCTCGGTTCGCAGCTGCTCGCCGAGGCGGCGGGCGCCACGCCTCACCGCTCTCCCGAGCCCGAGATCGGCTGGTACGACATCGAGATCACCGACGCCGGCGCGGCCGACCCGCTGCTCGGGCCGCTCGCCCCGTCGGTCGAGCTGTTCGAGTGGCACCACTACGTGGCGCCGCTGCCGCCCGGCGCCATCGAGCTGGCGCGGACGCCCGCGTGCGTACAGGCGTTCCGCATCGAGGGAAAGCCCGCCTGGGGCCTGCAGTTCCACGCGGAGGTAACGAGCCAGGGCCTGAACGGATGGCTCGACGGGTGGGACCGCTCCGAGGCCATCCACACTGCGCTCGACCCCGAGCGCATCCGCGCCGAGAGCGAACTACGCATCGAGGAACAGAACGAGATCGGCCGCGGAATCTCAGCGCGCTTCCTCGCCGAAGCGGCCCAAATCTCGAACGCTGTATGACTTGACCCCGCAATGCGGGGAAAAGGACTACACCGTCTCGCCGGCGGGGTCGGACCCGACCTCCTGAGTGCTTCCGCGGAGCTCGAAGTACAGCACCGCCGCTGCCAGCGCGTTCAGTGGCGCCACGAGCAGCTGTAGGACGAGGTCGGAGATCGCGTAGCCGGCGAAGGAGTCGGACAGGCCGTTCGCGATCGCCTGGATCACCGCTCCGACGATGAAGCGGAGCAGGAACAGCAGCACGATCACGATCAGCACCTGGACCCAGCTCTTGCGCACGAGCTCGATGCTTCGGCGGAAGGCCTCGAACACGCCCACGCGCTCGAGCACGATCACCGGTGCGACCACCGCGAGGAAGGTGAGCACGAGGAGGCCCGGGATGATCAGGAGCACGAAGCCGACCAGGAACGCGATGCCCACCAGCACGCCGGCGGCGAACAGCGGGAGGATCACCGGGGCGGCCGAGCGGAGCAGGCTGCCGATGGTGTGGTCGCGACGGCCGTCGAGGATGTCCTGCGCGGCCTCGACCACCATGCCCTGGAACCAGTAGGTGGCGACCGTTCCGAGCGCGAGGATCAGCAGCACGCCACCGAGGCTCACGTCGCCCGCGTAGACGATGCCGTTGACGATCGCGACGGGCACGAAGACCACGAGCGCGGCCGGGACCAGCAGGCCGAACTGGCTTCTGTAAATGTCGAAGACGCGCTCGAAGACGCGACCTACGTCGAGCTTCTGGTTCATGCCCCAGAATCTATCCCTGTGCCTGAGAGCCTGCGTGGACACCTCCTGATCGCGGCGCCGTCGCTGTTCGACTATTTCCGCCGTACGGTCGTGCTCGTCCTCGAGCACACGCCCGAGGGCGCGATGGGTGTGGTGCTCGGCCGCGAGACCGAGGCGAGGGTCGCCGACGTGGTCCCGGCCCTGGCCGGTCTTCCCGACTCCGACGAGTTCGTCTATCTCGGCGGGCCGGTGTCGCCGGAATCGGTGGTGGCGCTCGGCGAGTTCGAGGATCCGGACGAGGCGGGCAACCAGGTGGTCGGCTCGCTGGGGACGCTCGACCCCGAGGGCGCGAACGAGTCGCTCCGGCGAATGCGCGTCTTCGCGGGCTACGCCGGGTGGTCGGCCGGGCAGCTCGACGGCGAGCTCGAGCAGGACGCGTGGATCGTGCACGAGGCCGAGCAGTCGGACCCGTTCCGCTCAGGCGACCTCTGGTCGCACGCGCTGGAGCGAAAGGGCGGCCGCTACAGGCTGATGGCCACGATGCCCACCGACCCGTCGCTCAACTGACGCACGCGCGCACGGCGCGCGCGACCGCCTTCGCGCGAGCGCGGTAACCGGCCGCGGACACGTGCACGCCGTCGTCGGCGAGCCACTCCCGGTGGCGGCGCACCATCCGGACCCAGTTGAGCACGCGCAGGTTGTCGCGCTGCTCCGCCTCGCTCGCCAGCGCGCGGTTGTAGCCGCGGTAGCTCACGCCCTGGTAGGGCGGCCTCACGATGTTCGCCCAGACGACGCAGCGTCGCCGGCCCGCCACCGCCATCACGTCGTCGATGGCCGCTCTGAAGCCGTGTACGTCGCCCGGGTCGTCGTTCGTCCCGAGGCTCACGTGGATCACGCGCGGGAGCGCGCTGCCGTAGCGGCGCATCACGTCCGCTCCGTCGTACGCGTGGCGGCTGACCTTCGCCGACTGCTTGATCCGCCAGCCCGGCAGCTCCCTCGGGATGTACGGCCGCGTGCCCTCGGCCAGCGAGTCTCCGTTGACGAGCAGGCTCCGCTCGGCCGCAAGCGCCGAAGCCGGGGCGAGCGTGGCGAGCGCGACGAGCGCGACGGCGACAGGCGCGCGCCTCATCGCCGGCTCAGCACGGGGTAGTCCTCCGCCATGGCGTCGAGGATAAGACGCGCGGGCGCGACCGCTCCCTCGCGCGTGAAGTGGATGCCGTCGGGTTGCCGGGCGAGCACTCGCTTCCCGTCGATCTCGAGCTCGTCGCTGTAGCGGCCTCGGCTGAGCGTGGAGTAGATGTCCACGTAGCGGAGCGAGGGCACCGCCTGGGTCGCTCGCTCGACCGCCTGGTTCTGCCTCGCGAAGATCCTGTTGAACTCGGGATCGCGCGCCGTGGGGGGCGGCACCCAGTAGACGGGGCGCTGCCCGTCGCCCGACAGCACCGAGCTCACCACGGCGACTCGGCGCGCGAACTCGGTCTCCCAGCCCGGGTCGCTCGGGCCGTAGAGGCTCCCATCGCTCGTCTGCACGTTGAAGCCGTCGTTGCCGCCGATGACCATCACGACCGCGTCGGGAGCTCGGGCCGCCACCTCCTGCTGCGCGTTCAGCTCCCAGTTGAAGAAGGCGGGGTTCGTCAGGCCCGTGCCGTTGCGCGCCACCGTCTCCACGTCGAGCAGCCCGCGCGGGGCCTGGTCGGTGAGCCGCTGGCCGAGGAAGTCGGCCTCGGAGTCGCCCGTCACGAGCAGCTCGAGTGGCCGTACCTCCGTGGGCTGGCGGAAGCTCTGGCGCTCCTGCCTGGGACGCAGGATCTTCGTCGAGCCACGCTCGAGCTCCGTGCCCGACTGCGTCTTCGCCTCCTGGCCGAACGCGAGGTCGAGGCCCTTTCGCGGGAGGTGAAGTCCGATCGCGCCCGCCGCGTCGTCCACCGGACGGCCCACCGACAGCACGATGTCGCGCGTGGTTCCGGGCTTCATGCCCTCTCCCGCCCGCACGAGCGCTTCCGAGTTGAACAGCCAGGCCACCGCGAGCGCGATCACGAGCACGCCGAGCACCCGGCCGGCCGGCATCGTGAGCGGGTGTTCGCGGCGCGGATCCATCTTCAGAAGCGGAAGTAGATGAACGGGGCCACGCCCTGCTGGCCGACCGCGGCGTCGGCGGCGACGATGATCGCGCCCACCGCGAGCCCCTGGAGCGCCACCGGCCGGACGACGAACCACGCCTCGGCCTCGCGCCACCACCCGGGCGGCAGCGCCTGGATCGCCACGGCCGCCACCACGAGGAGGACGACGGGCAGCGTCACGAGCGGCGACGGCCCCGACAGGCCGAGCCCGCCGAGCACGTCGAACGCCGTGCCGAGATCCGGCGAGCGGAAGAACACCCACGCCACGCAGACGACGTGGAAGGTCACGAGCCATGCCGCCCAGGCCGGGAGCCGGAAGCCGTCGAAGCGCTCGCGCGCCCAGCGCTCGGCCGACAGCGCGCCGCCGTGGATCCCGCCCCAGAGCACGAACGTCCAGGCGGCCCCGTGCCAGAGCCCGCCGAGCAGCATCGTGATCATCACGTTCCGGTAGGTGCGCAGCCGCCCGCGGCGGCTGCCGCCGAGCGGGATGTAGAGGTAGTCGCGCAGCCAGCGCGAGAGCGTCATGTGCCAGCGCCGCCAGAAGTCGCGCAGCGACAGCGCGAGGTAGGGCCGGTCGAAGTTCTGCGGCAGCTGATAGCCGAGCAGGAGCGCCAGCCCGATCGCCATGTCGGTGTAGCCGGAGAAGTCGCAGTAGATCTGCGCGGCGAATCCGTAGAACGCGAGCGTCAGCTCACCCGCCGAGTGCGCTGCGGGGTCGTTGTAGACGGGGTCCACGATCCGGCGCGCGAGCTCATCGGCGATCACGGTCTTCTTCAGGAGCCCGCCGACGATCAGGAAGATCGCGGGCCCCGCGAGCACCTCGCGCGGGTCGCGCGGCGTGCGCAGCTGCGGCAGCAGCTCGTTCGCGCGCACGATGGGCCCCGCCACGAGGTGCGGGAAGAAGGCCTGGAGGATCGCCACGTCGCCGAGCGAGGCGGCGCGCGTCTCGCCGCGGTACACGTCCACGACGTACGAGATCGCCTGGAACGTGAAGAACGAGATCCCGATCGGGAGCACGACCTGCACGAGCGGGAACGGCGAGCCCAGCCCGATGCCGTCGAGCGCGTCGTCCATCTGCGTCACGAAGAAGCTCAGGTACTTGAAGACGCACAGCAGCCCGAGGTCGAACACGATCGCGGCCACGAGCGCGCGCTTGCGCGTGGACTGCGACGGGGTCCGCGCGATCACCTGCGCCGCGACGGTGTTCACCAGGCTCGACGCCATCAGGAGCAGCACCCAGCGCCAGTCGATCCAGCCGTAGAAGAAGTACGACGCCACGAGGATGAACGGGCGCCACGCGCGGGGATGCGGCATCAGCGCCCAGGACAGGACGAACACGACCAGGAAGAACGCGGCGAACTCGATCGTCGGGAAGCTCACGCCGATCGGGATTGTGCTGGTTAGACGCTGATTTCGGGGTGCCTGGTGCTCAGGTGCTCAGTCACGGTCTCGCGCACCCAGCGGCGTTCGTCGCTCGTGGCCAGCCGGTAACGGCCGAGCAGCTCCCTCTGCGACTCGAGCGGCAGCCCGGCGATCTCCCAGCGCACGGCGAGCCGCTCGAACAGCAGCTCGAGGCGCCGTTGCCAGCGATCCTCGGCGGACGCGCCCGGCCGCGAGTCGAGCTCGGCAAGCTGACGGAGCGTGCCCGCGCTCAGCTCGTCGCGCAGCGTGAGCGTGTTGCCGTCGGCGTCGCGATAGTCGCTCGTGCCCACGGGCGGCCCCTCGCTGCGGCCGCGCTTTCGCGCTCGACGACCCACCGGCTCAGGCTACGAGGGCCCGGCAGCGCTCTTCGACGGCCGCCGAGATCCGCGCGGCCACGTCCGGGTTCGTGGCGGCCATCGAGCGGAACGCCTGCGAGGTCATGACGATCACGCGTGCGGGGGAGGTGGTGACGACGGTCGCGTTGCGCACGACCTTCCCGACGATGCCCATCTCGCCGAGGAAGTCGCCCGGGCCGAGCTCGGCGATCCGCTCGCCGGCGCGCAGCACGTCGGCGGTGCCGTCCTCGATGACGAAGAACTCGTAGGCGAACTCGCCCTGGCGCGCGAGCTCGGTTCCCTCGGGCACGTCGATCTCGTCGGCGTGCCGCGCGATGGTGCGGCGAGCGCCCGCGGACAGCGACTCGAACAACGCGATCGATCGCAGGTTGCTCTCGTCCATTGGGCGACCCTAACCCGCACCGGACTCCAAGTCGAGCAGCGCGCGCTTGCGCTCCAGTCCGCCACCGTAGCCCGTGAGCGCTCCCGCCGCGCCCACCACGCGGTGGCACGGCACCACCACCGGAAGCGGGTTGCGGCCGTTGGCGGCCCCGACGGCGCGGCACGCCGCCGGCCGGCCGAGCTGGGCGGCCAGCGCGGAGTAGGTCGCGGTGGCGCCGTATGGAATCGCGTCCACGGCCGCCCAGACGCTCCGCTGGAAATCCGTCCCGCGCGCGGACAGCGGCAGCTCGAAGTGCATGCGCTCCCCGGCGAAGTAGGCCGCGAGCTGGGCCTCGGCCTCGGCGAGGAGCGTGTCGCCGGAGCGTGCCCCGGGCGGCCCCGCGAAGTCGATCCGGCTGAGGCCGTCCTCGTCGCGCGACAGCCACAGGGTGCCGATGGGGGTGTCGACGGCGTGCACATCCGCCACGCTACCGAGCGTGCCTCTATTGCCGACGCGGGAGCCCTTCGACGGCGAGTCGCTTCTGGCGTTCCTCGCTGCGCGGGCGATCCCGGGCGTGGAGGAGGTGGGCGGCGGGCGCTACCGGCGCACCGCACCGTTCGGCATCTTCGAGGCGCGCCCCGGAGCGGCCGGGGTGAGCTTCGCTCCGGCGGAGGCCGCGGACTCATGCCGGCGCCTCTTCGACCTCGACGCCGACCCGGCCGCGGTAACGGCCGTGCTTGGCGCCGATCCGCTGCTCGCGCCGCTGGTGGCCCGGCGCCCCGGCCTGCGCGTGCCGGGCGCGTTCGACCCGTTCGAGCTCGTGGTGCGGGCGATCGTGGGCCAGCAGGTCTCCGTGGCGGGCGCCCGCACCGTGCTCGGCCGGCTCGTCGCGGAGTACGGCGAGCCGCTCGCGTCCGGCGAGGGTGACGCCGCAGCACGGGCCGCGCGCGGCGCGCTCACGCACCACTTCCCGACTGCGGCGGCTGTGGCGACGGCGGACCCGGCCGCCTTCCCGTTCCCGCGCACGCGCGCGAATGCGCTGATCACGGTGGCGCAACTCGCCGCAAGCCAGGAGCTCGAGCTGGAAGCGCTCGTCGAGATACCGGGCATCGGGCCGTGGACGGCGTCCTACGTCGCCATGCGCGCGCTCGGCGACCGTGACGCCTTCCCGCCCGGTGACGTGGGCATCCGCAACGCGCTCGCGGCGCTCGGGGCGAGCGCGGACGACGAGCGCTGGCGCCCCTGGCGCTCCTATGCGGTCATGCATCTCTGGCGCAGCCTCGACGGCTGAGATACGTTCTCGCGCCATGCGCGCAGTCCAGATCGTCGAACTGACCGGGCCGGAGTCGGCGCTCGCGGAGGCGGACCTCCCAGAGCCCGAGCCGTCGCACATGCTCACGCCGGGAAGCGGCGTGCTGATCGACGTGCACGCGGCGGGCGTGTCGTTCCCGGAGGTGCTCCAGACGCGTGGCGAGTACCAGATCAAGCCACCGGTGCCGTTCGTGCCGGGGAGCGAGGTGGCGGGCACCGTCCGCAGCGCCCCCGAGGGCTCGAGCCTCGCGGAGGGCGACCGGGTGGCGGCCTGCTGCATGCTCGGCGCGTTCGCGGAGGTGGCGGTGGCGCCCGACTTCCTCACCTTTCCGCTCTCCGAGGAGCTCGACTACGCGCAGGGCGCCGGGCTGATCCTCAACTACCACACCGCCTACTTCTCGCTGAAGACGCGCGGCCGCCTGGAGCAGGGCGAGACCGTGCTGGTGCACGGCGCTGCGGGCGGGGTCGGCACCGCCACCCTGCAGATCGCAAAGGGGCTCGGCGCGCGCACGATCGCCGTCGTCTCGAGCGACGAGAAGGAGCAGGTGGCGCGCGAGGCCGGGGCGGACGAGGTGGTGCGCTCCGACGGCGCCTGGAAGGACGAGGCCAAGGAGCTCTCCGGCGGCGGCGTGGACCTCGTGATCGATCCCGTGGGCGGCGACCGCTTCACGGACAGCCTGCGCTCGCTGGGCGAGGGCGGCCGGCTCGTGGTGGTCGGCTTCACCGCGGGTTCGATTCCGGAGGTGCGCGTGAACCGGCTGCTCCTCAACAACACCGAGGTGATCGGCGCCGGCTGGGGCGCGTTCGTGATGGGGAAGCCCGACATCAACCGCGAGATCGGCGCCGAGGTGGCGCGGCTCGTGGACGAGGGGTTCGTGCGACCGCTCGTGGGCGCGCGCTTCCCGCTCGAGCGCGCGAGCGAGGCGCTCGAGCTGATCGACGGCCGCGGTGCCACCGGCAAGGTCGTGCTCGAGCTCCGCTGAGCCGATCTGGCGCGGTTCCCCCGTTTGGGCCACGGCCGGGTCGGGAACCTGCATTGCCATGCGGGGGTATGGAGTGATGCTGGTCGTGTCGATCGCGTTTGGCCTGTCGGCCACGGGAGCCGCGGCCGCGGAGCTTCCGTCGTCCGACTTCACGCCAAGCTGCCCGACCGCGAACCCCGATGGGGACTCCTACGGTGGCGTGCGCATCTGCTCGGGGAGCGTTCCGAGCTGGGACACGGCGCGGATGGACATCGACCTCACGCAGCCCGACCAGAGAGGCGGGAAGCACCCGCTGATCATCATGCTCCACGGGTTCGGCAACGACAAGCACGAGTGGGAGTCGACCGACGACCGCGCCGACGACGCGGACAAGTACCACTGGAACAACCATTGGTTCGCCAAGCACGGCTACTACGTGCTCACCTACACCGCGCGCGGCTTCAGGGACGACGGCCCGAGCGCGGCCTACGAATCGCCCACGCCGCCGACCGACGCGAACGGGTCGGCCGACCCGAGCAATCCGCGCGCGACGCTTCACCTCAAGAGCCGCGACTGGGAGATCCGCGACACGCAGTGGCTCGCGGCGCTCGTCGCGAAGACATACCCGGACGTCGACCCGAACCGGATCGCCGTGACCGGTGGCTCCTACGGCGGGATCGAGAGCTGGCTCCAGGCGAGCCAGGCCACCTGGACCTTCCCGAACTCGCTGGACCCGTCGCTGCCGGTCCTCAGCCTCCAGGTGGCCGTGGCGAAGTACCCGTCCACCGACCTCGCCTACGCGCTCGCTCCGAACGGCCACGGCGGCGGCCCCTCCCTCAACGATCTCTACGAGTCGTCGCAGGGTCGGCCGAGCGACGACCAGGGCGACGGCAACCCGATCGGCGTGCCCAAGCAGAGCTACGTGACCGGCCTTTTCGCGGTCGGCGAGACCAAGGGCGTCTTCGAGGCGGGCAGCTCCACCGACGCGCCCTACCCGTGCACGTACGGTGACTGCGAGGGGCCGATCAACATCAACTCGTGGAAGGCGCGCACCGACGCGGGCGATCCCACCACGCCGGAGGACCCGATCATCCGCCAGATCCGCCGCGGCCTGACCGAGTTCCGCGGCGCCTACTACCAGGACGAGGGCTGGTCCCAGCAGATGAACGGGCGCAAGGTCGCCGTGCTCTCGATCCAGGGCTGGACCGACGACCTGTTCCCGGCGGTCGAATCGTTCCGCATGTTCAAGTACCTGAAGCGCCTGGACCCCCGCTGGCCGGTGGAGGTCGCGCTTGCCGACGTTGGCCACTCGCGCGCCCAGAACAAGCCCGAGACGTGGCAGCGCCTGAACGCCCAGGCCTTCCAGTGGCTCCAGTCGAACATCAACCGCAGCCACGAGCAGCGCACCACCGTGTCGAGCGAGGCCACGGTGTGCGCCGACCAGGGTGCCCCCGCGCGCGCGGTCGCGACCACACCGGAGGGGCTTGCGAACGGCACGCTCTCGATCCACTATCCCGGCGGGACCACCGTGTCGCCCCCAGGCGTCGCGGATCCGAACGGGCCGGCCACCGACGCCATCGCAGGCCCGATCGTGCAGCCGGGCGAAGGCTGCCGGCACTCGGACGGACCGGTGCCGCCGGGCGCCGGCTACACCGCCTACTCGGCACCGCTCACACGGACCCGGACCTACGTGGGCATAGGGACCGTCCGCGTGCCCTATACGTGGGCCGGAGCGGCAAGCGCGCACCTCGACGCCCGGCTCTTCGACGTTGCGCCCGACGGCAGCGAGCTGCTG
>DASYMP010000138.1:0-9214 GCA_036009005.1 Thermoleophilaceae bacterium | reverse complement strand
CTCACGAACACCGGCGCCCAGCTCGAGCCGCTGCGCGTGCCGGTCACGAGCCGCTTGTAGGAGCCGACCGTCGGCGCGGTGAGCGCGATGTACGCCTTCGCGTGCGCCTTGAGGCCGCCGATGAACTGGTAGGCGGTCTCCGAGAGGCCGAGGCCGCGCGGGTCGTCGGCCGGATCGGCCTCGAACACGTTCTGGCCGTCCTTCCAGAGGCTCATGTGGAAGTGGCATCCGTTGCCGGTCAGGTGGCCGAACGGCTTCGGCATGAAGGTGGCGACCATGCCGCGCTCCTGTGCGAGCGACTCCACCATGTAGCGGAAGAAGATCGCCCGGTCCGCCGTCGTGAGCGCGTCGGCGAAGTCGAAGTTCTGCTCGAACTGGCCGTTCGCGTCCTCGTGGTCCGTCGCGTAGTTGTTCCAGCCGAGGTCGGTCAGGTTGCGCGCGACCTGGGAGACGAAGTCGAGGTTGCGCGTGAGACCGCGCATGTCGTAACAGGGCTGATCGAGCCGGTCGAGCTTGTCGGCGAGCTCGATGCCGCCGTCCTCGGTCTCGCGCACGAGGAAGTACTCGAGCTCGGCGCCGATCATGAACTCGTACCCGAGGTCTTTCGCGCGCTCGAGCTGGCGGCGCAGGATCGTGCGCGGGCAGTAGGGCCACTCCTCGCCCTCCACGTGCACGTCGCAGGCGAGGCGCGCCACGCCCGGCTTCCACGGCAGCGGGGTGAAGCTCCGCACGTCCGGCATCGCGGCGAGGTCGGGGTCGTGCGGGAACTGGCCGATCGCGCCCGCGGCGAAACCCGCGAAACCGGCCCCGTCCTCCATCAGGCCGTCGAACAGGCGGGCCGGGACGAGCTTGGCGTTCGGCTTGCCGTGCATGTCCACGAACTGCGCGAACAGGAACTCGATGTCGTTGTCGTCGATGTAGCGCTTTACATCCTCGGGCGAGGTGGGCGCGGTGAAGGGCTCGTTCACGCTCATGCTCCGCAAACTATCCACATTCGCGGACAGGGCCAATGTGGAGACCACACATACCGTGGGGCCGAATTGTTTATCTGTTCTCCATGGGCCGGGGTGGGGGCCCTGCCTACACTCGGTGGCTCTAGGAGGCTGGCAATGTGTGGAATCGCAGGACTATTCTCGAAGTCGCCCGAGGTGGGCGAGAGCCTTGGGAGCCATCTGGGGGAGATGCTTCTCCAGCTGAGCGACAGGGGGCCCGACAGCGCCGGCGTGGCGTTCTATCGCGATGCCGCGCCGTCCGGATCGTCGAAGGTCTCGCTGTTCAGCCCGGATCCGCAGCAGGACTGGGAGGGTGTGCGGGCGGCGCTCGACGACGCGTTCGGCGCCGGTGAGGCGAAGCCGCGCGGCTCGCATGCCGTGATCGTCGTCGAGACGGATGCCGCCGAGGCCCAGGGCTGGCTCCGCGAGCGCTATCCCGAGCTGCGCGTGATGAGCGCCGGGCAGGCGATCGAGATCTTCAAGGAGGCCGGCCCGCCACAGGAGTTCATCCAGAACTTCGACCTCGCGAGCATGACCGGCTCGCACGCGCTCGGCCACACCCGCATGGCCACCGAGAGTCGCGTGACGACGGAGCACTCGCACCCGTTCTCCACCGGACTCGACCTCTGCCTCGTGCACAACGGCTCGCTCTCGAACCACAACCGCCTGCGCCGGCGGCTGCGCGACGAGGGCATCGAGTTCCAGACCGACAACGACTCCGAGGTGGCGGCCGGGTACCTCACCTGGCGGCTGCGCGAGGGCGCGTCGCTCGAGCAGGCGCTCGAGGGCTGCATCGACGACCTCGACGGCTTCTACACGTTCGCGGTCGGCACGGTCGACGGCTTCGCGGTCCTGCGCGACCCGATCGCCTGCAAGCCCGCCGTGATGGCCGAGTCAGACGACTGGGTGGCGATGGCCTCCGAGTACCGCGCAATCGCCGTGCTGCCGGGCGCCGAGAGCGCGCGCACCTGGGAGCCCGAGCCGGGCCGCGTCTACAGCTGGGAGCGGGCGGCGGTCTGATGCCGGCGGTGGAGAGCGGCCTCGAGGCCGCCGAGTTCGACCTTGCCGTGACGCCGCTGCGCGAGCTGAACGCGGCGCTGCACGCCGTGGACGAATCCTCGCCACACCACTGGCGTGTCACGAACCCGCGCGGCGCGCATGCGCTCGCGGTTGGGATCGACGCGCCGATCGAGGTCGAGATCGACGGCCACGCGGGCTACTACTGCGCGGGGATGAACAAGCACGCCACCGTGCGCGTGCACGGGAACGCCGGCGTGGGCGTGGCCGAGAACATCATGTCCGGCACCGTGATCGTGGAGGGGAACGCGTCGCAGTCGGCGGGCGCGACCGGCCGCGGCGGGCTGCTCGTGATTCGCGGGAGCGCGGCCGCGCGCTGCGGCATCTCGATGAAGGGCGTGGACATCGTGGTGCACGGCTCGATCGGGCACATGAGCGCGTTCATGGCCCAGCGCGGCTGCCTCGTCGTCTGCGGCGACGCCGGCGACGCGCTCGGCGACTCGATCTACGAGGCGCACCTGTACGTGCGCGGCAGCGTTGCCGGCCTCGGCGCGGATTGCGTCGAGAAGGAGATGCGCGACGAGCACGTGGCCGAGCTTCGCGCCCTGCTCGAGAGCGCGGACGTGGAGGACTGCGAGCCCTCCGACTTCCGCCGCTACGGCTCCGCGCGCCAGCTCTACAACTTCAACGTCGACAACGCGGGCGCGTACTGATGTCCGGCTGGCGCCCGGGTCTGCGCGAGGGCGCGATCTTCAACCGCGACGTGATCCACGAGATCCAGCGCGCGGCGCGCGAGGGGATCTACGACATCCGCGGCTTCGGCGCCAAGCGCGCCGTGCCTCACTTCGACGACCTGCTGTTCCTCGGCGCGAGCATGTCGCGCTACCCGCTCGAGGGCTATCGCGAGCGCTGCGACACGGACGTGACGATCGGCGCCCGGCACGCGAAGAAGCCGCTCCACCTCGACATCCCGATCACGATCGCGGGCATGAGCTTCGGGGCGCTCTCCGCGCCCGCGAAGGAGGCGCTTGGACGAGGAGCCTCGGCGGTCGGCACCTCGACCACGACCGGCGACGGCGGCATGACCGCCGAGGAGCGCGGCCACTCGAAGATGCTGGTCTACCAGCTGCTTCCGTCGCGCTACGGGATGAACCCGGATGACCTCCGCCGGGCCGACGCGATCGAGATCGTGGTGGGCCAGGGCGCGAAGCCGGGCGGCGGCGGAATGCTGCTCGGCCAGAAGATCTCGGACCGCGTGGCCGAGATGCGCGACCTGCCCAAGGGCATCGACCAGCGCAGCGCGTCGCGGCACCCGGACTGGACCGGCCCCGACGACCTCGAGATCAAGATCGGCGAGCTGCGCGAGATCACCGACTGGGAGAAGCCGATCTACATCAAGGTCGGCGCCACGCGTCCGTACTTCGACACCGCGCTGGCGGTGAAGGCGGGCGCCGACGCCGTCGTCATGGACGGCATGCAGGGCGGCACCGCCGCGACGCAGGAGATCTTCATCGAGCACGCGGGCATCCCGACGCTGGCGGCGATCCGGCCGGCCGTGGACGCCCTCCAGGACCTCGGCGTCCACCGCGAGGTGCAGCTGATCGTGTCCGGAGGGATACGGAACGGCGCCGACGTGGCGAAGGCGCTGGCGCTCGGGGCCGACGCCGTCTCGATCGGCGTCGCCGCCCTGATCGCGCTCGGCGACAACTCGCCGCAGCTCGAGGAGGAGTACGAGAAGCTCGGCACCTCCGCCGGCTTCTACGACGACTGGCAAGAGGGCAGGGACCCGGCCGGCATCTCGACCCAGGACGAGGAGCTGGCCGCGAGGTTCGACCCCGAGCTCGGCGGCCGCCGGCTCGCGAACTACCTGCGCACGATGACGCTCGAGGCGCAGACGCTGGCGCGCGCGTGCGGCAAGTCACATCTCCACAACCTCGAGCCGGAGGATCTCGTGGCGCTGAGCGTCGAGGCCTCCGCGATGGCGCGAGTTCCACTCGCTGGAACAAGCTGGATCCCCGGTTGAACCTTTGAACCAATTTGTATAAGGTGCCTCAGCGGCCCTCCGACTGACGATGTCCTACGTACTCATCTGCCCGAACTGCGGGCCTCGCGAAGTAACTGACTTCGGCTACGGCGGAGAGCTGAACCCGCGCCCGAAGAAGACGCCGACCCTGCGCGAGCTGGGCGAGTACAACTACTTCCGCCGCAACGTCGCGGGCGTGCAGCGCGAGTGGTGGGTGCACCGCTCCGGCTGCGGCGACTGGTTCATCGCCGAGCGCGACACGCGCACGAACCAGGTGCACTGGACGAAGCCGGTGAGCGAGGTCTTCGGCGACGGACCGGACACGGCCGGCGCGGCGGCCGGCGGAGCGGACGGCGGCGGGGCCGCCGGGGGCCACGGCGTATGACGCGGCTTCCCGAGCAGGGCGGCGAGCGCATCGAGCGCGACACCGAGGTGAGCTTCAGCTTCGACGGCCGCAAGGTGACCGCGCTCGAGGGCGACACGATCGGCTCGGCGCTGTACGTGGACGGCCAGCGCACGTTCTCGCGCTCGTTCAAGTACCACCGCCGCCGCGGCCTCCTCTGCTGCGCGGGCCAGTGCCCGAACTGCCTGGTTGCCGTCGACGGCGCCCCCGGCGTGCGCGCCTGCACGGAGCCCGTGCGCGAGGGGATGAAGGTCGAGCACATGAACGCGTCGCCGTCGCTCGACTTCGACGTGATGCGCACCACCGACCTCGTGGGAGGCCCGTTCACCCCGCCGGGCTTCTACTACAAGACGTTCATCCGGCCGCGCCGCTTCTGGCCGCTCTACGAGAAGGTGCTGCGGCACGCTGCGGGACTCGGCAAGCTCCGCAAGTCGCAGCCGGAACGCGAGTGGCGCACGGAGTACCGGCGCCGCCACGCGGACGTGCTCGTGGTCGGCGGGGGCGCGGCCGGACTGAACGCCGCGGCCACCGCGGCGGAGCTCGGCGCCGACGTGATCCTGGCCGACGAGGGCCCGGAGCCCGGCGGCCGGCTGCTGGCCGAGGGCGGCGTGACCCACGCCCGCGGGCTCGTGGAGCGCGCACGCGCGGCCGGTGTCGAGATCCTCCAGAACGCACCTGCGCTCGGCACCTTCGACGGTCTCGTGCCGGTCTGGCAGGGCGACACGCTCCACCAGATCCGCGCGCAGCGCCAGATCTTCGCCACGGGCGCGATCGAGCAGCCGCTGCTCTTCCCCGGGAACGACCTGCCCGGCGTGATGCTCTCCGGCGGCGCGCGGCGGCTGATCGGGATGTACGCCGTGAAGCCGGGCACGCGCGCGGTGGTGGCGACAGTCGACGACCGCGGGCTGCACGCTGCGCTCGCGCTGATCGAGGCGGGGGTGGAGGTCCTGTGCGTGGCCGACCTTCGCCCGCACCCGAACGGCGGCCCCTCCGGCGCGCTTCAGCGCAAAAACGTGGAGCTCGTCTGCGGCTCGAGCGTGCTCGAGGTGCGCGGGCGGCGCGAGCTCGACAGCGTCGTGATCGGCCCGCCCGGGACGAACGAGGGCGGGCGCACCTTCGCCTGCGACCTGCTCGTGGTGTCGGGCGGCAGCGCGCCGGCCACGTCGCTGATCGCCCAGGCCGGCGGGAAGACCTCGTACGACGAGGCGCGCGGTCACTTCGCGCTCGCGCACCTGCCGGACGGGGTGCTCGTGGCCGGCGAGGTGACCGGCCACGCCGCGCTCGAGGCGGCGGAGCGCTCCGGCATGACGGCGGGCGCCGACGCCGCTCACGCGCTCGGCTTCGGCGACGCGGATTCGAGGGAGCGCGCGGACGCAGACCGCGAGCGGCTCGCCGCGCCGCCGGCGCGGGAGTCGGCCGTCGCCGTGCCGCCGCCCGTGATGAGCGAGCGCGACGGCAAGTGCTTCGCCTGCCTCTGCGAGGACGTGACCGCCAAGGACATCCACCTGTCGGTCGAGGAGGGCTATGACTCGATCGAGCTCTCGAAGCGGTACACGACGACCACGATGGGCCCCTGCCAGGGGCGGATGTGCCAGCTCCCCGCCGTGCGGCTGATGGCGAAGGAGACCGGCACGAGCATGTCCGACGTGGGCACCACGACGCCGCGTCCTCCGTGGCACGCGACGCCGCTCGGTGCGTTCGCGGGCCGTCCGTTCGAGCCGGCCAAGCGCAGCTCCATCCACGCGCGCCACCGCGAGCTCGGCGCGAACGTGATGTGGGCGGGCGACTGGCGGCGCGCCTACGACTACGGGGACCCGAAGGCCGAGGCGATGGCGGTGCACAAGGCGGCCGGGCTGATCGACGTCTCGACGCTCGGCAAGCTGATCGTGCGCGGCCCGGACGCGGGCGAGTTCCTCGACCGGCTCTATCCGAACCGCTTCTCCAACCTGAAGCCGGGCCGCATCCGGTACGGCGTGATCGCGAGCGACTCGGGCCGGATCATGGACGACGGCACGATCTGCCGGCTCGACGACGAGAACTTCTACGTGACGACCACCTCGAGCGGCGCCGGCGCGATCTACGACTGGTTCACCTGGTGGCTCGCGGACTGGCAGCTCGACGTGCACGTCGTCGACATGACGCAGGGTCTGTCGGCCGTGAACCTGGCGGGCCCGCGCGCGCGGGAGATCATGGGCAAGCTCACCGAGCTGGACTGCTCGGCGGAAGGGTTCACCTACCTCGACGGCAAGCAGGCCGAGGTGGCGGGCGTGCCCTGCCTGATCCTGCGGATCGGCTTCGTGGGCGAGGTGGGCTACGAGATCCACTGCCCCGCGGCGCAGGGCGAGCACCTCTGGGACGCGCTCATGGACGCCGGGCGCGAGTTCGGCGTACAGCCGTTCGGGCTCGAGCCGCAGCGGCTCCTCCGCCTCCAGAAGATGCACATCCTGATCGGCCAGGACACCGACTCCGAGTCGACCCCGTTCGCGGCGGCGATGCCCTGGATCGTGAAGCTCGACAAGGAGCAGGACTTCATCGGCAAGTGGGCGCTCGAGCACTACGCCGAGCAGCCGGCCGAGACGGCGCTGGTGGGCTTCACGCTCTCCAACGGCCACGTGCCCACCGAGGGCGCCGTGGTCATGCCCGAGAACGGGAGCCCGATGGGCCAGGTCACGAGCGCGCGCTACTCGCAGCAGCTCGGCCGTGTGATCGGGATGGCGTGGGTGCCCGCCGCGCTGGCAAAGGACGGCGCGCGCATCACGATCTCCGACGAGGACAAGCGCCTCGAGGGCGAGGTCCAGACATCCCCCTTCTACGACCCCGACGGCGAGATCCTGCGCTCGTGACCACGCTCGCCTTCCTGTCGCCGGGCGCATCCGTGACCTCGCGCAGCTCGATGGAGCGTCACGCGATCGCCGCGGGAGCGACGATGGAGGAACGCGATGGCTGGAATCTGGCCGTCTCGTTCCCCGGCGAGCAATCCGCGCTCGCGACGGCCGGCTTCGCCGACATGTCGCATCTCGGCAAGCTCGAGCTCCAGGCCTCCGCCGACGACCTGGCGTCGATCGTCTCGACCTCCGTGCGCGAGCGACTGGAGCTCGGCCGCGCCACGCGCGCCGAGGGCGCCTGGTGGTGCCCCTACTCGGCGGAGCGCGCGGTCGTCCTGTGCCCGCCGGCGGACACCGCCGCGCTCCGCGAGCACCTCACGCGGGCGGCCGCTGACGCATCCGGTCTCGCCAGCGTGATCGACACCACCACCGCGCTCGGCGCGCTCACGATCGCGGGCCCGCTCGCGCGCGAGGTGTTCGCCCGCTTCACGGCGATCGACCTGCGCCCCCAGGTCACGCCGGTGTTCGGCTTCCGCCCCGGCAGCGTGGCGCGCACGGGCGGCGCGATCGTCTGCGAGGCCCCCGACCGTTACCTGATGGTCTTCGGAGCGGCGCTCGGGCAGTACGTCTGGACCGTGGTCGCCGACGCCGCGGAACACCTGGGCGGCGGCCCTGTCGGCGTGGACGCGCTGGAGCCGCTCGATGCTTGACATCTTCCGCAAGCGGCGCATGTGGCGGCCCCGCCCGGACCTCAAGGACTCCTACGACGTGGTGATCATCGGCGGGGGCTCGCACGGCCTCGCCACCGCCTATTACCTCGCCAAGGACCACGGCGTGAAGAACGTCGCCGTTCTGGAGAAGAACTACATCGGCTCGGGCGCGGCCGGCCGCAACACGACGATCCTCCGCTCGAACTACAAGACGCCGGAGGGCGCGCGCTTCTACGACGCGTCGGTGAAGCTCTACGAGGGGCTCTCGAAGGAGCTCAACTTCAACCTGCTGTTCTCGCAGAACGGCCATCTCACGCTCGCTCATTCCGACCGCGCGATGTTCGTGATGGCGAACCGCGCGGAGGTCAACCGCCTCCACGACATCGACTCGCGGCTGATCCTGCCCGACGAGATCAAGAAGCTCGCGCCCGCGATGCAGGTGGACAACCCGGACGCGATCCACCCGATTCAGGGCGCGCTCTACCACCCGCCCGGCGGGGTGATCCGCCACGACGCGGTCGTCTGGGGCCTCGCGCGCGGGGCCGACCGCGGCGGCGCCGAGATACACCCGTACACCGAGGTGACGGGCATCAACCGCTCGAACGGCAAGGTCACGGGCGTGCGGACGAATCGCGGCGACATCAACGCGCCGGTCGTGCTCAACTGCACCGCCGGCTGGAGCTCGCTGATCTCGGACATGGCCGGCGTCCAGATGCCGATCACGACGCACATCCTGCAGGCGCTCGTGACCGAGCCGATGAAGCCGCTGCTCGACGTGGTGATCGTGTCGTCGCAGATGCACGTCTACATCTCGCAGACCGACCGCGGCGAGTTCCTGATGGGCGCGGAGATCGAGCCGTGGACCACCTATCGCATGCAGGGCACGCTGAACTTCCTTCAGGAGGTGGCGCGGCACGCGCTCGAGTTGTTCCCGCAGCTGGAGCGCGCGCGGATGCTCCGGAGCTGGGCCGGCCTCTGCGACCTCTCGCCGGACTACTCGCCGATCCTCGGCAAGACGGAGGTCGAGGGCTTCCACGTGAGCTCGGGGTGGGGCACGTACGGGTTCAAGGCGGCGCCGATCGTCGGCAAGACGCTGGCGGAGCTCGCCGCCACAGGCAAGACTCCGGACCTGATCGAGCCGTTCAAGCTCGAGCGGTTCTACGAAGACAGGCTCGTATCCGAGCTCGCCGCGGCTGCGGTGAGCCACTGATGACTCGCAGACGAAGGAGCACCTCATGAAGAGC
>DASYMP010000137.1:0-2760 GCA_036009005.1 Thermoleophilaceae bacterium | reverse complement strand
CTCGCGGACGACTCCGGCTCGCAGCTCGTCGAGCTCCGCCCCGGCCACTTCGTGCGGAGGCCGGCATGACGCGCATCGGGCTGCAGCTCTACTCGGTGCGGAGGACCGCGGCCGAGGATCTCGCCTCGACGCTGCGCGCGGTCGCGGGCTTCGGCTATGCCGGCGTCGAGCTCTTCGACCTGCACGGGCACGACCCGCAGACGGTGGCCGGCTGGCTGAGCGACAGCGGGCTCGTGGCGACCTCGCGTCACGCGCTCCTCGGCACGATCGAGAGCGAGCTCGACGAGCTCGCCGAGGAGGCGCGGCAGCTGGGCTGGAAGCGGCTCGTGATCAGCTGGGTCGACCCGCAGCAGCTCGACTCGGCGACGCTCGCGCGCATCTCGACGGCGGCCTCGGCGGCGGCGGCGCGCGGCCTCGAGCTCGGATATCACAACCACGACGCCGAGGTCGAGCAGGGCTTCCTCGATCGCCTTCCATCCGGCGTCTTCCTCGAGCTGGACGCCGGCTGGACGTGGTGGGCCGGAGCGGATCCCGTGGCGTTCCTGGGCCGCGGCCCGCTCATCCACATCAAGGACTTCCGCGACCGCGAGTCGCGCTCCTACTGCAGCGTGGGCGACGGTGCCGTGGGCTACGAGCGCATCGTGCCCGCCGCGGTGCAGGCCGGGGCGGAGTGGCTGATCGTCGAGCAGGACGAGCCGTCGGCAAGCGAGCTCGGGGACGCGCACCGCTCGCACGCAGCCGTCGTCACGATGCTCGGGGAGGCCGCGTGAACGTCGGGGTCATGGGCTGCGGCGTGATCAGCCGAGCGTACGTGGAGAACGCGAGCGCGTTCGAGTCCTTCGAGCTCGTCGCCTGCGCCGATCTCGACCGCGAGCAGGCGCGCACACTCGGCAAGGCCAGCGGCCTCGCCGTCGCGGGCGTGGACGAGCTGATCGCCGACCCGGCGATCGACGTGATCCTCAACCTCACCCCGCCGCTCGCGCATGTCGCGGTCACACGCCGGGCGCTGGCGGCGGGCAAGCACGTCTACACCGAGAAGCCGCTCGCACTCCACGAGGACGAGGCGGGCACGCTCGCGCGCGAGGCCGAGCAGCTCGGGCTGCGCATCGGCTGCGCGCCGGACATCTTCCTGGGCTCGGCCTACCAGGCGGGGCGCACCGTCATCGACGAGGGCGCGATCGGCGACCCGCTCGCGGTCAGCGCCGCCATGCTCGTCGGCGGCCAGGAGACCTGGCACCCGAACCCCGACATCTTCTACGCCGACGGCGCCGGTCCGCTCTTCGACATGGGCCCCTACTACCTCACGGCGATCGTCGCTCTGCTCGGCCCGATCAGCAGCGTTGCGGGCTTCGCGTCCACGCGCACGCTCGAGCGCACGATCGAGATCGGGCCGCGCATCGGCGAGCGGTTCACGGCCACGACGCCCACGCACACCTCGGCGGCGATGAAGCTCGCGAGCGGCGTGACGGCGAACCTGGTCGCGAGCTTCGAGGCCAGGAATCAGTACATCTGCGATATCGCGATCCACGGCAGCGAGGGAGTCCTCGTCCTGCCCGATCCGAATGCCTTCGGCGGCTCCGTGCGCCTCAAGCGCGGCCGCGGCCGGTGGGAGGACGTGCCCTACACCTCGCGCGCAGGCGCGGATGCGCGCGGAATCGGTCTCCACGAGATGGTCGAGGCGATCGCAATCGGTCAGCCGCACCGCGCCTCGGGCAGGCTCGGCGCCCACATCGTGGAGGTCGCCCGCGGCATTCTGACCTCTGCCGAGGAGGCGCGCATCGTGACGATCTCCTCCCGCGTCGATCAGCCGCAGCCCCTGCCGGTCGACAGCGTGGCCTGAGAGCCCTCGCGAGCCTCGCCGCGGCCTAGGGGCCGGGATCAGGCGGTGCGAGGTCCGAAGCGCACGGCGTTGCGCTCGCGGGCGCGCTCGATCTCACGCTCACGGCTGCGCGGCGGAGCCGTGGTGACAAGCTCCTCGAGCAGCCGGGAGGACACCTCGGTGACGGCGCGCACGGCGCGCGCGAAGGCCTCCTCGTTGGCCTTCGCCGGCTTCGTCATGCCGCTGATCTTGCGGACGAACTGCAGCGCGGCCGCCTCGACCTCCTCCGCAGAGGTGGGCGGCTCGTAGTTGTGCAGAGGACGGATGTTGCGGCACATGCGTCGCCTCCTGGTCGCGGAACGGACGGCACGGGCAGCATATGCACGGAGATCGCCCCGGCCGCCCGCTCCCGATCACTCGGGCAGCACGAGCCGGCAGGCGGCGCCCCGCTCGCCCTCGCCGGCCGCCTCCCATGTCACCTTCGCGCCCGCGCCTCCGGTCATCACCTTCGGAGCCTACTCCGCGATCGTCGAGCCGTCGATGACGAGATCGGCGATGAGCCGCGGATCCTGATGGTCGAGGTACCACTCCTCGGCGGCGCGCCGGCGCTCGAGCTCCGCGGGCTGGTTCTCGCCGCGCTGCAGCTGACGCGCACTGCAGAGCTCGCGGGGCGCGTCGACCACCACGATCAGGTCGAGGTATCCGCGCAGTGCGGGCCGCGCGGCGTAGACGCCGTCCACGACCACAACGCCGGCTGCGGCCACCTCGGCAAGCTCCTCGCCGAGCCTCCCGGCGGGCCAGTCGTAACGGCGGTAGCGCGCGTGCTCGCCGCGCAGGAGCGGCGCGAGCACGTCGTCGCGCAGGCGCTCCCAGTCGAAGCAGAGGTCGACCGCCTCGATCGGCGTCAGCGCCGCGCGCGTGCGCTCGGGCAACGGACGGTA
>DASYMP010000136.1:0-7574 GCA_036009005.1 Thermoleophilaceae bacterium | reverse complement strand
GCGCGCGCAGCGTGCGGTACGTGCGCTCGCGCTCGCCCTCGAACGAGAGCACGCAGTCCACCAGGTGCTCGAGCACGCGCGGCCCGGCGAGCGAGCCCTCCTTCGTCACGTGGCCCACGAGCAGCGTCGCGATTCCGCGCGCCTTCGCCAGGCGCATCAGCCGGCCGGCCACCTCGCGCACCTGCGACACCGAGCCCGGCGCGCCGGTCAGGGCAGGGTCGTACAGCACCTGCACGGAGTCGATCACGCAGACCTCGGGCCGCTCCGCCTCGAGCGTGGCGAGCACCGCGTCCAGGTCCGTATCGGCCACGATCGGCACGCCCAGCGCGTGCGGGCCGAGCCGCTCCGCGCGCAGCTTGACCTGCGCCGCGGACTCCTCCCCGGAGACGTACAGCACCTTTCGGCCCGAGGCCGCGAGGTTCGCCAGGGCGCCCGTCGTGAGCGTGGACTTGCCGATGCCCGGCGCGCCGCCGATCAGCACGAGCGACCCCGGTACCAGGCCGCCTCCCAGCACGCGGTCGAGCTCCCCGATGCCGGTGCCGAGGCGCTCGACCGCGGGCGCCTGCACGTCGCCGAGCTGAACCGGAGTGAGCGCGCGTCCCGCGGAGCGCGCGGGCGCGCCGCCGCTACGCCCCGCGGGCGCGGCGGCCCGCTTCTCCTCGATCATGGTGTTCCACTCGCCGCAGCCAGGGCAGCGGCCATGCCACTTCGGGCTGTCGTGCCCGCACGACGTGCAGGCGAAAACTGTGGCGGAACGCGGCATCACAGCGAGGCTAAGAGCGGGGGAGGACGACTTCGCCCCCCTCGCCCGCAAGCCCGCCTTCGATCCGTCCGCCAGGCGCGGTTCGATGGCCGGTCCATGTCCGCGCTCGACCATCCGCTCGCCCCCGCCGAGTTCGTCGCCGTCGACACCGAGACGAACGGCTACGGCGGCGACCTCTGCGAGATGACCGAGGTGGGCGCCGTCCTCGTCGGCGGCGGCGAGCTCCACGAGACCTATGACTCGCTCGTGCGCGTGGAGCGCCCGCTCTCGCGCGGCATCCAGCGCTTCACCGGGATCAGCCAGGGCATGGTCGACGGCGCCCCGCCGCCCGAGGAGGTGCTGCCCGAGATCGCGCAGCTGCTCCAGGGCCGGGTCCTGATCGCCCACAACGCGCGCTTCGACATCGGCGTGCTCCGCCAGGCGTTCGAGCGCGCCGGCCTCGACTGGCCGAACCCGCCCACGCTCTGCACGGTCCAGCTCGCCCGCCGCTTCGCGCCGCTGGCGCGCAAGCGGGCGCTCGCGCCGCTCGCGAGCTCGCTCGGCATCGAGGTGGACGAGGTGCATCGCGCGCTCCCGGACGCCCTCACGTGCGCGCGCGTGTTCTGCGCGCTCTTCCCAAAGCTGTGCGCGAACGCGATCACGGTCGGAGACGCGCTCGACCTGCTGCGCTCACGGCGCCGCGCGCGCAAGACCGAGGCGGCCGAGCGCATCCCGCTCGACCAGCGGCCGGACCTCTCGACGCTGCCGGACGACCCGGGCGTCTACGTCTTCCGCGACGAGCGCGGCCGGCCGCTCTACGTGGGCAAGTCCGTGTCGCTTCGCTCGCGCGCGCGTGCGCACTTCTGCGCGCCCGCCGGGTGGACCGAGCGCGCCGAGATCGTCGACTACCGGCCCACCAACTCGGAGCTCGGCGCACTCGTGCTCGAGAACCGCCTGATCAAGGAGTGGAAGCCCGCCGGCAACAAGGCGCTGAAGCGGACCGACCGCTACTGCTACCTGCGCTGTCGCCTCGATATCCCCTACCCCGTGCTCGAGGTGGCGAGCGAGCCGGCCGCCGGCCACGCCGTGAACATCGGTCCGCTCGGCAGCCGGGCGCTGGCCGCCGAGCTGGCGGATCACCTCACCTCGCTCTACCGCCTGCGCCACTGCGGTCGCACGCTCAAGCTGCGCGAGCACCCGTCCGCGTACGGGCAGATGGGTCGCTGCGTGTCGCCGTGCCTCGGTGACCTCGATCCGAACGCCTATCGCCGGCAGCTCGATCTCGCGCTCGCGCACTTCGAGCGACCGGGCGCCGGTGAGGCGCTGACCCGTGTGCTCGACGAGCGCATGCGCGAGGCCGCGCGCGACGAGCGCTTCGAGCGGGCCGCCGCGCTGCTGCGGCGCAGGGAGCGGCTCGCGTGGGTGCTCGAGAAGCTCGACGGAGTGCTGCGCGCCACCCACTCGGCGCCCAGGCTCGTGCTCGCGCAGCACCCGGTGAAGGAGCGCTTCGACGCGTTCTGGGTCGTTCAGGGCCGACTCGTCGACTGGGGCCCGCTGCCCGGGCCGTCCGAGCTCGCCGAGCGAACCGAGGCGGCGCTCTCGCGACCGCCCCGCCGCGCGGCCGTCCCCGCCGACGAGATCGACGAGATCCGCATCGTGGCCGGCTGGGTGGCCGAGAACGAGCCACCCGCACTGACGCTCGACCCTATGCCGACGGCTGCTTCGCTGCTGCGCTTTTCAGGCGCTCTAACGAGCGGTCCAGCCATGTATGCAGGAAGCGCCGCCCCGTAACAGCGCCGAGCACCTTCATGCCGAGGCTGTTCGGCTCGATCGTGAACTGACCCTCGACGAACGTGCCCCCCTGCGCCTCGGTGAGCACGAAGCGGGTGGTCACGCCGGTGCCCTCGCAGTGGATCGAGACCTCGCGGCAGTCGTCCAGCCGGTCGATCGTCATCTCGTGCTCCGCCGTGCCGAACGGGCCCTTCACGACGCCGCGGTAGCGGCAGCCCTCCTCGAGGGTCGCGCACTCGATCTCGCGCATCTCGGGCCACCACTCGGGATGCCGGGTCGGGTCGCCCACGAGCTCCCAGACCCGCTCGGGCGGGGCGTCGATGAACGCCTGCTGCGTGGTGGAGCGGTACATGCCTACTCCGACCCTCTCACGGCCCGCTCGGCCGCATCGAAACCGATCGCCGAGTGGGTCTTGTCGCAGAAGGGCTTCGTCGTGGAGGCACCGCAGCGGCAGAGCGCCACCACCTCCCCGTCGGGAAGCTCGTACTCGTTGCCGTCGGCGTCGATCAGCGTTATCGGTCCCGTCACCTTGTAGGGCCCGTTGGTGCGCACCTTGATGACGACCGGCTCGCCGCCGGCCCGCCGTGTTGCATCCATGCACCTATTCTCGCTCGCAGTGCAACGAGTTGCCCGCATCGAGCATCCGGAGGTGCACGAGATCGTTCCGTCTCACCACTGCGTCGTGCGCTTTCGCCAGCGCCGGCCGGTGCGCGAGCGCGGCACGGAGGCGGTCGCCGAGGCACTGGTGGTCGCGCTCGAGGACGCGGACGTGAGCCGCTGGCCGCCAGGGTGGGCCGTGAACGACCGTCCCAACGACCTCTGGGCCGTGAACGGCGCACTTGCGTTTCCGCTGGAGCGCTCGGATCGGCCGGGCCGCTACGTCGCCACGACATGCCTGTCGAAATCGGACAAATAGGTACACTCGCGCGTGTGAGTGAGGTGGCCGGTGTAGTCCTCGCCGGGGGCCGCTCCACTCGCATGGGGCGGCCCAAGGCAACGCTCGAGTGGCACGGATCGACGCTGCTCCATCGCGTCACGGGCATCGTGGCCCGGGCGGTCGACGGGCCGGTGGTCGTGGTGCGCGCCGCGGGCCAGGAGCTGCCCGCGCTGCCGCCGGGCGTGCGCATCGTCGAGGACGCCGCCGACGGACGCGGCCCGCTCCAGGGCCTCGCCGCGGGGCTCGCCGCCGTTGCGGACGAGGCGCGCGTGGCGTATGTCTCCTCCACGGACGTCCCGCTGCTCCACCCCGCCTTCGTTCGCGCCGTGCTCCGCGTGGCGAGCGACGACGATGTGGACGTGGCGCTCCCGATCGTCCATGGGTTCAGGCATCCGCTGGCGGCGGCGTACGCCACGTCGCTCCTCCCCGCGGTGGAGGAGCTGATCGCCGACGACCGGATGCGGCCCGCGTTCCTCTTCGAGCGCTGCCGCGTGCGCGAGCTCGGCGAGGCCGATCTCCTGCGCGACCGCGAGCTTGCCGAGGCCGATCCCGAGCTCCTGTCCGTGCTCAACCTGAACGAGCCCGACGACTATGAGCGCGCCCGCGCACGGGCCGCGCCGAGCGTGACCGTGCGCCGCTTCGGCACGCTCGCGACGAACCTGGGTCGCGAGCCGCTCGCCGTGCGCGCCGCGACGCTCGAGGCCGCGGCGAGCGCAGCCGGGCTCGCGCTCGACCGGCACGTGGTGGCCGCCCTGAACGGCGACCAGATCACACGGAACCCCGAGCTGCCGCTCGCGGGCGGCGACGAGATTGCCTTCCTGGCCGCGGACGCGGGAGGCTGAGCCGGTGAGCGCGCCCACCCCCGCCGTCCCCGCCAGCCCCGCGATCCCGGAACGCGTCCGCCTGGTCCGGGTGGAGCTCGAGGGCACGCTCACCGCTGCCGAAGGTGCGCTTCTCGTGCGCGGCGACACACATCCGTTCGCACTCGCGGGCGACTGGGCCGGCGGAGGAGCACTCGTCGGCTCCGAGCCGATTGCGGTCGCGGACCCCGGCGCGGACCCGTTCGGCCTGCTCGACCGGCAGCCGCGCGTGGAGGACGCGGCGAGCCCGGAGGCGGCGGCGCCCGAGGCCGTCGGCGGCGGCTGGTTCGGCTACCTCGGCTACAACCTCGGCGCGCGCCTCGAGCGGGTGCCGCCTCCGCCGCCGCGCCACGTGCCGCTCCCGGACTTCGCGCTCGCGTTCTACGACCATCTGCTTCGCCTCGACCGCAACGGGCGCTGGTGGTTCGAGGCGCTCTGGTCGGACGAGCGGGCGGACGCGCTCACCGCCCGCCTCGAGCTCCTCCGCGCGCGGCTTGCCGAGGGGCTTCGCGACCGGCCCGTGTGGGTCGGCAACTTCGAGCCCGCCCCGCCCGGCGGCGCGGGGCACATGACGGCGATCGACGAGTGCCGCGAGCGGATCGCCGCCGGCGAGATCTTCCAGGCGAACCTGTGCCTCAGGCTCGAGGCGGAGTGGAAGGGCGACCCGCTCGACCTGTTCGCGCGCACCGCGGGCACGCTCGAGCCACGCCACGCGGGCGTGATCGCGGGGCCGTGGGGCGCCGTCTGCAGCCTCTCCCCCGAGCTGTTCCTGCGCCGGCGCGGGCGCGAGGTCGTCACGGAGCCGATCAAGGGGACGGCTCCGCGCGTGCTCGCCGCGGGTCGCGAGGGCACGCGCGCCGAGGACAACCGCGCCGCACTGGCGGCATCCGAGAAGGACCGCGCCGAGAACGTGATGATCGTCGACCTCATGCGCAACGACCTCGGCCGTGTGTGCGAGTACGGCTCGATCGAGGTGACCGGACTGAACGAGCCGCGGCCGGCGCCCGGCGTCTGGCATCTCGTCTCGACCGTCAGGGGAACGCTCCGCGACGGCACCGGCGACGCCGACCTCCTGCGCGCGAGCTTCCCGCCCGGCTCCGTGACGGGCGCGCCGAAGATCCAGGCAATGCGCGTGATCGCCGAGCTCGAGGCGGGTGGGCGCGAGGCCTACACCGGGGCGGTGGGCTACGCGAGCCCGATCGCCGGACTCGAGCTGAACGTGGCGATCCGGACGCTCGAGCTGCGCGGCGAGCGCATCTGGATGGGCGCCGGCGGAGGCATCGTCGCCGACTCGGTGGCCGAGCAGGAGCTGGAGGAGTGCTTCGTGAAGGCACGCCCGGTGGTCGCCGCGGCGGGCGCGCGGATCGTCGAGGAGTCGCGCGTGAACCGGATCGCGCCCGTGAGCGCGCTCGCCGGCGACGCGGACCGACCCGACCCCGCCCTCGGCGTGTTCGAGACGATCCTCACCCGCGGCGGTGTGCCGGTGGACGCGCGCGCGCACCTCGCGCGCCTCGAGCGCAGCGTGCTGGCGCTGTACGGCGCGGAGCTTCCGGAGGACCTCCACGAGCGCCTGCTGGCCGCGGCGGCCGGGGCGGCGCTGCAGCGGCTCCGCGTGACGGCGCGCGCGACGGCAACCGACGGCCTGGCTGCGCGCCCGGGCGGCGCGAGCGAGGGCGCGCCCCGCGGGCTCTCGGTCCAGATCGAGGCCGAGCCGCTGCCGGCGGAGCCCGCGCCGGACGCGCTCACGCTTGCGCCCGCGGTGCTGCCGGGCGGCCTCGGCGCGCACAAGTGGGTGGACCGGCGGCTGCTCGACGAGCTCGCGCGGCGCGTCGAGGCGATTCCGCTGCTGGTGGACCTCGACGGCGACGTGCTCGAGGCCGGCCACGCGAACGTCTTCATCGTCGAGGGCACCCATCTCGTGACCCCGCCGCTCGACGGCCGCCAGCTGCCCGGCACCGTCCGCGCGCGAGTGCTCGCACTCCATCCCGCGCGCGAGGAGAGGCTCACGCTCGACCGCATCGCCGGCGCCGACGAGGTGCTGCTCGCCTCCTCGATCCGCGGCATCCACCCGGCCCGGCTGGCCGACGGGCCTGAGCCCCGCTTCCAGCTGGGCGCCCGTCTGCGAGCCGCCCTCCGCGAGGACAGCCTCGGAGCGGTGGCGCGATGAGCGCGAGCGCGCGGCCGGCGCGGGCGCGAATTCGCGAGCCGGCGCCGCGGGCGGTGGCTTCGTGAGCCGCGCGAGTGCGGCGACCGCCGGCGCTCTCGCCACCGCTCCCGGCGGCTATTTCGGCTGCGCGCTCGTGGTCGACGTCGGCACCGGCGAGGCTGAGCGGCTCGAGCTCTCCGAGCGGGTTCTCCGCGCCTGCATCGGGGGCGCTGGCCTCGGCGCCTGGCTGATGCACCGGCTTGCTCCGCCGGGTGTCGAACCGCTCGCGCCCGAGGCGCCGCTCGCGTTCGTGTTCTCGCCGCTCGTGGGCACGCCGCTCACGACGAGCGCGAAGTTCGCGGTTGTGGCGAAGTCGCCGCTGACCGGCCTGCTGAACGATGCACTCGCGTCGTCACATTTTGCGATCGCGGGCAAGCTCACCGGCCACGACGCGCTCGTGGTGCGCGGGGCGTGCGCCGAGCCGTCGGTCCTGCTCGTCGACGGCGATGGCGCGCGGGTCGAGCCCGCGGGCGAGCTCTGGGGCCTCCCCGCCGCGGTCGCCGAGACGCGCCTGCGCGACCGGCTCGGCCCCGCCTGGCGCGTGGCCGCCATCGGCCCGGCGGGCGAGCGGCTCGTGAAGTTCGCGACCGTCTCGCACGACGGTCGCCACGCTGGCCGCGGCGGGCTCGGCGCGGTGCTGGGCGCGAAGAACATCAAGGCCGTCGCCGTACGCGGGGCGGGCGTCAAGCCCCCGGTGGCGGACGCCGGCGCCGTGCTCACCGCCGCGCGCGATCTCCGCACGCGCTCGTTCGGCCCCGCCACAGCGAAGTACCGCGAGCTCGGCACGCTCGCCAACCTCCTCTCGTTCAACGCGATCAACACGCTCCCAACGCGGAACTTCAGCGCGGCGTCGTTCGACGAGGCGCCGCGACTTGCCGCCGAGGAGCTTCACGAGCTGCGCCTCGTGGCGCGCGACAGCTGCGCCTCGTGCACGATCGGCTGCGAGCACATCTACGCCGCGCCCGGCGGAGGCACCACCCGCGTCGAGTACGAGAACGTGTTCGCACTCGGCCCGCTCTGCGGCGTATCGGACCCGGA
>DASYMP010000135.1:0-2147 GCA_036009005.1 Thermoleophilaceae bacterium | reverse complement strand
GGGCTCGCGAGCGGGCGGTGATCTCGTCAGAGGTCTCGTGCGCGCGCTCGAGAATCCCGCGCGTCTCCTCGCTCACCTGGTCCAGCGCGTGGCGGATCGCGGACTGAGGCGAGCGGCCCACCTGCAGCTCGGCGATGATCCGGTTCACGTCCTGCACGTACGCGTCGACGGCATCGCGGTCGTAGCCACGGAGCGCGACGGGGAAGCTCACGTCGCGCACACTCGCGATGTCCACGTCGCGAACCTGGGGCGGTGCGGGAACTGCTCCCGAAGGCGCCCTCCGCGGCCCGGACCCGCCGGAGAGATCCTCGGTGGTCACCGGGTAGAGGTTAGAAGCTCTGGATGAGGGTCACCGTGCCGGCGACGACGAGGATGCAGCCCACCGCCTGGAGCAGGCGCCGTTCGCTGAGCCGGCCCGTGAGCCGCGCCCCGAGCAGTGCGCCGGGGATCGACGCGGCGCCGCCCACGGCGAGCAACGGCCAGTCGACGCCGCCCGGCGCGTGGCCGATCACGCCCGCGATTCCGACCCAGAAGCCGACCGCGAGATTCGTCCCGATCGCGCGCGCCGGTGGCTCGCCGAGCCAGCGGATGAGGGCAGGCATGCGGAGCGTTCCGAGTATCAGCCCCACCAGGCCGCCGAGCAGTCCCACGCCGAGGCCTATGGCGATCGTGGCGAGGTGGCCGCCGGCCGCCGCTGCCTCAGTGGCGGCGCGCTTCGGCCGCAGCAGGTCGATTCCGAAGTAGAGGAGGGCGACGCCGATCACCGCAAGCAAAGCGCGCTTTGAGAGCTCGCCCGACACGAGCCCGCCGATCACGGCCCCGACGATCGAAGGCGGGGCCATCCACGCGAACAGACGCCAGTTCACCCTCCCCGCGCGGATGTGGGCGCTCGACGCCGCTGCCGCGGCCACCGCCGAGATGCCTATGTTCGCCCCCGCGCCGGCGGCCGGCGAGGACGCCAGCGCCAAGGCGGCCGGCAGCCTGATGTTGCCCAGCACGAGGCCGGCCAGCCCGCCGGCCAGCGCCACCAGGAAGCACCACAGCGCGAACGCCGCGAGGAGCAGCGGGTCGTGGGTCAATGCACCCTTGAGCGGCCGACGAGTTGGCGGCCACGGATCGCACTCGTCACGAACACCTCGTCGGCGGCGGACAGGCGCGCGAGGTCGATCGGCTCGATGAGAACGTCCGCGCTTCCGATCAGCTCTGCGCGAGTCACGCCCGGCAGGATGCGACCATCGGCGGGGGGCGTCACGAGCATGTCGCCCTCGACGATGAATACGTTGCCGCTCCCGGATTCGAGCACCTCGCCGGAGAGGTCCACGATCAGTGGCTCGCTGCCCGCCACGAGGTCGCGGTCCACCCATTTGTGCGCGCCGAGACCGCCGGGCAGTACCAAGACGGGCGGGAGCAGCGCCGTGGTCGGGAAGGTCGCCGGCTCGCGTGTGATCGCGACCCCGGCGGCTGGCGTGAAGACCACTCGGATTCGCCAGGCGCCTGTGGGTGGAGCGGGAATCGCGAGCGGCGCCAGCTCGACGCCGTACAGCTCGGCCACGCTCGCGCGCAGGCGGCTCAGGTGCTCGTCCGGCAGCACCGCCTTGCCATCGACCGCGAGGATCGTCTCGAACACTCCCCGCGCCGGATCGGGGCGCGGGCGGCGCGTCGGGGCCGTGTCGGCGGCGCGTATCGCCTCTGTCTCCTCGGCCAGCTCCCCACCCACAGCCGCAAGCAACGGCCGCGCCTTGAGGAGGCACTCGTGGTACTCCGCAACCGGGTCGGAGCCCCACGTGATCCCGCCTCCGGCCCCGAGCCAGGCCCGCCCCCGCGCCACCTCGAAGGTCCGGATGGCCACGTTCAGCTCGAGCCCCGCGACGGGCGACGCGAACCCGATCGCGCCCGTGTACGCCTCGCGGCCGGTCGACTCGAGCTCGGAGATCACCTCCATCGCCTTGATCTTCGGCGCGCCCGTGACCGAGCCAGGGGGGACGCAGCCGCGCACGAGGTCGCCGTCGCCGACGCCCTCCGCGAGCGTGCCGGCTACCTCCGACACGAGGTGCCAGACGCCCGGCCCTCGCGTGGGCTGCGCGAGCTGGGTGACCGTCACGGCGCCGTAGGCGCACGACTTGCCGAGGTCATTGCGCATCAGGTCG
>DASYMP010000134.1:0-7224 GCA_036009005.1 Thermoleophilaceae bacterium | reverse complement strand
CGCGTTCTCCTGCCCTACGGTCGCAGCTGTGAAGTCCCTGCAAAAGCCGTGTAAACGTACCCGGGCGGATACAGGTGCGTGCAGGCGCCTGGGAGTGACGGGCGTGTGAACTACGCTACGTGCGCCCGTGAAGTTGATCATCCAGATCCCGTGCTTCAACGAGGAGTCCACGCTCCCCGCGACGCTGGCCGATCTCCCGCGCGAGATCGAGGGCATCGAAACCGTCGAGTGGCTCGTCATCGACGACGGCTCCACGGACCGGACCGTCGAGGTCGCACGCGCGAACGGCGTGCACCACATCGTGCGGCTCACGAACAACAAGGGCCTCGCCGCGGGCTTCCAGGCCGGCCTCGACGCCTCGCTCAAGCTCGGCGCCGACATCATCGTCAACACGGACGCCGACAACCAGTACTACGGCGGCGACATTCCGAAGCTCGTGGCGCCGATCCTCGCGGGCGAGGCCGACATGGTGATCGGCGACCGCAGAACCGATCAGATCGAGCACTTCTCGCCGCTGAAGAAGCGCCTCCAGCGGCTCGGCAGCGCGGTCGTGCGGCGCGCCTCGGGCACCGACGTGCCGGACACCACCTCGGGCTTCCGCGCCTACAACCGCGAGGCCGCGCTTCAGATACAGGTGGTCTCGAAGTTCACCTACACGCTCGAGTCGATCATCCAGGCGGGCAAGATGCTCGTGGCGGTCGACCACGTGCCGGTCCGGACGAACGAGCAGACGCGCGAGTCGCGCCTGTTCCCCTCGATGTGGTCGTACGTCCGGCGCAACACGGTCTCGATCTTCCGGATCTACGCGCTCTACGAGCCGCTGCGCGTGTTCATGGCCGCGGCCGCCCTTGTCGCGCTCGTCGGAATGGTGATCTGGGCACGCTTCCTGTTCTTCTTCTTCTTCTCGGACACGCCCGGCGCGCACATCCAGTCGCTGATCCTGGGATCGACGCTGTTCATCGTCGCCGTGCAGCTCGCGGCGCTCGGTGTCGTGGGCGACATCCTGGCCGGCACGCGCGTGCTTCAGCAGCGCGCGCTCGAGCGGGTCAGGCGCATGGAGCTGCACGTGGGGGTCGAGCCCTCGCACTACGAGCCGGGCGCAGGCGACACCGGACAGCCGGCCACGACCGGCGCGCAGTCGGGCCGCGCCACCGGCAAGGCCGAGGACCGCGAGGCGCTCAAGCTGTGAGCGGCGCCGCCGCCACCGAGGTCCCGACCGGGAACACCTTCGACAAGTACGGGTCGTCCAACCCGGTCGTCAGGCGCCTGATGTCGGGCTTCCACGGGACGCTCGACGAGCTGTGGGCGCGCGCCGCCCCCCGGTCCGTGCTGGACGTGGGCTGCGGCGAGGGCGTGCTCACCGTCGAGTGGGCCGAGCGGCTGGGCGACGGCCGCATCGTCGGCATCGACCTCGACGACCCGAAGCTGCGCGCCGAGTGGGAGAAGCGCGAGCGGCCAAACCTGGAGTTTCGCGCGGAGGAGGCCACGCGCCTCTCGTTCGGTGACGACGAGTTCGCGCTCGCCGCGGCGATCGAGGTGCTCGAGCACGTGCCGGAGCCGGAGGCGACGCTCGCGGAGATGGCGCGCGTGGCGCGGTCGCACCTGCTGGTCTCGGTGCCGCGTGAGCCGCTCTGGCGCGGGCTCAACCTGGCGCGCGGGGCCTACTGGCGCGACCTCGGCAACACGCCCGGCCACGTGAACCACTGGTCCAAGCGCGGGTTCGTCTCGCTGCTCTCGCGCTACGGCGCCGTGGAGGAGGCCCGCTCGCCCTTCCCCTGGACCATGCTGCTTGTCAGGCTCTAGGTCGTACGGCCGCGGGGCCGCGATCCTGTCGGTGGGGATCGGCGCCACCGGCCTCATCACGTTCGCCTACTTCTCGCTCGCGAGCTACTCGCTGCCGAAGGACGAGTACGGCCGCATCACCCTGCTCTGGTCCGCGATCTTCATCACGGTTTCGGTGCTGTACCGGCCGGTGGAGCAGCTCCTGTCGCGCACGATCGCCGACCACGACGCGCGCGGCGTGGAGGGCACGGAGCACCTGCGCGTCGCCGCCACGATCCAGCTGGCGCTGGGCGTGGCCTTCGTGGTGGCCGCGCTCGCGTTCCGCGGTCCGATCGAGGACGACCTCTTCGGCGGCTCGTCCACGCTCTATTGGATCCTCGTCGTGGGCGTGCTCGCCTACGCCGCGAGCTACTTCGCGCGCGGCTACCTCGCCGGCCACCGGCTCTTCCCGCTCTACGGCGGGCTGGTGCTGATGGAGGCGAGCTCGCGCTGCCTGTTCGCGCTGGCCGTGGCGATCGGGATCACGGAGGGGCAGTCGGCGGTGGCGCTCGGCATGGCCGCCGCGCCGATCGTGTCGCTCGCCGTGGTGCCGCCGGCGCTGGCGCGCCGGATCCGCCCCGCGCCCGTCGCCGCCGACGACAGGCCAACCGAGAACCCGTTCACGCTCGCCCGCGGCACGGGCTTCGCGGCGGCGGTCCTCGTCGTGATGGTCTGCGAGCAGACGTTCCTCAACGCGGGGCCCCTGCTCGTGAAGGCCACCGCCGACTCCGGGGGCGCCGCGCTCGCCGGCTTCACGTTCAACGTGCTCCTGATCGCGCGCGCCCCGCTCCAGCTCTTCCAGGCGATCCAGACCTCGATCCTCCCCCACCTGACGCGGCTCTGCGCCGGCGGCGAGCGCGATCCGTTCGCCCGCAGCGTGAACCTCACGCTCACGGCGATCGCGGGCTTCGCGGGCGCGGTTGCGCTCGTGATGCTGGTGGCCGGCCCGCAGGCGATGGACCTGCTCTTCGGCGGCGACTTCGAGTACGCGCGCGGCGGGCTCCTGCTCGTGGCCGCCGGCATGGGCCTCTACCTCTCGGCCGCCACGCTGAACCAGGCGCTCCTCGCGCACGGCCAGGCGGCACGCTCGGCGGCCTGCTGGGCCGCGACCGCGGTGGCGTTCGTGCTGTTCCTCGTGCTGTTCGAGCTCGACGACCGCGTGCTACAGGTCGAGGCCGCGTTCACCGGCGCGGCCGCCGTGCTGTGCGCGGCGCTCTACGCGCTCTACAGGCGCGCCTGACATCCTGGGGCGGATGGCCAGGCACCCGAAGGCGGGCGACCCCGCTCCGGACTTCGAGCTCGACGGAACCGACGGGCGCTTCCGGCTCTCGGATCACCTGGGCGAGCGGGTCGTGCTGCTCTTCTACCCGGGCGACAACACGCCCGTGTGCACGCGCCAGTTCTGCTCGTATCGCGACAACTCGGACGAGTTCGACTCACTGGAGGCGACCGTGGTCGGGATCTCCTCCCAGAGCGTCGACTCGCACGAGGCCTTCAGCGCCGAGCACGGGCTGAACGTGCCGCTGCTCGCTGACAGGGGCGGCG
This sequence comes from Thermoleophilaceae bacterium, assembly GCA_036009005.1. Lineage (GTDB taxonomy): Bacteria > Actinomycetota > Thermoleophilia > Solirubrobacterales > Thermoleophilaceae > JACVRW01. The sequence goes on along the minus strand of DASYMP010000134.1, from coordinate 3,858 downwards.
CGGTCGCGAAGGCCTACGGCGCGCACATGCCGGTCGTCGGCACCAAGCGCGCGGCGATCGTGATCGACGAGGACGGCGTGGTCCGCTACCGGTACGACCACCGCCTTGGGATCGGCTTCCAGAGCGTGGACGACCTGCGCGACGCGCTCGACTCGCTCGGCCCGCCGGTTCGTGGCTGAGACGCTCACCATCCCGGCCTGGTTCAACGGTCCGCCGACCTCCGCGAACGGCGGCTACACCTGCGGGCGGCTGGCGCAGCTCGTGGGAGCCGAGGTCGTGGAGGCGTCGCTCCGCACCCCGCCTCCGCTCGACACGCCGCTCGAGATCGTTCGCGACGGCGAGCGCGTTGAGCTGCGCGACGGCGACAGGCTCGTGGCGGAGGGCGGCCCGAGCGAGCTGCTCGTGGACGTGCCGGAGCCGCTGCCGGCCGGCGAGGTGGCGGCCGCCGTCGCGGACGGCGGGGCCGTATGGGCGAAGGAACACCCGTTCCCCACCTGCGTGGTCTGCGGCCCGGCGCGCGAGGACGGGCTCGGCATCTTCCCGGCGCGGCTGCCCGGCCGCGACGGGATGTTCGGCTCCGCCTGGACGCCGGCGGAGTCGCTCGACGACGGCCACGGCTGGGTCCGGCCCGAGCTCGTCTGGGCGGCGCTCGACTGCCCCACGAGCGCGCCGGTCGCGAACTTCGACGGCGGGCCGGCGATGGTGCTCGCGAGCCTGACCGCGCGGATCGGCTGCTCGGTGCGCGTCGGCGAGCCCCACACGATCCTCTCCTGGCCGCTCGGCGAGGACGGTCGCAAGCACTGGGCGGCCGCAGCCCTGTACGACTCCGACGGCGTCTTCACGTGCGCGGCGCGCGCGCTCTGGATCGAGTTGCGCGAGTAGCGCCGGAGTAGGCTGCCGCGCATGGCCACGCACCACCGGACCTGTCCATTCTGCGAAGCCACCTGCGGTCTGGAAATCGAGACCGAGGGGCGCGAGGTGGTGTCGGTCCGGGGCGACGCCGAGGATGTCTTCAGCCGCGGCTTCATCTGCCCGAAGGCGTACGGCGTGAAGCAGCTCCGCGAGGACCCTGACCGTCTCACGACGCCGCTCGTGCGCCGCGACGGCGAGCTGGTCGAGGCCACCTGGGACGAGGCCTTCGAGGAGATCGACCGGCGCCTCTCGCCGGTGATTGCCGAGCACGGGAAGAACGCGGTGGCGGTCTACCTCGGCAACCCGAACGCGCACAACCTCTCGGCGATCACGCACGGCCCGGCCTGGCTCAAGGTGCTGGGCACGCAGAACCTCTACTCCGCCTCCACCGTCGACCAGATGCCGAAGCAGGTGTCCTCCGGGCTGATGTTCGGCGCGATGCTGTCTGTGCCGATCCCGGACATCGACCGCTGCGACCACATGCTGCTGCTCGGCGCGAACCCGCTCGTCTCGAACGGCAGCCTGTTCACGGCGCCCAACATGCGTGGCCGGCTGCGCGGGATCCGCGAGCGCGGCGGCAAGGTGATTGTGATCGACCCGCGGCGCACGCGGACGGCGGACGAGGCCGACGAGCATCACTTCATCCGCCCGGGCACGGACGCGCTGCTGCTCGCGGCGATGGCCTGCACGATCGTCGAGGAGGGCCTCGACGATCCCGGGCGGCTCGCCGAGCACGTGAACGGGCTCGACGAGGTGCGCACGCTCGTGCGCGACTTTCCGCCGGAGGCGGTGGCCGGCGTCTGCGGGATCGAGGCCGGCGAGATCCGGCGCATGGCGCGTGAGCTGGCCGCGGCCGAGCGCGGCGTGGTCTACGGCCGGATGGGCACCTGCACGCAGGAGTTCGGCACCCACGCGAGCTGGCTCGTCGACGTGCTGAACGTGCTCACCGGGAACCTCGACCGCGAGGGCGGGGCACTGTTCCCGCGCGCCGCGGCCGGGCAGCGGAACTCCTCAGGCGCCGGCGGGTCCGGCTCGGGCGTGCGCTTCGGCCGCTGGACGAGCCGCGTGCGCGGGCTGCCCGAGCAGTTCGGCGAGCTGCCGGTGTCCGTGCTCGCCGAGGAGATCGACACGCCCGGCGAGGGCCGGGTGCGCGCGCTGATCACCGCGGCGGGCAACCCGGTCGTCTCGACCCCCAACAGCGGCCGGCTCGAGGGTGCGCTCGAGGGCCTCGACTTCATGCTCTCGATCGACATCTACGTGAACGAGACGACCCGGCACGCGGACGTGGTCCTCCCCGCCCCCGATCCGCTCGAGAAGTCGCACTACGACGCGGCCTTCTACCAGCTGTCCACGCGCAACGTCGCGAACTTCTCGCCGGCCGTCTTCGAGCGCGAGGGCCCGGCCGAGTGGGAGCTCTACATGCGGCTGGCGGGGATCTTCGCCGGGCAGGGACCGGACGGCGACGTCGGCGCGTTCGACGACATGGTGATCCAGACGCTGGTCCAGCGCGCGGTCGGGAGCGAGGACTCGCCGGTCGCGGGGCGCGAGCCGGCCGAGCTGCTCGAGGCGCTCGAGCCGCGCCGAGGCCCGGAGCGCGTGCTCGACTTCCTGCTGCGCGTGGGCCCGTACGGCGAGGGCTTCGGCTCGGACCCGGAGGGGCTGACGCTCGACCTGCTCGAGCGGAACCCGCACGGGATCGACCTCGGGCCGCTCATGCCGCGCATCCCCGAGGTGCTCCGCACGCCGTCGGGGAAGGTCGAGCTCGCGCCGGAGCTGATCGTCGCCGACATGGACCGCCTGCGCGGCGCGCTCGCGCGCGAGCGGAACGGCGAGCTGATGCTGATCGGGCGCCGCCAGCTTCGCTCGAACAACTCGTGGATGCACAACCTGCCCGCGCTCGTGAAGGGCAAGGAGAGCTGCACGCTCCACATCCACCCCGACGACGCCGAGCGGCTCGGGCTGGGCGACGGCGGGCAGGCACTGGTGCGCTCCGCGGCGGGGTCGATCGAGGCGCCGGTCGAGGTGACCGACGGGATCATGCCGGGCGTCGTCTCGATCCCGCACGGGTGGGGCCACGATGCCGCGGGCGTGCGCATGAACGTGGCCTCCGCGCACGCCGGCGTGAACAGCAACGTGGTGGCGGACGAGTCGGTGATCGAGCCGCTGTCCGGGAACGCCGTCCTCAACGGGATCCCGGTCGAGGTGCTGGCGCTAGATGGCCTGGAGCATCGACCCGCCGCAGTTGCGGCAGATCACGTTGGCCGTGTCTGACATCCGCGCGATCGTGGAGTGAGCGCCGCAGTGGGGGCACTCGGAGCGCAGCTCGAAGCGATGTAGGCACTGCAGGCAGCGGTAGCGCCCCGGGAGGTTCGTGCCGCGCAACCAAGGCTCGCCGCAGGATGGGCACTGCGGTCCCGGAGTGGTGCTCTCTTCTGTCGATGCTGACAAGGATTCCCTTTGCGAAGCCTGAGCAACGCTACCTGCTCACCCGTCCAGGCGCTCGCCGTACCCGCGGATCCAGGCCTCGGCGTCCATGGGTCGTTTGCCCGCCGGGTGCACCTCGAAGAGCTCGAGCGCGCCGGCGGCCGTGCCGTACAGGAGCTTTCCGTCGACCACGCCCAACTCTCCCGCTGGAGGTCCCTCGCGGTTCGCGAGCGCGGAGCGGGTCACGCCGAGGCGCTCGTCCCAGGGCAGCTCGACGTAGGTGCCGATGTGCGGCCGCAGCGCGCGCACGCGGCGCTCGAGCAGCTCGGCGGTGAGCTTCGGGTCGAGCCGGCGGTCCTCGGGTCCGATCTTGTCGGCGTAGGTCACGCCGGTCGCGGGCTGCTCGCGAAAGCTGGGCTGGATGTCGAGCGCCTCGACGAGCAGCTCGCCGCCGAGCGCGGCCAGCCGCTTCGAGAGCGAGCCGTAGTCGTCGTCCGAATGGATCGCCTCGGCCCGCTGGAG
>DASYMP010000133.1:0-3920 GCA_036009005.1 Thermoleophilaceae bacterium | reverse complement strand
GTCCACGTGGGCCTCGACGTGTACAAGCGCTACGTCGGCCCGCTCACGATCGCCGAGCAGCAGGCCTACTACGACGAGCAGATGCTGGCGGCCGAGAAGTTCGGCGTCCCGCGCGAGAAGCAGCCGGCCACGTTCGCGGAGTTCAACGACTACTTCGCCGAAATGCTCGCGGGCGATGACACCGCTGTGACAGCCGCACTCCTCGACGTGGTGGACGCGACGCTCCACCCGCCGCTGCCGCGCATCGCCCGGCCGCTCGTGGAGGCGCTCAACCTCGCCACCATCGGACTGCTGCCGGCAACGCTGCGCGCCGAGCTGAACCTGCCGTGGGGACCGAACCGCCGCCGGATGTTCGACGCCTCGCGCGTCGTGCTCTCGCGCGCCCTCCCCGTGCTGCCGCGGCTCTTCCGCGAGCTCCCTCCGGCTCGCAGCGCGGACCGCCGCGTGCGGGCGATCAGCACCGCCGTCTAGAACCGAACCGGCGCGCCGGCGCTCGTCCTTCGGTTGGATGGCGGGGTGCCCTTGGGGAGGGGAGCTCAGGTAGGCGGCCGCCTGATGACCGGGGCTGCCGTCGTGCTCGCCGCCGCCGCACTCGCGTGGCTGCTGTTCTTCAGCGGCGGCTCGTCGTACGAGGTGAGCCTGACGCTCGACAACGCAAGCCAGCTCGTCGAGGGCAACCAGGTGAAGGTGGGCGGGGTGGCGGTAGGCACCGTCGACTCGATCGCGCTCGCCGACGACGGGCGCGCGCTCGTGCGGATATCGATCGACGACGAAGGCGTCACGCCGCTCCACAGCGGCTCGCGGGCCGCGGTGCGCTCGTCGTCGCTGTCGGGTGTGGCGAACCGCTACGTCGCCCTCACACCAGGCCCCGTGAACGGCGGCACGATCGCCGACGGTGGATCGATCCCGGCCGAGGACACAAGCGCGGAGGTGGACCTCGACCAGCTGCTGAACACGCTCGATCCCGCCACCCTGCGCGACCTGAAGGCGCTTGTGCGCGGCGGGGCGCGCGGGCTGCAGGGGCGCGGCGCGAAGCTCGGGCGGGCGATCGAGACGCTCGACCCGGCTCTCTCACAGGTCACGGCGGTCGAACAGGAGCTGCTGCGCGACGAGGAGACGTTCACGCGCTTCCTCGTGGAGTCGGCCGACGTGGTCTCGGCCGTGGCCACGCGGCCCGCGCAGCTCGAGCGGCTGGTGGCCTCGGGCCGCGTGACGCTCGAGGAGCTGGCCACGCGCGACGCGGCACTCGACTCGCTGCTGCGCCGCGCGCCCAACACGCTGCGCGAGGCGAACACGACGCTCGTGAACCTGCGCACGACGCTCAAGGACATAGACCCGGCTGTCATCGAGGCGCGGCCGGTGGCACCGCTGCTGGCGCAGTTCCTCGACCGCCTTCGTCCTGTGGCTCGCGACGCGCGCCCGGTGGTGGCGCAGCTGCGCGCGGCGATCGACCATCCGGGCAGCGACGATCTGCTCGGCGTGCTGGCTCGCGTGCCCTCGCTCGAGCGGCGGGCGGTGCCTGCGTTTGGCTCGGCGGTATCGACGGTGAACGACGCGCTGCCGGTGGTGAAGGAGGTGCGCCCGTACACGCCCGACGTGGTCGGCGGCCTCTTCAACGGGTTCGGCGGCACGACCGCGGGCTACTACGACGCCAACGGCCGCTACACGCGCATCTCGTTCCAGTCGAACGCGTACTCGCTGCAGGGGATCGGCTCGCTGATACCCGTGCCGCAGAACGCGCCGGGGCTCACCGGGTACCGCAAGGGCCTGACCCGCCGCTGCCCCGGTGCTGCGACGCAGCCCGCGCCGGACGGGTCGAACCCGTGGGTGATCGGGGCGTGCTCGCCCGAGGACTCGCCGCGATGAGACGCGCGGCGGGCGTGATCCTGGTGCTCTGCGCGGCGGCGGCCGTGTTCGTGGCGCTCGGCGCGGCGGGGGGTGGCGGCGGCGCGCGGGGGTACCGGGTGGACGCGGTCTTCGACAACGCCGACTTCCTCGTCTCGGGCCAGGACGTGAAGATCGCCGGCGCGGTGGTGGGGCAGGTGACCGGCGTGCACCTCACGCCGGACCGCAAGGCGCGCGTGGAGATGCAGATCGAGGAGGGCTTTGCTCCGTTCCGCTCCGACGCGAGCTGCACGATCCGGCCGCAGAGCCTGATCGGTGAGAAGTTCGTGGCATGTGAGCCGGGCTCGCCCAGGGGCCGGCCGCTGGTGGCGCGCGGCGGGAGCGCGCCGGTCGTGCCGCTCGCGCGGAACCACTCGCCGGTCGACCTCGACCTCGTGGTCGCCGCGCTGCGGCTGCCGTACCGCCAGCGCCTGACCCTGCTGGTGAACGAGCTCGGCACGGGGCTCGCGGGTCGCCCGCAGGACCTGAACGCGGCGATCCGGCGAGCGAACCCGGCCCTTCAGCAGGCGAACCGCGTGCTGGCGATCCTCGACCGCGATCGATACACGCTCGGCAGGCTCATCGACGCCTCGGACACGGTGGTCGCGCGGCTCGCCCAGCACCGCGGCGAGGTGGCGAGCTTCATCGGGCGCGCGGACCGGGTTGCGCGCGCGGTGGCGGACCGGCGCGGCGACCTCGGCCTGGCCATCCACCGCCTGCCGCCGCTGCTCGACCAGCTCGAGCCGTCGGCGAAGGAGCTTGCCGGGCTCGCGACCGAGGCGCGACCGGTCGCGCGCGACCTGCGCACGGCCGCGCGCCCACTGCAGCTGCTGCTCGGCGACTTCGGCCCGCTGAGCGACGCCGCGCGCCCGACGCTCGTCGAGCTCGACCGGTTGTCGGTGACCGGGCGCCGGGCGCTGCGAGCCACCGACCCGGTGGCGCGCAAGCTCCTGCCGGTCGCGCAGCGCCTGCCCGAGGTGGCGCGGCTCGCCCGCGTCCTGAACGAGTCGCTGAAGGCACGCGGCGTGGTGGAGGGACTTCAGAGGTTCGTGTACTTCGCCACGGCGGCGACGTCGCGCTTCGACCGCTTCTCCCACATCCTGCCGTCGTACCAGCTCGCCGGCACCTGTCAGCAGTACGCCACGACACCAGTCGCAGGATGCAGCGCCAACTGGCATCCGGGCGGCGGCGGCGGCCAGGCCTCGGCTGCAAAGCAGCGATCACGGGCCCACGGGCCGAAGGGGCATGGGAGGCGCGGTCGCGGGGGGCGCAAGCACGCCTCACCGCCGGGAACGGCGGTGGCACCGCCCGCCACACCGGCCACGCCGCTCCCGGCGGCGCCGACCCTCCCTCCAGTCCCCTCGCTGCAGTCCGTTCAGCACGTCCTCGACTACCTCCTCGGCCCATGAGGCGGCTCGGCCCGGGCAGCGGAGGGGCGAGTCCGATCCTCATCGGAGCGGTCACGTGCCTGATCACCGTGATCGCCGTCTTCCTGTCGTACAACGCGAACCAGGGGCTGCCGTTCGTGCCGACATACGACGTGAAGGTCCAGGTGCCGGATGCCGCGGGCCTCGTGGCCGGCAACGACGTGCGGGTGGGCGGCAAGCGGGTCGGCACGATCACGAAGATCTCGGCCCGCAAGACGGCGGAGGGCCGCGTCCTCGCGCGGCTCGACCTGAAGCTCGACCAGACCGCGGAGCCGCTCTACACCGGCGCGCGCGTGGCGGTGCGGCCGCGCTCGCCGCTCGGGCTCAAGTACCTCGACGTGGTGCCGCGCAAGCTCGGCCGAAAGCTCGCCACGGGGCAGGCCCTGCCGGTCGCGCAGGCGCAGAAGGTGGTCGACCTCGACGAGGTGTTCAACGCGTTCGACCAGGGCACGCGGCGGAACCTTCAGCTCACGGTCGTCGGGCTCGGCGGCGGCTTGGCCGGGCGCGGTGCCGACTTCAACGCCGTGCTGGCCGCCGCGCCGCCGCTGATGAGCGATGCGCGCCGGGTCGCCGCCAACCTCGCCGACCCGCGCACCGGCCTCGACGGGG
>DASYMP010000132.1:0-6673 GCA_036009005.1 Thermoleophilaceae bacterium | reverse complement strand
TGTCGTACGCGAGGTAGCCGGCGAGGAAGCCGGCGGCGAAGACGTGCGCCCAGGGTGTGCCGAGCACCAGGGTGAACAGGCCCCAGAAGGCGAGCGCGAGCGGGATGCTCACGGACGGCGGCATGACGAGCCGGAGCGGGTCGTTCGGGTGGTCGTGGTGGACGCCGTGGATGATCCAGTGGAGCCGCGCTCCGAGGCCCTCCTCGGGCTCGAAGTGGAAGATCAGCCGGTGCATCCAGTACTCGGTGAGCGTCCAGAAGATGTAGCCCGCGCCCACGAGGCCGACCACCTGCGCCGTGGTGGGCTCGCCGCGCGCGCCCGCCACGAACAGTGCGGCGATCGCGGGGGCGAAGATCAGCACCGGAACGGCGGGGTGCACACGTGAGAGGCGGTCAAGCAGCTCCGAGTCGAACATCCGGGGCGAGGCCTTGAGCACGTCTGTCCTACGCGCGTCCACGATCCGAATGTACCGCACGTTTCCCCCGCGAGGAAGCGCGGACTTCGGGTTCCCTAACTAGGTACCCAGAGACAGTGCCACGAGGCCCTCAGGAAGGACCAAGCGACTTCGACGAGGCAACAGGTCACGGACGCCATGAGAAACCTGGCAGCCTGATGGCCATGAGGTACGCGGCATTCCTGCGCGGCGTGAACGTCGGAAAGAACCATCGCGTCTCGAGCGCCGAGCTGAAGGAGCACTTCGAGGCCGTGGGCGCCGAGGAGGTGGCGACCTTCCGGACGAGTGGCAACGTCGTCTTCGAAGCGCCGCGCGACATGGCGGCGGCGATCGAGGAGCGGCTCGAGGGCTCGCTCGGCTACGAGGTCCGCGTGTTCGCGCGCACCGCGAAGGAGCTCGAGGCGATCGCCGCCGAGACGCCGTTTCCCGCGAAGGCGGTGGGGGCGGCGAAGGGAAAGCTCCAGGTCTCGATGCTCGACGCGAAGCCCTCAGCCGCCGTGCGCAAGGAGGTGCTGGCGCTGGCCACCGATCAGGACCGCCTGGCGTTCGGCAAGCGCGAGCTCTACTGGCTGCCGAGCGGCGGAACGCTCGAGTCCGAGCTCGACCGCAAGCGGATCGACGAACTGCTCGGCCCCAGCACAATGCGCACGAAGGGCACGGTCGAGCTGCTCGCCGCGAAGTTCTTCGCCTAGGTGACATGCGTCACACAGCCGTCCGCGCGCGGCCGCCCCGGGGACACTGACTGCATGAGCCACCCCTTCCAGGATGCAATCGCCGCGCGCGACCGGGACGCGTTGATCGACACGCTCGCGCCTGACGTCGTGCTCCACTCAGCGGTCACGGCCACGCCGTTCGAGGGCCGAGAGCTGGTGGCGGACACCTATCGCAGCGTGCTCGAGTCCTTCGAGGAGCTGCGGATCGTCGACGCGTTCGAGAACGGCGACACGCACGCGTTCTTCTGGGAGGGGCGAATGGGCGGCCGCCCCGTCTCGGGGGCCGACCGGGTTCGGGTGGGACCCGACGGCAAGGTCCTCGAGATCACAGTGCTCGGCCGCCCGATGGCGGGCGTGGCGACGTTCCTCACGGAGATCGGGCCGCGCCTCGCGAGGCGCCGGCGCGGCCGGCTGGTCGCGACCCTCCTGAGGCTGACCGCGCTGCCGTTGCCGAGACTGCTCGCGCTGCTCGACCCGGTGACCCGCTGGATCCTGCGCCCGCGCTAGGCCGGTTCCCCCGGCCCGCCATATCGCGTGCAGCCTTGCGCGCCGCCGAAACTGCGGTCTACGCTGGGCTTTCGTGCAGCAGCACCCGGTCCTACGCGTGGCGGCTCTGGCGGCGGTTGCCGCTGTCGTCGTCGCGCTCGCGCTAGCGCTGCTCGAGCCGGACCCGTCGCACCCCGCTGAGGGTCCGGACGCAGCGTCGGCGGCCCCGGCTCCGGGAGTCGACCGTCCACCGAAGACGATCGTGATGGTCGTGTTCGACGAACTGCCGCTCGTCTCGCTGCTGGGTCCGGGCGAGCGCATCGACGCCAAGCGCTACCCGGTGTTCGCCCGGCTCGCGCGCGAGGCGAACTGGTACCGCGGTGCGACCGCGGTGCACGACAGCACCGCGCTCGCCGTGCCGGCCATGCTGGATGGCCGCTACCCGCGCAGGGGCCTGCGCTCGGACGTCTACTCGCATCCGCAGAACCTCTTCACGCTGCTCGCGCACCGCTACGAGGTGAACGCGTCCGAGGAGGCGACCGGGCTGTGTCCCACGAGCCTCTGCGATCCGCTCGAGGGCACCGCGCAGAGTCACCTCGGCGGCGGCAAGGTCAGGCGGATGCGCGAGTTCATCCGCACGATCCGCCCGCGTGCACGGCCGACGCTCTGGTTCAAGCACGTGCTCCTGCCGCACGTCCCGTGGCAGTTCTACCCGTCGGGCCGGCACTACCGCCTCCACGCGCCCGAGCCGATCCCGGACCTGAACGGCGAGATCGGCTTCGGCGTCCCCTGGCTCGTGAAGGTCTCCTATCAGCGTCACCTGCTCCAGCTCGGGCTTGCCGATCGCATGCTCGGCGAGCTGCTGGCGCGGGTGCGCCGCCTCGGGCTGTACGACGACGCGCTCGTCGTGGTGGCCGCCGATCACGGCATCGGCTTCCACACGGGCGTGGAGCGTCGCACCGTCACGCCGGACAACGTCGAGGACCTCGCGCCCGTGCCGCTGATCGTCAAGCTGCCGGGCCAGCGCCGAGGGCGCGTGATCGACCGGCACGTGGAGACGATCGACGTCTTCCCGACGATCCTCGACCTCGCCGAGGTGGCGCCGCCGCCCGGGCTCGACGGCGGCTCGCTGCTCGGGCCCGTCGCGTCGCAGACCGACCGCGTGACGGTCTTCCACCGCGTGGGAACGGAGCTCAACTCGCTCGGGGGGCACTACACGTTCGACCCGCGCGAGCTCGCGCTGCGGCGAGCGGCGGCCGTCCGCCGCAAGCTCAGGTGGTTCGGGAGCGGCGACGGCCGCGACGCGCCCAGCGTCTACCGCATCGGACCGCACCGCAAGCTGCTCGGCCGCCCGGTCCGGTCGCTGCCGCACGTGCCCGGGGTCGCGACTGCCGAGATCCACCAGGCCGAGGAGCTGCGTCACGTGGACACGTCGTCCGGCTTCCTGCCCGGCGAGATCACCGGCACGGTGCCAGACGGAAGGCCCGGCGGCGGCCGCGCGATCGCACTCGCGCTGGACGGCAGGATCGTCGCGATGGGCCGCACGTTCACCCTCGAGGGCTCACAGGACGAGAACTTCGAGGTGATCGTGCCGGAGAGCGCGTTCCACTCCGGGGCCATGGACGCGCGCGTCTACGAGATCGTGGAGAGCGAGGCCGGCGAGCGCGACAGCGGGCCGGCGCTCCGCCCGCTCTGATGCCCGTGGCGGGGCTGGGTTCATGATCATCGACGAGCTCGAGTCCGAGGAGCGGGGCGGCTGCACGACGAGCTCGGCCCGCCTGCGCTGGACGGGCGGCGAGTTCCGGCTCGAGCTGCGCATGCCCGCGGAGCTCGCGGCCCCGCGACCGGATGCGTCGCCGTTCCTGTGCGCAAGCATCCTGCTCGCGATGCGCCGGGGCGAGGACCTCGAGGTGCGCGCACCGGTGTCGACTCCACTGCTCGAACGGGTGCCGCAAATCGTCGATCGCTACGCAGTCTGGGATCCGAGGCTGTTCCGTAGCTCGGTGAGCGCCACCGCCGAGCTCGCGCCCGCGCCCCGAGCCTCGGGGATCGGCTGCTTCTTCTCGCGCGGCGTCGACTCGACCTTCTCCGCCGCTTCGCCGCGCGCCCTGCCGGGCCGGCTGACCCAGCTGGTGTTCTGTGACCGTCTGGAGCCGATGCACAGCCTGGGGGTGAGGCAGGACGAGGTGCGCCTCGCCCGCGAGGCGGCCGCCCGCTTGGACGTGCCGCTTGCGCTGATCGAGAGCAACATCCGGGAGCTCACCGACCCGATCGTGCGCGATTGGGAGGACATGGCGGGCGCCGGCCTTTCGTTTCTGGCCACCTCGATGTCAGGGGGCCTCGGACATGTGGTGATCCCGTCGAGCGACGGCCCGAAGACGATCGGCCCCTGCGGAACGAGCCCGTTGCTCGACCCGCTGTTCTCGACAGCGGAGGTCGAGATCGTGCACGACGCGCCCGGAACGCGCATGGCGAAGATCGCGTGGCTCGCGCGCGAGCGCCCTGACCTCCTGCCGTATCTCAAGGTCTGCTTCCAGGAGGACCGCCCCGACAACTGCGGTCACTGCTCGAAGTGCCTGCTGACCGTGCTGGCGCTCGAGGCGACCGGCAGGCGTCGCGAGGCGGTGGGCTTCCCGGCCGAGATCGACATGGAGGCCCTCGCCGCCGTGCGCATCCGCGGGCCGCAGCCCAGGCAGGAGTTCACGGAGGTGGAGCAGGCGCTCCGCGCGCGCGCGGGCGCCCGCGACCAGCTCGCCGAGCTCGTGGCCGAAGGCCTGGCGCGCGCCGCGGCGGACTCCGCGGAGACCCCGCTGCCCGACGATTCCCCCGCGTTTCGCCGGCGCGCGTCCAGGCGGCGCGTGTCCGGGCCCCGGGCGGCCGTGGACACGCCTCGCACCACCGTGATGATGCCGTCGTACGAGTCCGAGGCGACCTTGCGCGAGGCCGTGATCTCCGTGCTCAGCCAGACGGTCGACGAGCTCGAGCTCGTCGTGGTCGACGACGCCTCGACCACGCCGGTCTCGGACGTGCTCGCCGACCTGCGCGACCCACGGCTCCGAATCCTCCGGCACACGCGCAACAGAGGATTGTCCGCTGCGCGCAACAGCGCTCTCGGAGCGGCACGCGCCCCGCTCGTCTCCCAGCTGGACGCCGACGACCTCTGGGAGCCCGACTACCTCGAATCGGTGCTGCCGAGCTTCGACGACCCGGCCGTCGGGCTCGTGTACAGCAACTGCACGATCCTCGGCCACCCGGCGGGCCACGACGACTACATCGGCGATCCGTCCGTACATCCGATGCACGACTTCCCGAAGATCGCGGAGCAGAATCCGGTGCCGTCTCCGACCGCAACGATGCGCGCGCTCGCGGTGCGGGGAGTCGGCGGGTATGCCCTCTGGCTACGGCAATGCGAGGACTACCACCTCTACATGAAGCTCGCCCGGGCGGGGTGGCGCTTTGCCTACGTCGACAAGCGGCTCGCGCGCTACCGCTGGCCGGAGCCCGGACGCGGGATGAGCTACGGCGCTCGCCGACACGCGCTCTGGGAGCACGCCATGTACGCGTCGTTCGTCGTGCGCCATCCATGTACGCCGGGCCCCCGCCGCCAGCTGCGTGTACGGGCTCGCCGCGAGCTCGAGCACGCGGTCAGCGTCGCGACGCGGCGGCTGCCCGCAATGCCATCGCCGCGGCCGCGGCTGCTGGTCGCGCCGGGCAGCTACGCGATGCTCAACCTCGGCGACGTCGCGATGGTGCAGGTGTGCGTCGAGCGCCTTCGCTCGCTCTGGCCGGACGCGTCGATCGGCGTGATCACCGGCGCACCCGACCGGCTCGCCGAGCACTGCCCCGGCGTCCACGCGGTGCCGGCGTCAGGACAGGATGAGTGGTTCCACGACCGGCGGGCGGGCATCGGCCGGGTGCCGGCGCGCCTCGCCAACGGCTCCACGCGCGCCGCGAGGCTCGCGCTTCGCGCCAGGCTGCTCGCGCACGAGCCGGCCAGTGACGACCTGCTCCGCTTCGCGGGCTGGCTCGAGGCAGCCGACGGAGTGGTGGTGAGCGGCCGCGGCGGCACCACGGACGTGTTCCTGGACGACGGGCTCAAGCTGCTCGAGCTCCTTCGCGCGGCGAACGCGCGCGGGATCCCGACGGCGATGTTCGGCCAGGGCCTCGGTCCTCTGGAGGACCGGGCGCTGCGAGCCAGCGCACAGGCGGTCCTCCCGAACGTCGAGGTGCTCGGCGTGCGCGAGCGCCGCGCCGCCGTTCCGCTGCTGCATGAGCTCGGTGTGCCGCGCGACCGTGTGGTGCTCATGGGGGACGACGCGCTGGAGCTCGCGGTTCGGATGAGGTCGAACCACGTGGCTCGCGACGCGATCGGCGTGAGCCTGCGGGTGGCCGAGTACTCGGGCACGAACGCCGCGAGCGCCCGCGCGATCGGTGAGGTCCTCCGGGACGCGGCGGCTCGCCGCGGGATCGAGCTGCGCGCGGTGCCGATCTCGCTCTACCCGCACGAGGACGACATCGGGCACCTGCGTCAGCTGATCGGCTCGCACAGCGCAGCGGCCGCGACCCCCGGCGACGCGCTCACGGCCGCGGGCGGGTGCCGGGTCGTCGTGGCCGGGAGCTACCACGCCGCGGTGTTCGCGCTCGGCCAGGGGGTCCCGGTGGTGGGCGTGAGCGCAACCCCGTACTACGACGCGAAGCTGGCGGGCCTCGCCGATCTGTTCCCGGGTGGGTGCCGGGTGGTGGCCGCGGGCGATCCCGACTTCCCCGCGCGCCTGGCGGCCGCGGTAGACGAGGCGTGGGAGACGGCCGAAGCGCTAGCGCCGGCGCTGCTCGCCGCGGCCGAGCAGCAGGTCGCGGCCGCGCGCGCGGCGTACGCGCGCTTCGAGGGGCCGGTCGCCCGGCGTGCCGGGCTGAACGGCGCGGTCAGCGCGCCGCGGGGGTGAGCGTGAGCCAGGCCACGCGGTCCTCGCCGTCGGACAGCCGGTACTTGTAGTGCTGGCCTCCTGGACCGAGCACGAGC
>DASYMP010000131.1:0-15110 GCA_036009005.1 Thermoleophilaceae bacterium | reverse complement strand
GTGACGCCGCGGCGCCCGGCGACGACGGAGTGCTCGCGCTGCTGCAGCTCGTCCACTCGGTCACCGATCGCCCGCTGGTGGCGACGGGCGGCATCGTCACCGGTAGCGCGGTTGCGGCGGTGCTGGCGGCGGGCGCGGCGGCGGCGCAGCTCGGTACGGCGTTCATGCTGTGCCCCGAGGCGGGCACCTCGGACGCGCACCGCGAGGCGTTCAGCCGCACCGCGCGCACGGCGCTGACCCGCGCCTTCACGGGACGCTACGCACGCGGCATCGAGAACCGCTTCATGCGCGAGCACGAGCACGAGGCGCCGCTCGGCTACCCGGAGGTCCACAACATGACCGCGCCGCTCCGCGCCGCCGCTCGCGAGCGCGGCGACGCCGACTCGTTCCACCTGTGGGCCGGCGAGGCCTACCCGCTGGCAGAGGCGGTGCCGGCCGGCGAGCTCGTGAGGCGCCTCGGGCACGAGGCCCGCGAGGCGCTCAGGTCAGCCGGACGAGCCCTCGCTCATCGGCCTGAAGGTCGTGGTGAGGATGCGCATGTTGCGCGGCCGGGTCACGGCGAATAGCACGACCTCGGCCACGTCCTCCGCGCTCATCATCCGCTCGAGGCCCGGGTCGCCGCGCTCGCGGCCGGTGCCGATCGCGAACTCGGTGTTCACGCCGCCCGGCGCGATGTTGGTCGCGCGCACGTCGTGCTCACGCAGCTCGTGGTCGAGCGCGCGCGTGAACCCCACCTGCCCGAACTTCGACGCGTTGTAGACCGCCTCGCCCGGGAAGGCGCGCACCCCGGCGACGCTCGCGAGCGAGACGAAGTCGCCCGCGCCGCTCTCGATCAGGTGGGGGAGCGTGGCCGCCGCCGTGTAGAGCGTGCCCTTGAGGTTCACGTCGATCATCGCCTCGAGGTCCTCGGGGTCCAGCTCGAGGAACGGTCCGTATGAGCCCACGCCCGCGTTCGCCACCGCGATGTCGAGGCGGCCGAAGCGCTCGACGACCGCGTCGGTAGCGCGCTTCAGCGCGTCGCGGTCGCGCACGTCGCAGGCGATGCCGAGCGCGCGCTCGAGGCCGAGGTCCTCGCCGCGACGCGAGATCAGGCCGACCGAGGCGCCCGCGTCGTGGAGCGAGCGGGCCACCGCCGCGCCGATCCCGCCGCTCGCGCCGGTGATCAGCGCGACCCTGCCTTCAAGGGGAGTCATTCGTTCCCTCCAGTCCGTCGATCAGGTCCGCCACGGAGTCCACGATCCGGGAGGGCCGGTACGAGTAGCGCTCGGTCTCGCCGGCGGTCGCGACGCCGGTCAGCACGAGGATCGTCTCGAGGCCGGCCTCGAGGCCGGAGACCACGTCGGTGT
Source organism: Thermoleophilaceae bacterium (assembly GCA_036009005.1). Classification (GTDB taxonomy): domain Bacteria; phylum Actinomycetota; class Thermoleophilia; order Solirubrobacterales; family Thermoleophilaceae; genus JACVRW01. Next base: position 13,764 of record DASYMP010000131.1, on the reverse strand, counting down.
CCATCCGGTCGCCGATCATCGCGGTGCTCTCCGAGTGGGCCTCGATCGCGTTCAGCGCGGAGCGCATCATCAGCGGGTTCGGCTTGCCCACGTAGTACGGCTCCACGCCCGTTGCCCGGCTGATCAGCGCGGCCACCGAGCCGGTGGCGGGCAGCGGCCCGTCGGGGGTGGGGCCCACGTTGTCCGGGTTCGTCGCGATGAAGCGCGAGCCCGCCGTGATCAGGCGGATCGCCTGCGTGATGCGTTCGAAGCTGTAGGTGCGCGTCTCGCCGAGCACCACGTAGTCGGGGTCGCGCTCGCTGAGCGTGTAGCCCACGTCGTGGAGCGCGGTCGTGAGGCCGGATTCGCCGATCACGAATGCCGAGCCGCCGGGGCGCTGGTCGCCGAGGAACTGGGCGGTGGCGAGCGCGGACGTCCAGATGGCGTCCTCGGGCACGTCGAGTCCGGAGCGCCGCAGGCGCGCCGCGAGGTCGCGCTGGGTGTAGATCGAGTTGTTCGTGAGGACGAGGAAGGGCAGCTCGAGCTCGCGCAGGCGCGTGAGGAACTCCTGCGCGCCGGGGATCGCGACCTGCTCGTGCACGAGCACGCCATCCATGTCCATGAGCCACGAGCTGATCCTGCGACGGGTCACGTCGCGTAAGTCTCGCTGCCCATGACGTGCAGAGATATGTACGGCTCGTCGCCGACGACCCAGCTGTCGTGGCCCGGCGGGACGTAGAAGAGCTCGCCCGGCTCCATCACGCGCTCCTCGCCGTCGTCCATCCTCACCGCCGCGCGGCCGCTGATCACGAGACCGACGTGCTCGACCATGCACGACTTCGCGCCCGCCGGCGCGCCCACGTGCTCGGACCAGCGCCAGCCGGGCTCGTAGGTCGCGCGACCGATCGTCATGGGGCCGACCGCGTACAGCTCGAAGTGGCCGTGGTCGAACGTGCGCGTCTCCGTGGGCGTTTCGAGGCTCAGAAGAGTGAGGTCCATGGGGAGAGTCTCCCGCAGGCGGCCCCAACCGGCGGGGCGAGTAGCGCTCGCGCGCGCCTTTGACCTGTCGTGGAGGCGTTGGACGACCTGGCGGTCGCGCTCCGGGCGCGGCTGATCGAGCGGGCCCGCTCGGGGGAGGCCGGAGGTGCGGAGCTCGAGGCGGAGGTGCGCGAGCTCGTGGGGCGCGACGCCGGTTCGCTGCCCGAGGCGGAGCGGGAGGCGCTCTGCCGGCGCGTGCTGCTGCTCGCCACCGGACTGGGCCCGCTCGAGCCGCTGCTGTCGGATCCGACGGTCGACGAGGTGATGGTGAACGGGCCGGGCGAGGTGTACGTGGAGCGGGGCGGGCGCATCGAGCGCACGGGCGTGGCGTTCGCCGGCGAGCCGGAGCTGATGCACGCGATCGAGCGCGTGCTGGCGCCGCTGGGGCGGAGGGTCGACGAGGCGTCGCCGCTGTGCGACGCGCGGCTGCCCGACGGCTCGCGTGTGAACGTGGTGATCCCGCCGCTGTCCCTGTCGGGTCCATGTCTCACGGTGAGGCGCTTCCGCCACGAGGGCTTCTCGCTGCGGCAGCTCGTCGAGGGCGGGACGCTGCCGGGCGAGCTGGCGGAGCTGCTCGCGCTGTGCGTGGCAGCGCGGGCGTCCGTGCTCGTGAGCGGCGGCACCGGGTCGGGCAAGACCACCACCCTGAATGCTCTGTCCGGTGCGATCCCGGGGGAGGAGCGCATCATTTCCGTCGAGGACGCCGCGGAGCTGCGGCTCCGCCAGCGGCACGTCGTGCGGCTCGAGGCGCGTCCCGCGAACCTGGAGGGCCGCGGCGAGGTCACGATCCGCCAGCTCGTGGTGAACGCGCTGCGGATGCGCCCCGACCGGATCGTGGTCGGCGAGGTGCGCGGACCCGAGGCGCTCGACATGCTCCAGGCGCTCAACACGGGCCACGACGGCTCGCTCACGACCGTGCACGCGAACTCGCCCGTCGATGCGCTCCGCCGGGTCGAGACGCTCGCGCTGATGGCAGGGGTCGGCCTGCCGCACGCCGCCGTGCGCGACCAGGTGGCAAGCGCCCTCGACCTCGTGGTCCACCAGACCCGCCTGCCCGGCGGCTCGCGCGTGATCGAGTCCGTGAGCGAGGTGCTCCGGGTGGCCGGCGGAGCCGGCACCCGCGAGCTCTGGACACGAGGCGGCCGCCTGCGCCCCCCGAGCCCCGGAAAGCTCTCAAACCGCCTCGACACCCTCCGCGAGAGCGCAGCTGGATGACGATCGTGGCGGAAAACGCAACGTTCGTCATCCACCTGGGGAGCGAGGGCCGGGATGCAGGCGGCTCCGTGGCGGCCTTCGTTGCCGGAGCCGCCGCGGCGCTCGCGCTCTGCGAGCTCGGCTCGGCGCTTGTCCCGCCGCTGGTCGCGCGCGCGCCGCGCTGGCTCCGGGCGATCGCGGGGCTCGTCGAGGCGCTTGTTCGTGCCGGGCGTGAGGGGCGCGATCCCCGCGCGCTCGAGCGGCGGCGGTTGCTCGTCGGCGGCGCGGGCGTTGGGTTTGCAGCCGGGTTTGGCACGTTCGGGCCGCTCGCCGGGCTGGTGCTGGCCGCGGCCGGGCCGTCGGCCGTTTCCCGCACGCTCGCTGCGCGGCGCCGTCGCTACCGGGCGGCAGTGGAGGAGGGTCTGCCCGAGCTGGCAGTGGCGATCGCGGACGCGCTCGGTGGAGGCGCGTCGCTTCGGTCCGCGCTCGGGGAGGCGGCGTCCGCGGTGGCCGGGGCGGCGGGCCATGAGCTGCGGCGCACGGCGGCGGAGCTGCGCGCGGGCGCGCACACCGACGCGGCGCTCGAGGCCATGCGTCGTCGCGCGCCCTCGCCCGGGATGGACGCGCTCGTGGCGGCGTGCGTGCTCCAGCGCCGCGCCGGCGGCGACCTCGCGCGTCTGTTGCGCGAGAGCGCTCGCGCGCTCGAGGATCAGGCCCGGCTCGAGGCGGACGTGCGCTCGGCCACGGCCCAGGCCCGCTTCACGGCGCTGCTCGTGGTGCTGCTTCCGCTGGGAGGAGGGCTGCTGGCCGAGCTGGCCAGCCCGGGTTGGTTCGCCGGCCTCTGGCGCTCGTTCCTGACCGCCTGGCTGGTGGGGATCGCGCTCGCGCTGCAGGCCGTCGCGGCCGTCCTCATGCGCAGGCTCGGGCGCGTGCGGTGGTGACGGAGGCCCTCGCGGGCGTGTCGGCGGCCTCCGCGGCGGCGGCGCTCCTGACGCTGTTCGCAACGGGGAAGGGTCCGGCTGCGGGCTCGGATCGCCGCCGCGCCGCTCGCATCGTGGCCGCCCTCGCCGCGGGCGGCCGCGTGCTCCGGCCGCCCGGCGCGCCCGGGGACCTCCGCGCCCGCATCGAGGCCGCCGGCCGCCCGGCCGGCCTCGGCGTCCGCGAGCTGATGGCCGCGAAGGTGGCGGCTGCCCTCCTGGGCGCGGCGGCGGGCGTGCCCTTCGCGGCGCTCGCGCCCGGGCGCCTTGGGCTCCTCCTCGGCCCCGCCGTGCCCGTGGCGGGCTTTCTCGCGCCGGACCTGTGGCTCGGCCGGCTCGCCGCCGAGCGGGCGCGGCGCGTCAGGCGCGAGCTGCCCGGCCTGCTCGACATCCTGAGGGTGACCGTCGAGGCCGGCGGCTCGCTCCCCGCCGCGCTCGAGGCGGTCGGCGAACGAGCCGATGGCCCGCTCGCTCGGGAATGGCGGGCGGTGGCCCACGAGGTGGTGCTCGGCGTCCCGCTCGTCCGGGCGCTCGAGAGCCTGACCGCCCGCCTCCCGCAGCCGGAGGTGCGCGCATTCGTGGCGGCCGTCGACCGCGCGAGCCGCCACGGCGCGCCGCTCGCCGAGACGCTCGCCGCCCAGGCTCGCTCGGCGCGCTTCTCGCTCGCCCGGCGGATCCGCGAGGACGCCGCCCGCGCGGGTCCGAAGATCCAGCTCGTCGTGGCGCTGCTCCTCGTCCCCTCGGTCCTCCTGCTCGTGGCGGCGGCGCTGGCATCGGCGCTGCTCGACGGCCGCGGGGCCGACGCCCTGCCGCTATAGGAGCGCCCTCAGCAGGCGCGATCAGGTGGAAGGGGCGCCTGCACGGGACCCCACCAAATGCGCGATCTGCACGCACGATTGCATTCAGAAGCGGTTCTTGGCCGCGAACTGGCGTGTTTTGCAAGCCATCGACCCACTCCTCGCCACCGCCGAATTTCCGCTCTGTAGAGCCAAATACCCGCCGGACTGGACGACTGTTGAGGCCCGGTCGGACAGAAAAGTGGGGAATGGTGTTGCAGAGTGGGAGATAGTGGGGTACCGTGCCAGCAGCAATCGACCGGAGTGGCGGGGCTCCTCCCACTCCGCCACTCCGGTCCGAATCTTCTCCCGGGGATTGGACCCTTGGCGTTTCGTGGTCACTTCGAGCACTCGCTGGACGCGAAGAACCGGCTCAGCATTCCGGCCCGGTTCCGCGCGGCGTTCTCCAGTGGCACGGTTCTAGCCAAGGACCCGGAGCCCTGCGTCGCGGTGTGGACACCCGAGTCGCACGAGGCGATCATCGAGCGCGCGCTCGGCGGGCTGAACCCGATGGGGTCCGAGTACCGCAAGCTGTCGCGCTTCTACCAGGGCAACTCGTTCGAGATCGAGCTCGACGCGAGCGGCCGGGTCACGCTGCCGCCGCCGCTCCTGGCGCACACCGGGATCGGGAAGGAGGTCGTCGTCGTTGGCGTGGGCGACCACCTCGAGGTCTGGGCGAAGGAGCGCTGGCACGAGCAGCAGGAGGCTCTCGACGCGGAGATTGGGGAGGTGACGGAGCGCCTTGGGAATCCTTCTTGACATGACGCGCGCGCACGTACCCGTCCTTGCCGGTGAGCTGATCGAGCTGACGGCTCCCGCCGCGGGCGAAACCGTCGTCGACTGCACCTTCGGCGCGGGCGGCCACGCGCGCCTGATCGCGGACCGCATCGGCTCGACGGGCACGCTCATCTGCATCGATCGCGACCCGCTCGCCGAAGAGCACTTCGAGGAGCTCGCGCGTGAGGTGGCCTGCGAGACGCGCTTCCTGCGGATGGACTACGCCGACGGGCTCGCGCTGCTGCGAGAGGAGGGCGTCTCGGCCGACGTGGCCTATCTCGACCTCGGCATCTCGTCGATGCAGGTCGACGCGCGCGAGCGCGGCTTCTCCTACTCGTACGACGCGCCGCTCGACATGCGCATGGACCCCGGGCAGGACCTGGACGCGCGCGAGATCGTGAACACCTGGGACGAGCGGCGCCTCGCGCAGCTCTTCCGCCGGCTCGGCGAGGACCCGAACGCGGGGCGGATCGCGCGTGAGATCGTGCGCCGCCGCGACCGGGCGCCGATCGTCACGACCGGAGAGCTCGTGGCGGCCATCGAGGCCGCGCTGCCCGCCGCGGTGCGCCGCAGCTTCGGTGGCGGCAGCCCGGCGAAGCGGGTCTTCCAGGCGATCCGGATTGCCGTGAACTCGGAGCTCGACTCGCTCGACCGTGCGCTGCCGCTCGCGTGGGAGCTCCTGCGCGAGGGCGGCCGGCTCGCGGCGATCTCGTTCCACTCGCTCGAGGACCGACGCGTGAAGCGGTTCCTCGCGGAGCGGGCGCGCGGGTGCGTGTGCCCGCCCGACTTCCCGGTCTGCGTGTGCGGCCGCGAGCCCGAGGCGGAGCTGATCACCGGACGCGCCGTCGTGGCCAGCGCGGGCGAGGTGGCCGACAACCCGCGCTCCAAGTCGAGCCGCCTGCGCTCGGCGCGCAAGCTACGCACGGCGGCGGCGGCCTGATGGCGCGCTCCGCGGCAGCGGCCGCGCCGCGACCGAAGGCGGCCCGCGCGGCTGCAGCGCCCGCTCGCGCCAAGAGCTCGCGCGCCGCAGCGCCCGCTCGCGCCAAGAGCGCCCGCGCCGCCGCGCCCGCTCGCCGTGGCCGGGCGACGCAGCAGGTCTCCGCTCCGCGGCGCGCGCCCGCTCCGCGGCGCATGTCGGGCGCGTCGGCGGCGCCCGCGATCGCGCTTCCGGTCCGCGTTCTCAACGCACCCTTCACGCGCGCCGCGCGGCGGCGCACCAGCGGTGTGCTCGACCTGCTGCTGGCCGGCCGCGGCTGGATCGCGCTCGTCTTCGTCCTGCTCGCCGGGATCGTCTTCTTCAACGTCGACCTGCTGCGGATGAACCGCCAGATCGCGCACAACGACCAGACGATCTCCAAGCTCAAGCGCGGGATCGCGCGCGACCGCCTCGACGTCGCTCGACTGGCGTCGACCGAGCGGATCCAGGAGTCGGCCGCGCAGCTCGGCCTCGTGCTGCCCGCCCCCGGCGAGGTGCGCTACCTGAAGGCGCGCCCCGTGCGCGACGCCCACCAGGCCGCCAAGCGCATCACCGCCCCGAACCTCGCCTACGTGCCGCCCGAGCCGATCGACACGGCGCCCGAGCCCGTGGCGCCCGCGACCACGGACCCGGCAGCTCCGGTCGACACCGCCGCGACCGCCGACCCCGCCGCCACGGATCCGGCGGCCACAGGCGCCACGGCAGCCCCGGCAACTCCCACGACGGCCACCCCGGCCGGCTAGCCCGTGCCGGCCACGCAGAGTCGCCCGCCAACCCGCCCCCGCAGGCGCGGGCCGGGCCTCCCGCCGACGCGGCTCGTCGAGCGGCGCATCGGCCTGCTGTTCGCCGCCTTCCTCATGCTGCTCGCGCTCGCGGCCCTGCGCGCCACCTGGCTCGGAACGGTCAAGTCGGGCTCGCTCTCGGAGCGCGCCGTCAGCCAGCAGATCGAGGACGTGGCCGACCCCGCCCGGCGCGGCACGATCTTCGACCGCAACGGCATCCAGCTCGCGGTCTCCGAGGACTCGGTGACGGTCTTCGCCAACCCGATGCTGATCAAGGACCCGGTGAAGGTCGCCGCCCGGCTCGCGCCGCTGATGGGGGCCACCGAGGACGAGCTGCTGCCGAAGCTGTCGGACAAGAGCACCGGCTTCGTCTACCTCCGGCGCAAGATGGACGCCTCGCGTGGCGAGCGGATCCAGAAGCTCGCGATCACCGGCATCGGGACGACGACCGAGCCCAAGCGGGTGTATCCGCAGGGCTACCTCGCGTCGCAGGTGCTCGGCTTCGTGGGCACCGACAACGCCGGCCTGTCGGGGCTCGAGTACGCGCAGGACGACCAGCTGCACGGCGAGGACGGCGAGCGCCGCCTCGTGAAGGACGCGCTCGGCGAGCCGGTCAGCCTGATCGAGACGAAGCGCTCCGAGGCGGGCCAGAACCTCCAGCTGACGCTCGACGCCCGGATCCAGGAACGCACCGAGGCCGTCCTGGGCGAGGTGGGGCAGACCTACACGCCGCAGGGCGCGACCGCGGTTGTCATGGACCCGCGGAGCGGCGAGATCCTCGCGCTCGCGAACTGGCCGCGGGTCGACGCGAACAACCCCGCCGGGGCGCCCGGCTACGCCCGTCAGAACCGCGCCATCCAGGCGAACTACGAGCCGGGTTCGACCTTCAAGGCGTTCACCGTCTCCGGCGCGATCGAGGAGCGGCTGGTCGAGCCCGGGACGACGTTCGCGGTCCCGCCCGAGATCCAGGTCGCGGACCGCACCGTCGGCGAGGCGCACGACGGCGGCGGCGGTACCAAGAGCGTCGCGCAGATCCTGAAGGAGTCGTCGAACGTGGGCTCCGTGATGATCGGGCTGAGGCTGGGCTCGAAGCGCTTCGACAAGTGGGTGCGTCGCTTCGGGTTCGGCAAGCCCACCGGAGTCGACCTCCCGGGCGAGCAGCAGGGCATCGTCCTGCGGCCCGAGCACTACTCGGGCTCGTCGATGGGGAACATGCCGATCGGCCAGGGCATCGCGGTCACGCCGATGCAGATGGCGAGCGCCTACACGGCGATCGCCAACCACGGCGTGCTGCGGCCGCCCTACATCGTGAAGGGCCACCAGCCGCAGCCCAGGCGGGTGCTCACCCGGCAGACCGCCGAGCAGGTGTCGCACATGCTCGAGGGCGTGCTCGCCGCCGGCGGCACGGCTGAGGAGGCGCAGGTCGAGGGCTACACGCTCGCCGGCAAGACCGGCACGGCCGAGAAGGCGATCAAGGGCGGCTACTCGAAGACCGACTTCATCGCCTCGTTCATCGGCTACGCGCCGGCCAAGGACCCGCGTCTGCTCGTCGCCGTGATGGTGGACACCCCGCGCGGCGACATCTACGGCGGCACCGTGGCAGCGCCCGCCTTCGAGCGCATCATGGAGTTCGCGCTGCCGTACCTGAAGATCCCGCCGGGCTAGCGGGAGGCGGGAGCGTCGTCGTCGGCCTGCGGCGCGAGCGCGTCGCGCATGCGCTCCTGGGCCATGCGGAGCTGCTCAGCCGCGCGCTCCGACGCGAACGCGGCACCCTGCGCGGCGGCGAGCTGGGCCTCCAGCCGGACGAGCCGCTCGCGGATCTGTGCCTGCGACTGCTGAGCCTCTAGGGCGGTGAGCTGCGCCTCCTCGAGCTTGGCGCGAAGCGCGTCGATCTCCTGCGCCTCGAGCTGAGCGCGGTCGAGCTGCGTCTGCGTCTCTGAGAGCTCGACGCGGAGCTCGGCGGCCTGGGCGCCGGCGCGGTCGAGCGCCTTCCGGGTCACGACGAGCTCGTCCTGCTGCTCCTTCGCCTCGGCGCGCGCCTCGTCGAGCGCGCTGCGCAGGTCGCCGGTCAGGCCGGCGTCCATCCGCAGCTTCGCAAGGTCGCCCTCGTAGTGCCCGACCTGCTCGCGCGCCTCGGCGAGCTCGCCCAGAAGCTGCTCGCGGGCCACGTCCTCCTCGGTGAGCATCGCCGCGAGCTCGTCCTTGGCGGAGCGCTCCTCCTCGAGCTGCGCCTCGAGCGAACCCTTCGCGGCCCGCTCGGTTTCGAGCTCGCCGGCGAGCGCTGCCGTCGCGGCGCGCTCTTCGTGGAGCTCGCCGGCGAGCGCTGCCTTCGCGGCGCGCTCCGCCGCCAGCTCGGCCTCGAGCTCTCCGCCGGCGTCGGCCAGTCGCTGCTCGGCCTGCTCCGCGAGTGCGCGTGCCTCGCGCAGCTCCTGGGCGAGCCCCTCGCTCTTCGCACGCGCGCCGCTCAGCTGGGCCTGGAGCCCGTCGCTGGCTCCGCGCGCCTGGGCGAGCTCGGTCTCGAGCGCGGCAAGCTCCTCGCGCGAGGAGGAGAGCTGCGTCTCGAGCTGGTCGCGCGCGGCGGTCGCTTCGCCGATCGTGACCCGTGCCTGCTCGAGCTCGCGCTCGGCGCCCTCGAGCGCGGCGGACTTCGTCGCAAGCTCGGACTCGAGCTCGGTGCGGGCGCTCCGTGCCTGCTCCAGCTCGGCGGCCAGGCTCTCGCGGGCTGCCAGCGCCTCCTGCAGCTCGACGCTGTGGTCCGTGGTGGCCGAGCGCGCCTCGACGAGCTGCGCGCCGAGCGCCTCGGCCTCGGTGCGCGACTCCGCGAGCTGCCCGCCGAGCGCCTCGGCCTCGGTGCGCGCCTCCGCGAGCTGCCCCGCGAGCGCCTCGCCATCGGTGCGCGACTGCGCCAGCTGCGCGGCGAGTGTCTCCGCTTCGGTGCGCGACTCTGCGAGCTGCCCGGCGAGCGTCTCCAGCTCCGTACGCGCCTCCGCGAGCTGGGCGGCGCGGGCCTCCGCCTCGGCGCGGGCTTCGGCGAGCGTCGCGTCGACGTCCTGGGTGACATTGCGGGTCTCGGCCAGCTGCTCCGCGAGCGACCTGCTCTCGTCGCGCGCAGCGCTCAGCTCGGCCGACAGCCGCTCGACCTGGCCGCGCGCCTCGTTCAGCTCGCCCTCGTGACCGGCCACCGCCTCGCGGAGCCGTGCGCCGAAGCTCTCGTTCTCGGCCAGCGCGTGCGCCAGCTCGCCCTCGAGGCGCGCGACGGTCGCGGTGGCGTCGCTCAGCTGCTGCCCGTGTGCGTCGCCCGCAGCGCGGGCCTCTGCCAGCTTGGTCTCGAGCTCGTCGCTCTTCGCGCGTGCCTCGGCGAGGGCTGCCTCGTGGCGCTCGCTCTCGGCACGTGCGTCGGCGAGGGCTGCCTCGGCGCGCTCGCCCGTCTCGACGGCGTCGCGCAGCCTCGACTCGACCGCGTCGCCCTGTCCGCGGGTGCCGTCGAGCTCGCGCTCGAGCTCCTCGACCCGTTCGTGGGCGGCCTGGACGCTCTCGGCAAGCGTGTGACCCTTCTGGTCCGCCGCCACGAGCTGCGCCTCCAGCTCCGCGGTACGGCCGCGGATCGTGTCGAGCTCCGCGGTGGCGGCCGCGAGCTGCTCGCGCAGCGTGTCGACCTCCGCCTGGGGAGCGGAAGCGTTCTCGCGCGCGGCGACGAGCTCGGCCTCGATGGCGGCCACGCGCGCCGCGGCGGCGTCGCGCTCGGCGGCCAGCTCGGCCTGGGCGACGGCCTGTTCGGAAGCGTTCTCGCGGGCGGCGACGAGCTCGGCCTCGATGCCGGCCACGCGCGCCGCGGCGGCGTCGCGCTCGGCGGCCAGCTCGCTCGCGGCGGATGCGATCTGCGTGCGCAGCTCGGCCACCTCGGTGTTCGCCTGCTCGGCTGCCTCTCGGGCGGCGGTGAGCTCGGTGATCAGCTGGGCCTGCTCGGCGCTCGAGCCGGTGGCGTTCGCCCGCGTGGCGGTCAGTTCGGCCTCGGTCGCGGCGAGGTCGGCGCGGGCCTTGACCAGCTCGGCCTCGGCGCCCACCAGCTTGCGGCGCAGCTCGGTGAGCTCGGCGTCACTCGACGGGAGCGCGTCGCCGGCCTCGGAGCCGGCCTGCCAGAACACCGCGGACGAGGCGCCCTGTGCCGAGGGCGTGCGGGCGTCGCCCTCGACGCCCTCGGCCCCGCTCGCCAGCTCCACCAGGAGCGCCTCCAGCGCGGAGCGCGTGGTGGCCGCCGGCTGCACGTCCAGCTTCGTCATCACGGCGATGTCGTTGACAGCAAGCGAGTCGGCCGGGTCGGTCATCGCCACGAGCAGCGCGCCCTCCACGAAGCCGACGGGCACCGCCTGGTAGCGCTTGGCGGCCGACGGCCGGATCAGGGCCGCGGCCTGCGTGTCCACCTCGAAGTCCGGCAGGTCGAGGTACGCGAGCCCGTAGCGCTCGGCCGTCGCGCGCGCGGCCTGCTCCTCGCTGATCGCGCCCGTCTCCACCAGCACCTGGGCGACGGTCGTGCCCGCACGCGCCTGGCGCACCGCCTCCTCGACGGCGTCCGCGGTGGCGAAGCCCAGCTCGACGATCACGTCGCTCAGGAAGCCGGAGCGGCCGCCCGGCTCGGACGGCGGAACGACGCCCCGCGGTGGGGCGGTGCCGGCCTCGGCGCTCATGCCGCGTCTTCCGCGAGAGCCACCGCGCTGTCGCGCGCCTCGGACTCGATCCGCACGAGCGCCGCCTCCGGCGACTCCGCATCGCCGAGCGAGCAGATCGCGTACGCGAGCTCGAGCTTGGCGGGACGATCGTGCGTCGCGCGCGTCAGCGACTGCCCGTAGCGGCCCACGAACGCGGCCGCGCCCTCGAGGCCCTTGCAGCCCACGAGCACGGCGCCGAAGCTGTCCTCGGCGAGCCGGCCCGCGTGGTCGGTGCGCCGGATGGCCGTCTGCATCACGTCGGCGGCGTCCTTCAGCATCAGCTCGCCGACCGCGGCGCCGTGCCGCGTGGCGATGGCGTGCAGGTTCGAGATGCGGAACGCGAGCACATAGGTCTCAAGCGTCCCACGCTCGGCAAGCCGCCACTCGCGCTCCACCGCCTCGACGAACGCCACCCGGTTCAGCAGTCCGGTGAGGACGTCGGTTCGCTCCGGATCGCGCAGCCGCTCGCTCATGCGCCGCAGGTCAGCGCGCGACTTGACGCTCTCCCATTCGTAGGTCAGGAGGCGCCCGGCCACCGACAGCAGCTCGAGATGCTCGTGCGTGAAGACGTCCGTGCCCGGCGCGAGCGCGCACAGCGTGAGCGCGCCGGCCCCCGAGCTCGAGTCGAGCGGAAGCGCGAGGTAGGAGCGCACCGACAGTCGCTGGAGCGCGCCGTGATCGAGAAAACCGCGGCTCCCGCCGTTCGCGCCGGGCGCCAGCGGAAGCGTCGAGCCAGCGCCGAGCTCCGAGGCCGCACCGCCGCGCACGTCGATCAGGCGCAGCTCGCCCTCGTCCCAGTCAACACGGCCAAGGAGCAGTGAGCCAGCCGGGAGCTCGGCCTCCAGGAGGTCGAGTACCGAGTCCGCTGCCTCGGAGAAGCTCGTAAACCGCCTTTCTGCGAGGCGAGCGAGCGCGCTCAGGACTGTCCCGCTCACGGAGTCTCTATCGGCCACCTGGACGAAAGTCTGAGGACTGAACGGAAGTCGAACCGCCCGAAGACCCTAATAACCTCCCGGAATCCATGACCCTTCGCGACCTGATGGGGCGTGAGGCGCCCGAGGTCGAGATCTCGGCCCTTGCGTACTCGAGCGACAGCGTCACGCCGGGGGCGCTCTTTTTTTGCGTGCCCGGGTTCCGCTCGGATGGCCACGATTTCGCTCCAGACGCGGTGAAACGCGGTGCCGCGGCGCTCGTGAGCGAGCGGCGGCTGGAGCTCGGCGTGCCGGAGATCGTCGTGGAGGACGTGCGCGCCACGATGGGGCCCGTGGCCGCGCGTTTTTATGGAGACCCGACGGCGCAGCTGGACGTGGTGGGCATCACCGGCACGAACGGCAAGACGACGACCGCCTTCCTCGTGCGCCATCTGCTCGAGGCCGCCGGCCGCCAGACCGGACTGCTCGGCACCGTGAAGCGGGTCGTGGGCGGCGTCGCGGAGGACGTGGAGCGCACGACGCCCGAGGCGATCGACCTCCAGCACACGTTCCGGCGCATGGTGGACGGCGGCGACCGCGCCGCCGCGATGGAGGTGTCCTCGCACGCGATCGAACTGGGCCGCGTGAACGGGATCCGCTTCGCCTGCCGCGTGTTCACGAACCTGACGCAGGACCACCTCGACTTCCACGAGACGATGGAGGCCTACTACGCCGCGAAGCGACGGCTGTTCGACGAGCCTGGAGAGGCGGTGGTGAACGTGGACGACGAGCACGGCCGCCGCATCGCCGGCGAGCTCCCCGACGCCGTCACCTTCGGCATCGAGAGCGCGGCCGACTACCGCGCCCGCGACATCGAGTTCGACTTCGCCGGCTCCCGCTTCACGCTCGACACGCCCGACGGCACGGTCGATGTCGAGTCGCCGCTGCCGGGCCTCTTCAACGTGCTGAACGTGGTCGGGGCGATCGCCGCCGTGCGGTCGCTGGGCGTCGACGAGATCTCGCTCGACGGATTCGAGCGCGTGCCGGGACGCTTCGAGCCGGTCGACGAGGGGCAGGACTTCGGCGTGCTCGTGGACTACGCCCACACGCCCGACTCGCTCGAGAACGTGCTGCGGACCGCGCGCGAGCTCACGCGCGGGCGCCTGCACGTGGTATTCGGCGCGGGCGGCGACCGCGACTCGGCGAAGCGCCCGCTGATGGGCGACGCGGCGCGCCGGCTGGCCGACCGCGTGCTCGTGACCTCCGACAACCCGCGCAGCGAGCAGCCCGAGGCGATTATCGACGAGGTGATGGAGGGCGCCGGCCCCCACGCCGAGCGCGAGGTGGATCGCCGCCGGGCGATCGGGCGCGCCATCGAGGAGGCGGAGCCGGGTGACGTGGTGGTGATCGCCGGCAAGGGGCACGAACAGGGCCAGGAGTTCGAGAACGGCCGCAAGGAGCCGTTCGACGACATGACCGTCGCGCGCGACGCGCTCCGCTCGCGGGTAGCCACGTGATGCTCGGCGAGATCGTGATGGGCGGGTCCGCCTCGCTCCTCATCTGCATGTTCCTCGGGCCGAAGTTCATC
>DASYMP010000130.1:0-4577 GCA_036009005.1 Thermoleophilaceae bacterium | reverse complement strand
AAGCTCGAGTACTCGTTCGGCGAGGCGGAGGACGGCGAGCTCGTGCTCGGCTTCCACCGGGCCGGCCGCTTCGACCTGATCGACGACGTCGAGGACGACATCCTCGCCTCCGAGCGCATCAACGAGGTGCGCACGGCGGTCAGGGCCTGGTGCCGCGAGGAGGGCCTCGGCGCGTGGGACCGCGAGACCCAGACGGGCGTGCTGCGCAACCTCGTGGTGCGCGAGGGCCGCCGCACGGGGCAGATCCAGGCGCGGCTCGTGACGAGCGCGGGCTCGGAGTTCCGCGTGGAGCAGCTGGCGGCGGCGACCCCCGCCGACTCGTTCCTGTGGACGCGTGCCGAGGGCGTGGCCGAGACCACGCGCGGCGGCGAGACCAAGGTCGTGAAGGGCCAGGCGAAGTACGAGGAGGAGCTATCCGGGCTGCGCTTCCAGATCTCGCCTGATGCGTTCTTCCAGACGAATACCGAGATGGCCGAGCGCCTCTACGAGTCCGCCAAGGAGTTCGCTGGGCTGGCCGGACGCGAGCGCGTGGTCGACCTCTTCTGCGGGATCGGGACGATCGCGCTCGTCATGGCGCTGGACTCCGCGGAGGTGTGGGGCGTGGAGCTGATCGAGGACGCCGTGGCGGATGCCATCGAGAACGCGAAGCTGAACGGGGTGGACAACGCCCGCTTCTTCGCAGGCGACGTGCGGCTCGTGATGCGCGAGCTGCTCGAGCAGTCGGGCAGCCCGGACGTCGTGGTGGTGGACCCGCCGCGAGCGGGGCTGTCACAGAAGGTCGTGCGGCGGATCATCGAGGCCGAGGCGCAGCGGATCGTCTACGTCTCCTGCAATCCGACGACGCTCGCGCCGAACGCGCGCCAGCTCGTCGACGACGGCGGCTACGTGCTCAAGAGCGTCCGGCCGGTCGACATGTTCCCGCAGACGCCGCACATAGAGTGCGTCGCGCTGCTGGAGCGAGCGCCCTAGGGCGCCACGTCCTCGTCCAGCGCCACCTCTTCGGCGGCGTGGACGGTGCAGAGGTACGCCCCGCCGGTCTCGAGCGACGCCCTGATCTCCTGATCGGTGAGCTTCGTGCCGCACTCGGCGCAGGTGCGCTCGATCACGGGGTCGACGCCCGAGTGCTCCTCGAGGGCCATCTCAGCTCCCGCTTCCCACGACGTGTGTCACCGGCAGCCCGGTGGCCGCCTTCGCCTTGCGCGGCAGGTCCACCCGCAGCCACTTCGATACGTGCAGCGGGAGCGTCGACACGATCAGCTCGTCGTACTCGCTGAAGTTGCACTCGTCGCAGATCGCGGCGAGCGGGTCGGGATCGCCGACCTTCGCATCCTCCACGTTCAGGCCGGCGACGCGGAGCTCCTCCACGAACCCGGCGCGATGCTCCTCCGCCTCCTCGCCGCCGGCGTGCATGTCCGCGGCCCAGCCGAGCCCGTGCGGGGTCGACGGGATCACGAGTGTGAACGCACACGGTCCCTGCATGGTCCGCGTGCGCAGCGCCTCGAGCAACTCGGGGCTCTCGGCGGTGCGGTTCGCGACTACGAGGACGCGCGCCTCGGCGGCCATGCGGGAAGCCTATTACGCGGGCTAGTACGGCGGGAAGTCCGCGTACCACTCGCCGAGCGCGCGGAAGGCGCCCCAGAACTCGCGCTTCGCCTGCTCGTCGTCGAGTGAGCGGTCGATGTCCGGAACGGTGAGCGCGTCCATCGACGGCGTGAGCTGCTGGATCTCGCCGGGCTTCCACTCGAGCTGGCGGCCGAGCGGGAGGTGCAGGTCGTTCAGCTCCTCGATCGCCTCGTCGCCCATCACGACCACGATCCGCGGCTGCACGATCGCCATCTCCTCGAGCACGCGCGCGCGGCAGGCGGGGGCGCAGTCGTCGGTGTCGTGCACAGGGCACTTCACGAAGACCGTGCCGTAGACCGCGAGCGGGTCGATCCCGAGCCGCTTGAAGCTCTTCATCAGCGCGCTGCCCGCACGCCCGTAGAAGGCCACGCCCTCCTCGATCTCCGAGGGCATGGGCGCGAACTTCAGCAGCATGATGTCGGCCTGGGGGTGCCCGGAGCCGAGCACGGGCATCAGATTGCCCCGCGGGCAGTGATCGCAGGACTGAATATCGCGCGTGAGCTGATTCAGCTCGCGGATGGCGCGCTCGAGGTACTTCTCGCGAATCTCGTCGTCAGTTGCCGGCACCGTCCCACTGACTTTTGACGGACTGGGCTGCGCTCCTTTGCGGCGCATCACTTCTTGCCTCGCGTCTGGATGAACTTCAGCGCCTGGACGTAGAGGAGCGACTGCCGCTTTCGGACGATGTCGGCGTCCCGGAGCGACTCCAGAAATTCCTCCGCACCGTCGAAGTCGCGCATCCGGATCTTCACCGAGCCGAGCCCCTGAGCCACGTGGCTGTCAGAGCCCGCGCCGGCCACGATGCGGTACTTGGCGGCGAAGCGGGCCGCCTCCTCGTTGAACGCGGAGAACGCCACGCGCGGGTTGAAGACCTCGATCGCGTCGATGTCCTCCACCACGTCCAGCAGGTGCTCGTAGTCCGGCACGGCATGCATCCGGTCAAAGGGGTGGGGCACATAGACGAGCCCCCCCTGGCGACGGATCTCGGCGATCGTCTCCTGGAGCGTCATGCCGCGCGGGATCTTCTCCTCGATGAAGAGGCCGATCACCTCGCCCTGGTCCGCCGTCTTCACCTCCTCCGCCACGATCACCTTGATGCCGTCGGCGCGCTCACGCGCCTCGAGCGCGCCCGAGATCTCGTTGTGGTCCGTGATAGCGATCGCCCCGAGGCCGACCTTCTTGGCGGTCTCGAGCAGGGTGTCCACCGGGGTCGCACAGTCCGGCGAGTGGTCGGTGTGCATGTGGAGGTCGACGTTCACGAAGCCGCGCGAGCCGAGCTTCTTGCGCAGCTGCGGTTGCCCGTCCGGGTGGTGGCGGCGCGCGGCCACGCGCTCGTAGAGGGCCTCGAACTCGTCGGCCACACGTGACCAGTCGAGCTCCGGGCGCGCGTCGGCGATCGCGCGGGAGTAGCCCGCCACCAGGCTCGGGTCGCCGACGAGCCGCTCGAGCTGCGCGGCGAGCGTGAGCGCGTCGCGTGGCTCGAACAGGCGACCGAGCTCGCCGTCGTTCAACAGCTCCTCGTACTGCGGCAGTCGAGCGACGACCGGTACCGCGCCGCCGGCCATCGCGCGCAGCACGAGCTGGGGCGCGGGGTGCGTGCCCGCCGACGCGGCCACCGCGATCGTGGCCCTGGCGAGATGCTGCGCCTCCGAGCCGTCGGCCGGCCCGGCGAGCGTGACGCGCTCGCGCAGGCGGCGCGACAGCGCTGGCGCAGCCGCCGCGGCCGGGTCGCGCAGCCAGATCGTCGCCCGCCAGTCGAGATCGGTCGGGAGGCGACGCAGCGCGCGGACGAACAGCCTGAGCGCGCCGCGCTCCTCGGCATCCGAGAACACGATCTCGGGCGGCCCCTCGCGCTTCTGGGCGACGCGCTCGCCGAGATCGGCACCGGGACGGATCACCGTGTAGTTGCCGGGGAAGTAGCGCTCGATCAGGTCGCGGGTGGCCGCGAAGCTCGCGGTGCGCCCGTCGAGGCGCCCGAACAGCAGCTCGACCACCTTGCGGGCGACCTGCGTGGACACGAAGCGCTCCGTCGTCGAGTGGAACGTGCCGATGTTGAGCGCGCGCGAGTGTCGGAGCGCCGCCGACGCCGCGCTGGGCGCGAACGGCTCATGCACATGCATGAAGTCGAGCTCGGCGCGCTCGAGCAGCTCCTCCAGCGTGCGCGACACGTCGAGCGGAAGCGACACCGAGCCGCCGCGCCGGAACGGCAGCGACTGGCCGACGGCGAGCACGGACGCACAACCCGGCTCGGCCCAGAGCGCATCCGGATCCGAGCGCATCGCCCTGACCGTGGCCCGCCCCTCGTGAATCAGCTCGCGCGACTCCGACGGCGCCACCACCACCACGCGATGCCCCCGCGCGCACAGCTCGTCCGAGAGCCGCTCGACGAACCGGTTCACCTCATGGTGCTGCTCCCAGGGCCAGGGGGTCACTTGCGCGATCGAAAACGGCACGCGCTGAGGATATGCCGCGATTCACGAACGAGGGAGAGCGACAGTCCTGCCTAGGGTGCGTATATGGACCCCTATCCAGGACTGTCCCTGACCTTGAGCCCGGCGCCGCGGCGCTACGTGTCGATCGTCGTCTCGGCCTTGGCCGGCGCCGGCGAAGGCGTCTGGCCCGGCAGCTTCGGCGCTCCGCCGTACTCGGCGATGAACTCCTCGACCATGTCGCGGGCGACCGGATCGGGGTGCTGCTCCGGCGGCGACTTCATCAGGTACGCCGAGGCGCCCACGATCGGCCCGCCGAGGCCGTGGTTCAGCGCGAGCTTGCAGCAGCGCACCGCGTCGATCACGATGCCGGCCGAGTTCGGCGAGTCCCAGACCTCGAGCTTCGCCTCGAGCGTGAGCGGCACGTCGCCGAAGGCCTCGCCCTCGAGCCGGATGTGCGCCCACTTGCGGTCGGTGAGCCACGGCACGTAGTCCGAGGGGCCGATGTAGACGTCGTCCTTCGGC
>DASYMP010000129.1:0-6503 GCA_036009005.1 Thermoleophilaceae bacterium | reverse complement strand
GACCGCATGGAGCACTCCGGCCCCGCGCGCGTCTTCGAGCGCGAGGAGGACGCGTTCGCGGCGGTCATGCAGAAGCAGATCGAGCCGGGCGACGTGGTCGTGATCCGCAACGAGGGCCCGAAGGGCGGCCCGGGCATGCGCGAGATGCTGCACGTGACGGCCGCGCTCGTGGGCGAGGGGCTCGGCGACTCGGTCGCCCTTCTCACCGACGGCCGCTTCTCCGGCGCCACCCACGGCTTCATGGCGGGCCACGTGGCGCCCGAGGCACCGGACGGCGGCCCGATCGCCGCGGTCCGCGACGGGGACACGATCGTCTTCGACGTGGCGAGCCGCGAGCTGAACGTGGAGCTCTCCGACGAGGAGATCGCCGAGCGTGTGGCCGCCTACGAGCAGCCCGCGCCCGCCTACACGACCGGCGTGCTCGGGAAGTACCGGAAGCTGGTGGGCTCGGCTTCCGAAGGCGCCGTCACGGGCTAGCGCCACCCGAACGACGCATCGAGGGGACTACGCCGCCTGCGACTCGCCCTCGGCCGGCTCCTTCTCCTCCGCCGGGCCGGTCTCCGCGAGGAACTCCACGAGCACGTCGTTGAACGCCTGTGGGCGCTCGGCCATCGGGATGTGGCCGGTGTCCTTCATCACGATCTTGCGGCTGTCGTCGATCAGGCGCTCGAACTCGTCGGCGTCGCGCACCGGGATGATCGAGTCCTTCTCGCCCCAGACGATCAGCGTGGGCACCTTCACGTCGGGCAGGCGGTCGCGGAAGTCGTAGTCGAGGCAGGCGCGCAGGGCTTCGTCGAAGCCGCCCTTGCCGGCGCCCTTGAAGAAGCCCTCGTAGGTCAGGTCGGCCTTGAGACGGCCGGGATAGCGGGCGACGAGGGCGAGCGAGAGGTGACGCGTCCAGCGCCGCGCGGCGAGCCGGCGGTGACGGGCGACCGTGTTCGTCGCGAGTGCGGTGGCCACGCGGCCGAACGTCAGGATCGGCGCCTGGAGCGTGTCGGCGCTCGTGATGCCGGCCGCGGAGACGAGCACGAGCCGCGCCACCCGCTCGGGGAACTGGATCGCCACCTCCGCCGCGATGAAGCCGCCCATCGAGTTGCCGACCAGGTCGACCTTGCCGAGCCCGAGCTTCTCGCAGAGCGTGTCCACGCAGCGGCCGTAGCGCGGGATGCTCACCTCGTCATCCTCGTCGGGCTCGGGGGTCAGGCCGAAGCCCGGCAGGTCCATGGCGACCACGCGCCGGTCCTGCGCCAGGCGCGGGATGTTCTCGAGCCAGTTCTGCCACTGGCCGCCCAGGCCGTGCACGAGCACCACCGGGTCCTCGTCGCCCGAGCCGACGTCCACGTAGTTCACCGGGAGGCCGTCGATCTCCACGCGTTTCAGCTCGCGTGACCAGTCGGTCGCGCGCCAGTCCGGGCTGGCGGTGGCGCCGTAGTCGTCGTCAGCGTCGCGATAGCGCCAGGGCGCCGTGGGGGCGGCGCCGGGGCGCATAAGCCTGCGTCCCATGCTTCTACTGTACGGAGCCGTGGCAAGGATCGCGCTGGACATCGACTCGACGTTGCACCACTACTGGGACCTGCTCCAGAGGATCGCCCGCGAGCGCTACGGGGTGGACCTCCCGTACGAGGAGCAGCGCGACTGGGGCATCAGCGTGCTCGAGCGCGACGCGATCGTCCACTGCGTCGAGGAGACGCATTCCGACGAGAACATCGCCGCCGCCGTGCCCTATCCGGACGCCGTCGAGACCGTGCGCGACTGGTACGACGCCGGCCACTGGATCCACGTGACGAGCCACCGCCGGCCCAGCACCTACGAGGCCACCGCCGCCTGGCTCGACGCGATCGGGATGCCGTGGCACGACCTCCACTGCTCGTTCGACAAGGTGCCCCGCTGCGTGGAGCTCGAGATCGACGTGCTGGTCGACGACAGCCCGGTCAACATCCAGAGGGCCCGCTCCGAGGGCATCGTCGCCGCGACGCTGATCCACCCCTGGAACGAGGAGGTCGTGGAGAGCGGCGACGACGGGATCGTGGCCGCCCGCGACTGGCAGGGGCTGCGGGCCGCTCTCGAACCGGTCCTGGAACGCGTGGACTCCGCGCCTGCTTGAATCGCGCGCAATGGCGGAGCCAAAGCGCACAACACTCTCGATCCGCGAGCGGGACGTGCCGGAGACGGCGCTCGTGCCTGCGGAGGAGCTGAAGCGGCAGCTTCCCGGGGTCGAGCCGGAGCGCCAGCTGAACGACTGGGGCCGCTCCGAGCGCATCGAGGGCATCTACGACCGGCTGGTGGCCGACTTCTACTACCGCTACTGGTTCCGGGCGGAGGTCGAGGGGATCGAGAACATCCCGTCCACCGGGGGCGCGCTGCTCGTCTCGAACCACGCCGGCGCGCTGCCGCCCGACGCCGCGATGATCGCCAAGGCGATCAAGGAGGAGCACCCGCATCCGCGGCCGCTCAACATCACGGTCGAGCACTTCTTCAAGGGCTATCCCGGCTTCAGCATGCTCGTCTCGAAGATCGGCTGCGTGGCGGCGCACCCGGCCAACGTGCACCGGCTCCTGTTCGACGAGGAGCAGCTCGTGCTGGTGTTCCCGGAGGGCCGCAAGGGCACCGAGAAGCTCTACAAGGACCGCTACCGGCTGCGCCGCTTCGGGCGCGGCGGCTTCGTGGAGGCCGCGATGCGCGCCCAGGCGCCGATCGTGCCGGTGTGCGTGGTCGGGGCCGAGGAGGCCGCGCCGATCTTCGCGCACGTGAAGCTGATGCAGCGCCTCACCGGCTTCCTCTACTTCCCGATCACGCCGACCTTCCCGCACTTCGGGCTGCTCGGCATGGCCGGCTACCTCCCCGCGAAGTTCAAGCTGCGCTTCCTCGAGCCGATCCACTTCGAGGAGGAGGGCATGCACGAGGACAAGGCGCTCGTGCAGACGGTTGCGCACGAGATCCGCGCCCGCATCCAGGAGAACGTCTGGGACATGCTCGCCAAGCGGAAGTCCGTCTGGTTCGGCTAGCGGCGTGGACTCGAAGCGCATCCTGATCACCGGCATCTCGCGCTACTGGGGCGGCCGGCTCGCCCAGGCGCTCGAGCGCTTTCCGGAGGTCGAGGCGGTGATCGGCGTGGACAACGAGGAGCCGCAGGTCGAGCTCGAGCGCACGGAGTACGTGAAGGTGGGCGCCCAGCACGCGCTCCTCAGGCGCGTGGTGGAGGCGGCGGAGATCGACACGGTCGTGGACACGCGGCTCGTGGTCGACTCGGCCACGATGCCCGGCTCGCGCGCCCACGAGAACAACGTCATGGGGACGATGAACATCCTCGCCGCCTGCACGGGCGGGGACTCGCCGGTGCGGAAGGTCGTATTCAAGTCATCGACCCACTACTACGGCTGCCACCAGGACGACCCGGCGTTCTTCGACGAGACGATGAGCCGCCCGCACCCGCCGCGCACGGGGATCGAGCGCGACATCGTGGAGGCGGAGTCGTCGCTCACGGAGTTCGCGGAGCGCCACCCCGAGACGGCCGTGACGATCCTCCGCTTCGCCAACGTGCTCGGCCCGGACGTGGAGACCTCGCACGTGAAGCTGTTCTCGCTACCTGCGGTGCCGATGATCCTCGGGTTCGACCCGCGCTACCAGTTCGTCCACGAGGACGACGTGGTGCACGCGCTCGAGCACGCGGTGGGGCACCGCACGCCGGGCGTCTACAACGTGGCCGGGGACGGCGTGCTTGCGCTGAGCGAGGTGGCCGGCCTGCTCGGCAAGCAGTACGCGCCGGTGTTGCCGCCGTGGGGGACCGGGATCGCAACCTCGTTGATCCGGCGCCTCGGCCTCGAGATCCCGCCGGAGGCGCTCAACCAGATGCGCTTCGGCCGCGGCGTCGACAACAGGCGCTTCAAGGCCGCCGGCTTCCACTACCAGCACACGAGCCGCGAGACGGTGCTGAAGCTCGGCGAGTACCTGCGCCTCCACCCGGTGGTGCGCGGCGCCCAGGAGCCGTACCGATACGAGCGCGAGGTGGAGGACTTCCTACGCTGGAGCCCGCACGTGAAAAACACGCGCGACAAGGCGGTCTCCGCGTTGAGCCGCGACCAGCTGGCGGAGCTCCAGCGGCTGCTCACGAGCTTCGCGGACACGGCTGGGATCGACCTCGGCGAGGACCCCACCGCGGAGCGGGTGGCCGAGGCCGAGCGCCGCGCTGCGGCGGCCGAGGAGGCCGCCCGCGACGCGTCCGAGCGGATCGACAAGGCGGAGCAGGCGGCGGAGCGGCGCGCGAGCGAGGCGGAGCAGTCGGCCGAGCGCCGCGCGAGCGAGGCGGAGCGGGCGGCGGAGCGCCGCGCGAGCGATGCGAAGCGCCGCGCGAAGCAGGCCGAGAGCCGCGCGGCGGCGGAGGCGGAGGCTCGCGAGGCCGAAACCCAGGCGCGCGAGGCGCAGGCGCGGGCGCGCGAGGAGGCGCGGCGGGCCGCTCCCGCGCGGCGGCCGGTCGAGCATTACGACGACCTCGCCGCGGAGGAGGTGATCGCGCTCTTGGGCTCGCTCGAGCAGGGCGATCTCCAGACGCTCCGCGAATACGAGCGCGGTCACGCCAATCGGACGCGCGTGCTCGGCGCGATCGATTCGGTGCTCGCCCGTGGCATAACCCGCGTTTGAGCAGCGCAATCGCGCTGTCAGTGGTCGTCGCCGACCTCACTCGGAGGTACCCTCACCCCGTAACCGGATCATGAGGCACCGCTGGTTCATCTTCGTGGCCGTCCTCCTGCTGGCCCTGGTCGGAGGCTCGGTCGCCGCTTACGCGTATGACAGCTCGCGCGATGACCTGATCGCGAAGGGCGTGACCATCGCCGGCGTCGACGTGGGCGGCATGACCACCGCCGAGGCCCGCAACGTCGTCCAGCGCGAGCTGCAGAAGCCGCTCGAGCAGCCGATCTCGGTCGTCCGCGGGGAGACTCGCTTCACGCTCTCCGCGCACGACGCGGGCGTGAAGGCCGACGTGGGCGGCATGGTCGACGAAGCGCTCGGCGCGAGCCGCGGCGGCAGCATCTTCAGTCGCGTGGCGCGCGACCTCACCGGCGGCGAGGAGAACGCCCAGGTGCCGCCGAGGGTCACCTACTCCTCGAGCGCGGTGCACGACCTCGTCAAGCGCGTACAGGGCAAGCTCAACCGCCCCGCGCGCGACGCCACCGTCGATTTCCCCTCACTCGAGAAGGTGAAGGAGCAGAAGGGCCGCCGCGTGAGGGCCGCTTCGCTCGAGCAGCGGATCGCCCAGGCGCTGACCGTGCCGGGCGTCAAGCGCTCCGTGCGCGCCCCGGTGCGGATCATCAAGCCGAAGGTCACGCAGACCCAGCTCGCGGCGAAGTACCCGGTCCTGCTGATCGCCGACCGCTACGCCTACAGGCTGCGGCTCTACAAGGACCTTCAGCTCAGCAAGGAGTACACCGTCGCCGTGGGCGCGGTCGGGTTCGACACGCCGGCCGGGCTCTACCACATCCAGAACAAGGCGGTCGACCCCGCCTGGCACGTGCCGAACAGCGACTGGGCCGGCGATCTCGCCGGCACGATCGTGCCCGGCGGCACGCCCGAGAACCCGCTGAAGGCGCGCTGGCTCGGGATCTTCGACGGCGCGGGCATCCACGGGACCGACGAGACCTACTCGCTCGGCTCAGCCGCCTCGCACGGCTGCATCCGGATGGCGATCCCGGACGTGATCGAGCTCTATGACCAGGTCCCGGTCGGCGCCCCCATCTACATCGCGTAGGGCGGGGTCCATAGGCGAAGTCGCGGGCCGAATCCTGCCTCTGGCCGGCCAGTCACCCTGACCGCATGCCTAGACTAGGCGTGAATACTTAGGTATTGCCATGATACTTGGCAACTCCTTACTTAACGAGTAAGATCGTCCGCCTCGCGACGGTCGAAGGGGTGTCGCTACCGGACACCGCTCACCGGGAAGGAAGCTAGTTCGCCGAGGAGGTACGGATGCGCAAACGCCGTGTCGCACTGCTAGCAGTGGGGGGAACGCTCGCCTTCGGGGTCTCGTTCGGGGCGCCGCCCTCGGCATTCGGATACGCCGAGGCGCACTTCTGCAACGTCTTTTAGTGCGCAGGCGCGCATGTTTCGACATGGAGCCGCTCACTCAAGGAGATCCCTCATGACAAGAGCCCGACGAATCGTACGCACGGCGGTTGGCCTAGTCGCAGCGGCGGCGGTTTCCGTGGCCGCGCTCGCGCAGGCCGACAGCGAAACGGGTGCCGCGTCGCCCGAGTCGTCGCGCCCGGGCATCGCGTCACTCGTCGGGGCACTGAGCGAGCCGCGCACTGACGAGGATGTGGTGCCGGCGGATGCCGCAGCCCAGGCGGAGGGCGCCGGACCTGCTGGCATTGCCGTCAAGGAGTCCGTCCTCGCCACCACGGGGAGCGGCGGTTGGGTCCTTTACCTCATACCGGCGACAAACGAGGTGTGCGTTTCGCTTGTCGATCCGCTGGGAGGTTCGTCCCTGAGTTGCAAGACCGCAGAGGCGT
>DASYMP010000128.1:0-7934 GCA_036009005.1 Thermoleophilaceae bacterium | reverse complement strand
GGCAGGCTGTCGAGCTTCGAGGCGAGACCCACCAGCCCGAGCAGCTCCTCGGCGCGCTCGGCCGTCGGGTCGTCCTCGACGGTGGCGGCCGCGAACGCCACGTTCTCGTACGCGGTGAAGTAGGGGAGCAGGTGGGCGCCCTGGAACACGTAGGCCATGCCGCGGGCGCGGACACGTGCGCGGGCCGCGGCGTCGAGCGACGAGAGCTCTTCGCCCCTCCAGGTCACGACCCCGGCGGTGGGCTCGACGAGGCCGCCGAGCACGTGCAGGAGCGTGGTCTTGCCGGAGCCGGAGCGGCCCCACAGCGCGAGACGCTCCGAGGGGCCGACCTTCAGGCTCACGTCCTGGAGTGCGGCCACGCGGGCGTCGCCCTCGCCGTACTCGACGGACACGTCCCGGCACTCGGCGAGAGCGGTGAGCGTCTGGGGCCTGACGGGCGCTTCGACGGTCATGCGGCCACCCTCCCGTCGCGCAGCTCGATCATGCGGTCGACCGCGCGTGCCACCCGATCGGAGTGGGTCACCACTACGACGGTCGCGCCGCCGTCGTCGCGCAGTCGCAGGAGCGACTCGATCACGACCTGCTCGTTTCGCTCGTCGAGCTCGCCGGTCGGCTCGTCGGCGAGCACGAGCGGAGCCTCACGGGCAAAGGCGGCCGCGATCGCCACGCGCTGACGCTCGCCGCCTGACAGCGTTCCCACGTTCTGGTGCGCACGCTTCTCGAGGCCGAAGCCGGCGAGTGAGGCTTGGGCTCGCTCGCGGACGTCGTCGTCGCGGCCGGCGAGCCGGAGCGCCGTGACGATGTTCTCCTCGGCGGTGAGCGCGGGCCAGAGGTTGTCGCTCTGGAACACGATCGCGAGCTGCTGTGCCCGGTAGTCGGCCAGCTCGCGCTCGTCGAGCCGGCCCAGGGACCGGCCGAATGACCGCACCTCCCCGGCGGAGGGCTCGTCGAGCCCGGCCGCCAGCGTGAGGAACGTGCTCTTGCCGCTGCCGGAGCGACCGTGCACGGCCACCGCCTCGCCGCGCTCCACCTTCAGGTCGAGGCCTCTCAGCGCGACCGTCTCGGTGGGGCCGGAGCGGTATATCTTGAAGACGTCGTGCGTCTCGAGCGCCGCCCACTCGACCTCGTTGGCGGGCCGCTCGGGCTCGACCCAGAGGCTTCTCACTGCCACCGGAAGCTCTTCGAGATCAGCCTGTAGGCGTCCACGTTGTCGACGCCCTTCGGGGTTGCCAGGTCGAGCACGGCCACCTTGCCGTTCTTCGTGTAGACGTAGCGGTCGATGATCAGGTTCGGTCGCTTGCCGGTGACCGGGTTCGGCTTCCCGAGCCTGTGGATCGTCACCTTGCCGCGGCCGCCCTTGACCGGGATCGGCGGCGCGCCCGTGCTGGTCACGAGGTGGATCGTGTTGTCCTTGTCGCCGAAGGTGAGGTTGGTGCCGGTGCCGCTCTTGGTCCAGCCCTCGGGATACTTCAGCGAGTAGCCGGGCCCCTTGTAGGTGAGGAAGGCCTGGTTGTCCGGGATGTCACCGGACGCGGCCGACGCCGCCTCCGGCTGGCCCGCGTCGGAGGGCTTCGAGCTCGACCCGCCACAGGCGGCGAGCGCGAGCAGCGCGAGGAGCGTGAGCATGGTGAGCAGCTTCTTGAGCATGGGGGGCACGCTAGGAAGCACTCATGAGCGCGCGATGAGAAGAAGAGAGCCCCGCCGGAGCGGGGCTCTCCCTTCAGCATGCGGTGTGGCTCAGCCGGCTACTGGAGCCACTGCTTGACCTTGTCCGGGTTCTTCTTCACCCAGTCGCGGCCCGCGTCCTCGGGATCCTGCTTGTCGCCTGCGATCGCCTTGGCGACGAGCTCCTGATCCTCGTTGGTGAGCTTCATCTTCTTGAGCATGTCGAACGCCGGCGATCCGCCGTCCGCGAACTTCTTCGAGAACAGCTTGTTGATCACCGTGATGTCGTACGCGCACTTGTACTGCTCGGGGTCGCCTCCGGACTTGGAGTCGTCCTTGCAGTCCTTGTTCGCCTCGGTGCGAGGCGGCAGCTTGACCTCCGCGAGGTCGTACTGCTGGTTCAGGTACTGCGGCGTGTACCAGTAGAAGATCACCGGCTTCTGCTGCTTGTAGGCCTGGCTCCAGCGCGCGACCTGGGCCGGCTCCGCGCCGGCGGTCACGAACTTGAAGTTGAGCCCGAGCGCCTTGATCAGCTCCTGATCCTTCTGGACGTAGGAGGGGTCGCCGCCCAGGAACATGCCCTGGTCGCCGGACTCCGGTGTCTTGAAGAGATCCTCCTTGCCCTTCAGGCCCTCCCAGCTCTTGAACTCGGGGTGCTGGTCCATCAGGTACTTCGGAATGAACCACCCGATGTGGCCCTCGACTCCGAGCGGTCCGCCCTGGACCACCGTGCCGGCCTTGTCGATGTACTTCGCGTACTCGTCGACGTGCTGCCAGTCCTCGAGCACCGCGTCGACCTTGCCGTCGGCCATGGCCTGGAAGACCGGGATCTCCGCGATCTTCGTGACCTCGACCTGACAGCCGAGCTCGTCCTCGAGCACGGCCTTCGCGATGTAGGTGTTGGCGGTCGAGCCCGCCCAGGCCTGCTCGTTCAGCACGACCTTCCCGCAGTCCTTGCCGCTGGACGCGCTCTGACCACTGCTGCCCGTGTTGTCCTTCTTCGCCCCGCAGGCCGAGACAAACAGCGCCAGCATCAGCGCCGCCACCAGGGCCCACATGCGCCTGTGGGTCTTCAAACCGCCCCTCCTCCTGTTTGCACTTGACGTCTCTTTCTTCCGATTCCGAAAAGTGGGCCGCCGCTCGAGCGCTCACCCGCGGCGCGCTTCCCCTGCGTCACGCGATCGAGCGCGATGCCGAGGGCGAGGATCGCCAGCGAGGCCACGACGCCCTCGCCGAACTCGTTCCGCTGGAGTCCGCGGGCGACCAGGTCGCCGAGCGCGCCCGAGCCCACGAGGCCGCCGATGACGACAACCGCGAGGACCATGATGATCCCCTGGTTGACGCCGAGCATGATGCTCTCGCGGGCCAACGGGACCTTGACCTTGGCGAGCACCTGGAGCCGCGAGGCCCCGAAGGCGTGCGCCGCCTCGACGGGTGCCGGCGGCACGCTTCGTATGCCGGAGGTCACGAGCCTGATTACCACCGGGATCGCGTACAGCACCGACGCCACCACGCCGGGCACGCGCGACACCGGCATCAGGTAGATGAACGGGATGATGTAGACGAGCTGCGGAAGCGTTTGGAGCGTGTCGAGCACGGGTCGGAGCAGCATCTCGACGCGCGGCGACTCGGCGGCCCAGATGCCGATCGCGATCCCGATCACCACGGCGATGGCGGTGGCCACGAGCACCTGCGACGCCGTGTCCATGGCCGGGTCCCAGACTCCCATGAGTCCGATCGCCGCGAGCATCAGCAGCGTGGTCACCGCGGGGCGCAGGCCGCTCAGCACGTAGGCGATCGCGGTGAGCCCGGCGAGCACGAGGAACCAGGGCGACTCCATCAGCAGCTTGCGGATCGGCTCGAGGAACTTCTGGAGGATGAAGTTGCCGAGCGGGTCGGTGATCCCGAAGATGAACGAGCTCGGATCCTGGATGTAGTCGAGCACGCTCTGGATCCAGCCGAGGATCGTGCTCTGGATGTCCGCGGTGTAGACGGAGCTCGCGGTCTCGAACTCCTCGGGATAGATCGGCTGGGCGCCCAGCAGCTTCGCCACCACCACGATCAGCGCGATCACCCCGACGACGATCAGGGTGTAGCGCCGCGCGCTGCGCCTGCGCTCGTCCGTGAGCTGGCGCTTCGCGGGGTCTGTGCGGTCGGCTATCGCCGACGTCGCGCGGTCGAGCGCTATGGCCATCACCACGATCGCGATGCCGGCGAGCAGCGCCAGCGCGGGGTTCGAGTAGAGCCCGTTCGTGACGACGTCGCCGAGGCCACGGCCGCCGATCAGGCCCGCGATCACGACGAGCGAGAGCGCGAACATGATCGTCTGGTTCAGCGCGAGCAGGAGCTGGCGGCGGGCGAGCGGGAGCTGGACCTTGAAGAGCGTCTGCGAGGAGGTGGCCCCCAGCGCCTTCGACGCCTCCACCGACTCCGGAGTCACCCCGCGGATGCCGAGCGCGGTGATGCGCACCGCCGGCGGCACCGCGTAGATCATCGTGCAGATCACCGCGGCGGCGGGGCCGACCGAGAAGACGATCACCACCGGCATCAGGTACGCGAACGCCGGCACGATCTGCATCGCGTCGAGCACCGGCGTGATCGCGCGGTGCACGCGCTCGTTGCGCCCGGCCCAGACGCCGATCGGCACTCCGATCAGGAGCGAGAGCATCACCGCGGCCATCATCAGCGCGAGCGTCTGGACGCTCTGCTCCCAGAGGCCCATCAGCGCGAACGAGATGAACGCGGCGAGCACGATCAGCGCGGCGCGCCAGCCGCCGTAGCGGAGCACGATCAGCGTGCCGGCGGCCAGCGTGCCGACCCAGGTGAGCCACTCGAGCGCGTTCAGCAGCGCGCTGACCAGCCAGTCGGCGAACGCGCGGAACGCGTCAAGCACGGCGAAGAACGGGTTCGAGCCGGTGGTGCGCTGCTCGAGCAGCCACGTCTGCGCCTTGTCGAGCTTCGACGGCAGCTGCGACCACGTGAGCGAGCCGGGCCAGGGCGACTCGTTCTTGAAGAGGAGGTACGCCACGACCATGAGCGCGACGATCCCGGCGACCTGGGCACCGCGGCCGCGAAAGCGCGAGCTGGGCGCCGCGAACGCCGGGGCGCGCAGCCTGCCGCTAGCTACTGCCATCCGCGCCGCGAGTACCGGAGGAGGTGTCGGGATCCTCGGCCATGGCCCGCAGGATGGCCACGCGATCGACGATGCCCACCACGCGGCCGTCCTTCACGGCGCGCACCGGCTGCTCCGTGGACGCCACGAGCGGCACGGCCTCCTTGAGCGTCGTGCCGACGGGCAGCTCCGGACCGTCGCCCGACTCCTCGCCGGGCTCGGGGTCGCGCATGATCCAGCGCAGCGTCAGGACGTGGGTGCGCGGGATGTCGCGCACGAAGTTGGCCACGTACTCGTCGGCGGGCGAGCCCACGAGCTCCTCGGGAGTGCCGAGCTGCACGATCGCGCCGTCGCGCATGATCGCGATGCGGTCGCCGAGCCGCAGCGCCTCGGGCAGGTCGTGGGTGATGAAGAGCATGGTCTTGCCCGTCTCCTCCTGGAGGCGGATCACCTCGTCCTGCATGTCGCGGCGGATCAGCGGGTCGAGCGCGCTGAAGGGCTCGTCGTAGAGCATCAGCTCGGGGTCGACCGCGAAAGCGCGCGCGAGCCCGACGCGCTGCTGCATCCCGCCGGAGAGCTGCGCGGGGAACGAGGTCGCCACGTCCTCGAGGCCGACGAGGTCGAGCATCTCGCCCGCGCGGCTGAGGCGCTTCTCCTTCGACACGCCCTGGATCTCGAGGCCGAAGGCCACGTTGTCGATCACCGTGCGGTGGGCGAGCAGGCCGAAGTGCTGGAAGACCATGGAGACGCGGTGGCGGCGCAGCTCGCGCAGCGCGGCGGCATCGGCGCCCGTCACGTCCTGGTCGCCGATCCTGACCGTGCCGGCCGTGGGCTCGATCAGCCTGATGAGCGTGCGCACGAGCGTGGACTTGCCGGAGCCCGACAGGCCCATGACCACGAACACCTCGCCGGGCCAGACCTCGATGGAGATGTCGCGCACGGCCGCGACGCAGCCGGTCTTCTCGCGCAGCTCGGCTCGGGACAGGTCCGCGTCGGGCGTGCCGACCACGCTGTCCGCCTTCGGTCCGAAGACCTTCCAGATGCCCTCGGCATGCAGCAGCGGCTCACCGTTGCGATCCAGGGCCGGGGGCGCTTCGGGGGTCTCCACGGCGGCAGAGCCGTGCGAGTCGGTCACGAAGCGATGATATATCAGGGCTTACCGCCCTCGCTAGCCCTCTTGGCGCAGATTTAACGTGCGCCGATGACGACGGTCTGGAGCTCGGTGAGCACCTCGAAGGGGTAACGGCCGCCCACGCGCCCGCTTCCGCTGTCGGTTCCGGCCCGCCCGCCGAAGGGAAGATGGTTCTCCCAGTAGTTGGTCGTCTCGTTGATGTTCACGAGTCCGCTGCGTACCTCGTCCGCGAAGCGGAGCCCGCTGTAGAGGTCCGCCGTGAAGATCGCCGCGAGCAGGCCGTAGGGCGATTCGTTCGTCATCTGGATCGCCTCGTCAAGGCTTCGGACGCTCACCACGGGAGCGATCGGACCGAACGTCTCCTCCGTCACGGCCAGCGCATCGGCGGGCACGCGGTCAAGGACGGTGGCGGGCCAGTACAGGTCCGTGGGGAAGCCGCCGGCGCGCGCTCCGCCCGCGATCACCTCGGCGCCGCGGTTGATCGCGTCGGTCACGTGCTCGTCCATCTTGGCGGCGACCGGCTCGTTGTTGAGCGGCCCCATCGTGGTCGATTCATTCAGCGGGTCGCCGAGCGCCGCGCGCGCGGCAACCTCTCGCAGGCGCCCCACGAAGTCCTCTCTCACTGCCTCGTGCACGAGGAGCCGCTCGCCGGCCGTGCAGCTCTGGCCGGCGCAGAGGAAGCAGGCGCTGAGGGCGGCCTCGGCGGCGGCGTCGAGATCGGCGTCGTCCATGACCACGAGCGGGCCGTTGCCGCCCATCTCCAGGAGCAGCGCCTTGCCCGCCGCGCGCTCGGCGATCCTGCGGCCGGTTGCGGTCGAGCCGATGAAGCCGACGGCGACCGTGCCGGGGTTCGACACGATCTCGTCGCCGACGACCGGGCCCGGACCCGGCACGAAGTTGAACACGCCGGGTGGGAGCTCGGCGTCCGCGATGCAGTCCGCGAGCACGCCGGAGCAGACGGCGGTCGTGGGGGCCGGGTTCCAGACGACGGTGTTCCCGGACGCGAGCGCCGGCGCCACGAGCTCCGCGGGCATCGTGTAGGGCCAGTTCCAGGGCGTGACCACGGCCACCGGCCCCTTCGGACGCCGCAGCAGGAGCACGCGCTTGCCGGCGCCGGAGCTGGGCGGAATCGAGCCCTCGATACGGAGCCCGTCCTCGGCCGCGCCACGCCACATCGCCACGAGCTCGTCCACCTCGTCGTACGACTCGGCGATCGGCTTGCCCTGATCGAGCGTGCAGATGCGGGCGAGCTCGTCGCGCCGCGCCTCACACGCGTCGGCGACCCGCCGGAGCGCCGCGGCGCGCTCGAACGCCGTCGCGGCGGCCCAGCCCGGGAACGCGGCGCGCGCGGCGGCGATGGCCCGCTTCGCGTCTTCCCGATCGCCCTGAGCCACCGGCCCAAGCGACTCCCCCGTGGCCGGGCTGGTGGCCTCGGCGACCTCGCCCGAGGCCGCATCGACCCACTCACCACCTACGTAGAGCCGCGTGAACGTGGACGCCGTAGCCACCGAGCGATGATATATCAGCCGCTCCGGGCCCACCCTCCAGGCCAGGTGGATGACAAACGTTGCGGAAAACGCCACGATCGTCATCCACCTGCCGAAACGGGCAGGTCCTCAGTGCTGTCGTTAGTTGTTAGTCGGCCCTAGCTACGGCTGAAAGCAGCAAGGATCTCCCGCTGAAAAGCCAGCACGTGCTCGTGCATGATCGTCCGCGCGTGAGGGCCGTTGCGGTCCAGGATGGCCTCGAGGAGCTGGGTCTGGTCGTGGACCGCGTGGCCGAGGGTCGGCACGCGGTCGAGCACCAGGTACCAGATCCGCAGCGAGTGGGTGAAGTAGCGCTCGAGCGTCTGCGCGAGGTACGGGTTGCGCGCGGCTTCCCAGCTGAAGCGGTGGATCCGCTCGTCGAAGCGCATGAGGACATCCTGGTCGCCGGCGCCGTCGAGCGACTCGATATCGCTGAGGAGGAGCTCGCCGATCGCGCGCGTGTCCGGGTCGAGCCGCAGCGCGGCCAGCTCGGCGGCGT
>DASYMP010000127.1:0-4581 GCA_036009005.1 Thermoleophilaceae bacterium | reverse complement strand
TGCAGCCGAGCGGGTGGTGCGGCGGGTCTGGTTCGGCGAGCGCGAGCCCGCACGAGCGCAGGTCCCGGCGGCGGTGGGATGAGCGCGAACGACGACGCGCGCCGGCTCCTGCTCGTGGTGGGCGTGGGCCGCAGCGGCACGAGCCTCCTCACCGGCGTCCTCGGCCAGCTCGGCTTCCACGTGCCGCAGCCCGAGGTCGAGGCCGACGACACTAACCCGCGCGGCTTCAGCGAGCCGCGCTGGGCGGTCGACTTCCACTCGAAGCTGCTGAAGGCCCGCCGCGTGACGGTGAACGACTCGCGCCCGAAGGCGCTCGAGAGTACGGCCACTGCCGCCGAGGACGAAGCCACCCACGCCGAGCTGGGCGAGTGGCTCAGCGGACAGCTCGAGACAGCCGACTCGGTGGTGATCAAGGACCCGCGCACCGGTTGGTTCCTGCCGCTCTGGACGCGCAGCTCGGCCGAGCTCGGGGTCGAGGCCCGCTACGTGACGATGCTGCGCCACCCCGCCGAGATCCTCGCGAGCGCCGCCAAGTCGTACGGCGACTGGCAGTCCCCCGCGAGCCGCGCCGCGGCGTGGGTGAACATCACGCTCGAGACCGAGCACGCCACCCGCGGATCGAGGCGGGCGTTCGTGCGCTACGAGGACCTGCTCGACGACTGGCCGCGCGAGATCGGCCGCATGGCAGAGCTGCTCGAGCTGCCGACGCTCACCGGCGGCAACCTGCGCGAGCGCTTCCCGGGGGTCGACAAGTTCGTGGACCCCACGCTCCACCGCAACCGCATCCGCTGGGACGAGCTCGACGTTCCCGAGCGCGTGCGCGACATGGCCGAGCAGGTGTGGAGCCAGCTCCAGCCGCTGGCCGACCCGGCGGGCGACACGCCTGAGCTGCACCGCACGCTCGACGAGGCCCGGGCGGCGTTCGGGGAGCTCTACAGGGAGGCCGAGAGCATCGCGCAGTCGTCGATCACCGCCGCCAAGCCGCGCCGCAAGGCGAAGAAGAAGGCCCCGCCCCCACCCCCCTCGCTGAAGGTCCGCCTCGCGCGGCGCGTGCCGGCTCCGGCCCGCCGCCGGCTGCGCAAGGCGCTCCGCCGCCACTAAGCGCTCCCAGGTCCGCTTCATAAGATCCTTCGCCATGCCGCCGAGGATCAGCGTGGTCGTGCCCGTCTACAACGTGGAGCCGTACCTGGCCGAGTGCCTGGAGTCGCTCGCGAGCCAGACCGTGCGCGACCTCGAGGTGATCATGGTCGACGACGGCTCGAAGGACCGCAGCGGTGAGATCGCCCAGTCGTTCGCCGACCGCGACGGGCGCTTCCGCCTGATCACCCAGCCGAACGGCGGCCTCGGCAGGGCTCGCAACACCGGCATCGAGGCGGCAGAGGGCGAGTTCCTGGCGTTCGTCGACAGCGACGACTTCCTCGCCCCGAACGCCTACGAGCTGCTGCTGGGCGCGCTCGACGAGACGGGCTCCGACTTCGCGACGGGCAACGTGCTGCGGCTCCAGTCGGTCGGCGCTCGCCAGGTCGGCTTCCTGGCCGAGGCGTTCAACAAGACCCGTCTGGGCACGCACGTCTCCGAGTACCCGCCGCTCATCGCGGACCGCGTGGCGTGGAACAAGCTCTTCAGGCGCTCGTTCTGGGACGCGCAGGGCCGCACCTTCCCGGAGGGCGTCCTGAACGAGGACATTCCCGTAATCCTGCCCGCGCACTTCGCCGCGAAGTCCGTCGACGTGATCTCGGACCCGATCTACTACTGGCGGATCCGCGACGGCGAGCAGCTCTCGATCACGCAGCGCCGGCTCGAGCCCAAGGCCCTCCACGACCGGATGGCGGCGCTCGAGAAGGTGATCGACTGGCTCGACCAGCACGGCAAGAAGAAGTGGAAGCGCTGGTACCTCGAGGGCGTGGTGTCCGACGACCTGCGCTTCTACCTCAACCCGCTCGCGCAGGCCGACGACGAGTACCGCCAGCTCTTCCTGGACAAGGTCAACGCGTTCCTCGACCGTGCGCCGAAGGGAATCTTCGACAAGCAGTCCTCGATCGAGCGGCTCAAGTGGCACCTCGTGCGCCGTCGCCTGATGACCGAGCTGCTCGAGGTGATCCGCTTCCAGAAGGAGGAGCTGAAGGAGACGCCGCCCGTGCAGATCGACGGGAGGTGGTACGGCGACTATCCCTTTCGCGACGACCCGCGCCTGAACATCCCGAGCTCGATCTACCTGCTCGAGGGCGAGCTCGCGCTGCGCGTGGAGATCGAGTCGCTCGACTCGGAGAACGGCAAGCTGAAAGTGCGCGGACACGCGTACATCAGGGGCATAGGCGCCGCTGAGCGCGATACGCAGCACGTGACAGTGGTGGCGCTGCGACGCGGGCGCCTCAAGCGCGTGCGGCTGCGCGTCTCGGCGATCAAGTTCGACACGACGCCGGTGCACCGCCCCGACGTGACCGCGGGCGCCTCGCAGCGGCTGCGCAACCTCGACTGGTCGGGCTTCGAGGCCACGCTCGACCCCCGCAAGCTGCGTACCGCGGGCCGCCTCCGTCCTGGCGTCTGGGAGCTGTTCGTGATCGTGCGCTCGGGCAAGACCCACCGCCGCCGCGCGCGCTTCCACTCCAATCGCCTGCGCCCGCTGCGCGCGGCGGAGCTGGAAGGAATGCCGCCTGGGGTGCTGGCCAAGGCGGTCCCGACCGGCGGTGGCGGCGTGGCCATCGACGCGCGCACGCAATGGACCGTCGTGAACGGCCACCGCCTCGTGGACGAGAACGTGCTGGAGCTGAGCGGCGAGGTGCACGGCCCGCAGGGCGACAAGCCGCGCATCGAGGTCGTGAGGCGCGGCGACGAGAAGACGCTCAAGTCGCCAGTCGAGCTCGACGGGACGAACTTCACCACGCGCATCAAGCTGAAGCAGGTCCTGAAGGCAGGCAAGACCGGCGGCGCCGATGACGCCGAGGAGCAGGAGGACGCAGAGGAGGTCGAGGAGGCGGAGGAGGCGGTCGAGGCCGACGACCGCCAGGGCTGGGACCTGCAGGCGAGCGGCGGCGGGCCTGCGCGCACGGTCGGCATCCCGCGCTCCGAGGTCGCGAAGGTGTGGGAGGGCAAGTCGCGCGAGGTGTGGCTCTCGCGGACGCGCAAGGGCGACGCCGCACTGATCGACCAGACGCCGCGGCCGATCGTGCGCGAGGCCGCGTGGACCCACGACGGCGAGCTCGTGGTCGGGGGCGAGCTCCCGGCCGGTCTGCCGCCGCAGGAGCTCGTGCTGGTGGCCGGCGACTACGGCGACACGTACACGTTCCCGCTCAGCGGCGAGGACACGCGCTTCGAGGCGCGGATCGCGCCCGCGCGCGTCGAGTCGCTGGCCGGCTCGCTACCGCTGCGCGCCGGCAACTGGGGCCTGTTCACGCGCGCCGCCGGTGCGGGCGAGACCGCGCCGCGCATGCCGGTGGTCATCTCGCACGCCCTCTACGACCAGCTTCCGCTGTCCACCGTCGTGGGCCGCAAGCCGTTCGCGCTCGCGATGACGAACTACGACCGCGCATTCATCGCCGTGGAGCGCGACCTCGACGAGGACGAGCGCGGCCCTTACAACCAGAGCCGCCTACGCGACACGGTGTACGTCGCACGCCGCACGCAGCCGCTGAAGGAAGCAGTGATCTACACGAGCTTCCACGGCCGCCAGTACTCAGACAGCCCGCGCGCGATCCACGAGGAGCTGGTCCGCCGCGGCGCACCGCTCGAGCACCTGTGGGTCGTGGCGGACGGCCAGTGCGAGGTGCCACCCAGCGCAACGGTGGTCCGCGACGGCAGCCGCGAGCATTTCGACGCGCTTGCCACCGCGCGCTACGTCGTGGCCAACGACCACTTCCCGGACTGGTTCGCGCGGCGGCCCGACCAGGTGGCCCTGCAGACCTGGCACGGCGCACCCCTCAAGCGGCTCGGCTTCGACGTGACCGCCCGCCGCAACCAGGGCAACCGCTTCACGCGCTGGGACCAGCAGATCGACAACTGGCAGTACGTGCTGTCGCCGAACCGCTTCTCGACGCCGATCCTCCGCCGCGCCTACGCCGTCGAGGGCGAGATGCTCGAGACCGGCTACCCGCGCGACGACGTGCTCGCCGGAGCCGACCGCGAGGCTCGGACCGAGGAGCTGCGACGGCGGCTGGGGATCCCGGAGGGCATGCGCACCGTGCTGTACGCACCCACCTACCGCGACCACGTGTACGACAAGAGCGGCCGCTACAGGCTCGACCTGCACCTCGACCTCGAGCGGCTGCGTGCGGCCGTGGGCGAGGACACGATGATCCTCTTCCGCAAGCACCACTACATCGTCGACCCGGTGCCGACCGACCGGCACGGCTTCGTACGAGATGTCTCACGCTACCCGGACGGGACCGAGCTTATGCTCGCCGCTGACGTGCTCGTTACCGACTACTCGTCGATGATGTTCGACTACGCGAACACGGGTCGCCCGATGCTGTTCTTCACCTACGACCTCGACGCCTACGCGGACGAGATCCGCGGCTTCTACGTCGACTTCACGGAGATCGTGCCGGGGCCGCTCCTGCGCACGACCGACGACGTCGCGGATGC
>DASYMP010000126.1:0-3508 GCA_036009005.1 Thermoleophilaceae bacterium | reverse complement strand
CTTCTCGCGCTCCTTGGCCTCCTTGTCGGGCGCCGCGTTCGGGCGCCGCAGCGCGCTCGGGCCGCCGTTGCCGCCGTTGCCGCCGTTCGCGGAGCCGTTCTTGCGATCGGCCTTCGGGGCGTCGTCCTTGCCGCGCCTGCGCAGCGGCCCGGGGAGGAGCTTCATGTGGTCGGCCTCGACGGGTAGAGGTACTGCCAGAGGCCGTCGAGGTGGTTCGACGGGTCGCGCGGCGAGAAGCGCTCGAGCTGCGAGTTCAACGAGAAGCGGTCGCCGACCATCACACGGCCACCCTCGGCGCGCGTGTAGAAGCGGTCGAGCGGGCGCACCGGCGGGCCGCCCTGGACCTTGCCCTGCGAGTCGTAGACGCCGCCGTGACAGGGGCAGACGAACTTCTGGGAGGCCTGGATGTAGCGCACCGGGCAGCCGAGGTGGGCGCAGCGCGTCGAGATCACCACGTAGGGCTGCGGGTCCTGGCCCTTGTTGACCTTGTCGATGTCCTTGTTGAAGCGGCGCACGTAGATGGTGGTCTTGCCGGCGTCGCCGATCCCCGCGTCGATGTTCATCACGCGCGGCACGTAGGTCTCGTCGTTGAAGTCGTCCTCCGCGCCCACGTCCTGCCAGCGCGTGGGGAGCGTGTCCTCGAACAGCGGACCGAGCGCGAAGCCCAGGCCGGGCAGCGCGAACGCCATCGTCGCGATCCCGCCGGCGGCCAGAGCGGTCCCCTCCATGAGGCGACGGCGCGTGACCGTCTCGCCCTCGAAGGCGCCCGCGATCCCCCGACCCTCGGTGTAGCGGGATTTCTTGTCGTACTTTGGTGGTTCGGCCACGGGTGAGCTAGGGATTGTTCCGCTCTCGGGAGCGTAGTGCCAACATGGTTACGGAGCGCACGAGTGCCTATCCGGCCAGCGGCGGCGGGAGCGTATCCCAGAGCGCGTCCGCGTCGGCCGGTCGCCCCTCCGCCTGGGCCTGCGCCGAGCGCGAGATCAGGTCCGACAGGACCGCCACGGCCTCGAGGTCGCCGCTGTCCGCCAGCCGCGACAGCCCGAGCGCGTAGAGGGCGTCGCCCGCCAGCAGACGCAGGTCCGCCTCCATCCCCGCGAACGCACGCGGGCTGCCGTAGTGCATGAGGTAGCCCTCGTAGACGGCCTCGAGCACGAAGCCGCGCACGCCGTCCAGCTCGCCGAAGCGGTCGGGACCGGGCTCCGCGACCGCGTGCTCCGCCAGCGCCGGGTCCGCGCTCGCGACTATCTCGGCCAGCCGGCTCACAGCTCGGCGAGCGTCTCGCGGGCGGCCGCCAGGGTCTGCTCGACGTGCGCGTCCCCGTGGGCGAGCGACGGGAACCAGGCCTCGAACTGCGAGGGCGGCAGATAGATCCCGCGGTCGAGCATCCCGCGGCAGAAGGCGGCGTAGGCGTCCGTGTCGCAGGCCTTCGCGTCGTCGTAGTCGCGCGGCGGCTCGGACGCGAAGAACAGCGTCAGGAGCCCCGGCCTCGCCACCGCGCTCGCCTGGACGCCCGCCGAGCGCGCGGCGTCCGCTAGGCCCTCCGCCAGCGTGGCCGCCAGCGCCTCCAGCCGGGTGTACGCGCCCGCATCGAGCAGCCGCAGCGTCGCCAGGCCGGCCGCCGTGGCCAGCGGGTTCCCGGACAGCGTGCCCGCCTGGTAGACGTCGCCCGCCGGAGCCACGAGCTCCATCAGCTCGCGCCTTCCCGCGAAGGCGGCCGCCGGCAGCCCGCCGCCGACGACCTTGCCGAGCACGGTCAGGTCGGGGACGACGCCCTCCAGCTCCTGCACTCCCCCGCGCGCGACCCGGAAGCCGGAGATCACCTCGTCGAAGATCAGAAGGGCGCCGGTCGCGTCCGCGTGGTCGCGGAGATCCTGGAGGTAGCCCGCCGACGGCGGCACGAGGCCCATGTTGGCGGGATACGGCTCGCAGATGATGGCCGCGGCCTCGATCTCCGGCAGCTCGCCGTTCCAGGGGGCGATCACCGTGTCCGCCGCCTGCGCGGCGGTGACGCCCGGGCTCGCGGGGATCCCCTGCGTGGCGAGTCCCGAGCCGGCGTCGGCGAGCAGGCCGTCCACGTGCCCGTGGTAGGCGCCCGCGAACTTCACGACCCTGTCGCGGCCGGTCGCGGCCCGTGCCAGCCGGATCGCGCTCATCGAGGCCTCCGTCCCGGAGGAGGTCATCCGCACCATCTCCGCGGACGGCACGCGCTCCACGACCTCTGCGGCAAGCTCCACCTCGGCCTCGGTGGGCGCGCCGAAGCTGGTGCCGGCGGCCGCCGCGGCGCTCACCGCCGAGACCACCTCGGGGTGCGCATGACCCGCTATCAGCGGGCCCCAGGACATCACCCAGTCCACGTAGCGGTTGCCGTCCACGTCGATCAGCTCGGCGCCCTCGCCGCGCGCGACGAAGATCGGGTCGCGGCCGATCGAGCGCATCGCTCGGACCGGCGAGTTCACGCCGCCCGGCAGCAGCTGGAGCGCCCGCTCGTACGCCGCGGCCGAGCGACCGGCCGCTACGAGTGCTCCGCTTCCCACCGCTTGTGCTCGTCGGTGAAGTACCGCAGCCGCACCTTCTTGAACTCGGTGGACGAGTAGAGCGTGCGCCGCTCCTCGATCCCGGTGTCCTCGGCAATCGAGGTCAGGATCGCGTCGCACTCCTCCTTCGAGCGGCCGTGGGCCATCGTGAAGACGGAGTAGGGCCAGTCGGCGTAGGTGGGCCGCTGGTAGCAGTGCGAGATCCCCCGGAACGACGCCATGCGCGGCCCCAGCTCGGCAATCCGCTCCTCCGGCACCCGCCAGACGCCCATGCCGTTGGCGGAGAAGCCGGCGCGGCGGTGGAAGAGGATGGCGGCCACGCGGCGGAGCGCCCGGCGCTCGCGCATCGACTCGAGGTGGTCGAAGAGCGCCTCCTGTGAGATGCCGAGCTCCTCGGCCGCGGGGGCGAACGGCTCCGGCACCGCGTCCATCGGTCCCTGCGCGGCCCGAATCACGGCGAGATCGAGATCCGACAGCTCGATCGCCTCGGGCTCGAGATGGTCCACGGCCTCCGCCGCCGCGGCGAGCGTCTCGGTGCCCTTCTCCATCTCCAGGTCCATCCGGATCTTGAAGAGCTTGAGCGTGGGCAGCATTCGGACCGACTCCGCGCCGGCCTCCTCGGCGAGCGCGTTCAGCGTGCCCTCGAGGCCGAGCTTCGAGTCGGGCTCGGTGGCGATCGTGAACCAGAGGTTGAACTCGTGGTTGCGCAGGTAGTTGTGGGATACACCCGGGTGCGCGTTTATGACCTGCGCCGGACGGTGCGGGTTCTCGGCGTCGACCTTGGCCGCCACCAGCATCGACGAGTAGCCGAGCGCGCGGGTGTCGAAGATCGGGGTGACCTGGCGGATGATCCGGTCGTCGATCAGCTCCTGCACGCGGCGCAGGACCGTCTCCTCGGGCAGCTCCAGGTCGGCGGCGACCTTCGCGTACGGGCGCGGCTCGAGCGGGAACGCGCCCTGCATCTGGTTGAG
>DASYMP010000125.1:0-22429 GCA_036009005.1 Thermoleophilaceae bacterium | reverse complement strand
CGTCACCGGCGCCCGCCGCCGCCATCCGCGCCGTGCCGGCCGCCGCCTCCAGAACCTGCTCCACGAGCGTGTCTGCAGCCATCAGAGCGGTATACCCGCTTCAGGGGCGCAATCATCCGGTTATGCGGATCCTCCTGATCGCCTTCGTGGTCACCCAGCTGGTGACCGGCCTGCTCCTGTGGATCGCACCGGGCTTCTTCTATGACGAGATCGGCCCGTACGGCCCGCGCAACGACCACTACATGGCGGACCTCGCCACGTTCTATCTCGCGCTCGGCTGCGTGGGGCTGATCGCGCTGCGGCGGGTGTCGTGGCGCGTGCCGGTGCTTGCCTTCGCGGTGATCGCGTACGCGCTCCACTCGCTGAACCACCTGATCGACGTCGGCGCGGCCGAGCCGTCCTGGCTCGGGCCCGCCAACCTCGCGCTGATCTCGCTGAGCACGCTGTTGCTCGCGTGGATGCTGAAGCGCGAGCGGGAGCTGGCGGCATGAGGGTGTTCGTGGCCGGGGCCACCGGCGCGGTCGGGCGGGCGCTCCTCCCGAAGCTCGTGGCGGCCGGCCACGAGGTGACGGGAATGGCGCGCTCCGAGCCGAAGGCCGCGAGCGTGCGCGCGGCGGGCGCGCGGGCGGCGGTGGTCGACGTGTTCGACACCGACGCGCTGGGTGCGGCGATGCGCGAGGCGGCGCCCGACGTCGTCGTCCATCAGCTCACCGCACTGCCGAAGCGGCTCAACTTCCGCGAGAAGGGCGTCTACGACGCCACGAACCGGCTGCGTGGCGAGGGCACGCGCAACCTGCTGGGCGCCGCGCGCGCGGCGGGCGCCCGCCGCTTCCTCGCGCAGAGCGTCGCGTTCGCGTACCAGCCCACGGGCGGTCCCGTGAAGAGCGAGGACGACCCGCTGATCGAGGGCGGGCCGGGCGGATTCGGCAGCGCCGTGCGGGTGCTCCGCGAGCTGGAGGGCCGCGTGCTGGGCGCCGACGGCCTCGATGGCCTCGTGCTTCGCTACGGCTTCTTCTACGGCCCCGGCACCTACTACGCCGAGGACGGCACCACGACGGCCGACGTGCGGAGGCGGCGCATGCCGGTCGTCGGCAGCGGCACCGGCGTGTTCTCGTTCGTGCACGTGGACGACGCGGCCGACGCCACGGTGGCGGCGGCCGAGCGCGGCGCGCCGGGCATCTACAACGTGACGGACGACGAGCCGGCCGCGCTGAGCGAGTGGCTGCCTGTGTTCGCCGAGGCGGCGGGCGCGAAACGGCCGATGCGCGTGCCCGTGTGGCTTGCGAAGCTGGTTGCGGGCAGGGACGCCGCCGGCTTCGCGCTCGGGCTGCGCGGGGCGTCGAACGAGAAGGCGAAGCGCGAGCTCGGCTGGCAGCCCGCCCACCCGAGCTGGCGCACGGGCTTCGCCGAGTCGCTCAGCTGAACTTCGGCAGCACCTCGCGCGCGTAGAAGTCGAAGAAGCCGTCCTGGTCGGGGCCGATCTGGTGGAGGTAGACGTGGTCGCAGCCCGCGTCGACGAAGCGCTGGATCATCTCCACGTGGCGCTCCGGATCGGGGCCGCAGGCCACGATCTCGGCCATGTCCTCCTCCGAGAGCAGGTCGGCCGCCTGCTCGAAGTGCGCCGGCTGCGGGAGCTCCTGGGAGAGCTCGCCGGGCATCGCGATGTTGGGGAACCACTCGAGCGCCGTCCTCTTCCCCTCCTCCTCTGACTCCGCCCAGCAGACGTGGCACTGCCCGTAGCGCGGCTTTCCCTCGCCGCCGGAGTCCGCGAACTTCTGTGCTGCGTCCTCGCTGGGCGACGCGAGGATGAGACCGTCACCGATGCGTCCCGCCAGCTCGGCCGACGCCTCGCCTCCCGCGGCCACGTACAGCTCGGGCGGTTCGTCGGGAACCGTGTAGAGCCGCGCGTTCGCCACCTCGTAGTGGTTGCCGCGGTGCGACACGAGCTTCCCGGTCCAGAGCTCGCGGATGATCTCGACCGCCTCCTCGAGCATGTCGAGCCGGTCTCGTGTGGGCGGCCAGCGATCCGCCAGCACGTGCTCGTTCAGGTTCTCGCCCGAGCCGACGCCGAGGAAGAAGCGCCCCTCCATCATCACCGCAGCGGTCGCGCCGGCGTGGGCGACGATCGCGGGATGGGTGCGGATCGTGGGGCAGGTGACGCCGGTGCCGAGCCGCAGCCGCTCGGTGGCCTCGGCGATCCCGCCGATCACGGCCCAGACGAAGCTGCTCTCGCCCTGCCTGTCGATCCAGGGGTGGAAGTGGTCCGAGATCAGCGCGAACCCGAATCCGGTCTCCTCCGCCCGCGCGGCGTTTCGCACCAGCTCGAGCGGTCCGTGCTCCTCGCTCGACAGCGCGTATCCAAGCTCTGGCATGCGCGGCTCCTACCCGCGCCGGGTCAGCGCGACACCGTGTACGCGATCGGCAGGAAGATCGTGGCCGCGAAGATCAGGAGGATCCCCGCGGCCTGCAGTGAGCGCGATTTCACGATGTGGCC
Source organism: Thermoleophilaceae bacterium (assembly GCA_036009005.1). Taxonomy (GTDB): domain Bacteria; phylum Actinomycetota; class Thermoleophilia; order Solirubrobacterales; family Thermoleophilaceae; genus JACVRW01. The sequence goes on along the minus strand of DASYMP010000125.1, from coordinate 19,935 downwards.
GATCGTCCCGATCACGAAGCCGAGGCCCAGCAGGATCAGGAAGAAGTTCGGCGATACGCGGAAGTCCCCGGACTGGCCCGGGCCGTCGTCCGGGGTCAGGAAATCGGCCATGGTCACGGCGAGGGCGGCGAGCACGAGGGCGAAAGTATCCTTCGCAGCGGATGAGCGGCGAGTTCACAAGCATCGAGGACGCCCGCGACCGGCTCGGAGCGGTCGGCTACCTGGCCGACGAGCCGGCCTCGCTCGTGACGTACCTGGCCGGCCGGCTGGGCAAGCCGGTGCTGGTGGAGGGACCGGCCGGAGTCGGCAAGACCGAGCTCGCGAAGGCGGTCTCGCGAGCCACCGGCAGGAGCCTGATCAGGCTCCAGTGCTACGAGGGGCTAGACGAGGCGAAGGCGCTGTACGAGTGGAACTACCGCAAGCAGCTCCTGCGGATCCAGACCGAGGCCGCCGACACCGGCTGGCAGGAGGTCAAGGACGACATCTTCGGCGAGGAGTTCATGCTCGCCCGCCCGCTCCTGACGGCGATCACCTCGGAGGAGCCCGTGGTGCTCCTGATCGACGAGATCGACAAGACCGACCAGGAGTTCGAGGCGCTGCTGCTCGAGGTGCTCTCCGACTTCCAGATCTCGATCCCGGAGATGGGCGTGATCGAGGCGCGCACGCACCCGCTCGTCCTCCTCACCTCGAACAACTCCCGCGAGCTCACCGAGGCGCTAAAGCGCCGCTGCCTCTACCTGTGGCTCGACTACCCGGACGTGGAGCGGGAGCTCGAGATCGTGCGGCTGCACGCGCCCGAGCTCGCCGAGTCGGTGGCGCGCAAGCTGGTCGAGGTGATCCACATGGTGCGCTCGCTCGACCTGAAGAAGCCGCCCTCGATCGCGGAGTCGATCGACTGGGCGCGTGCGCTGCTCCTGCTCGGCGCCGAGGACGTGGACCAGGCGGTGCTCCAGCGGACGATGTCCATCATCATCAAGCACCGGACCGACCTCGACCTCGTGGCCGAGCGCGTGGGCGTGAAGCTCGGCGATGGCCTCTTCGGGCGACAGGCGGGGTAACCCCGCGCTGTACGGCGGCGTGCCGGCGGCCCCCGGGCCCGCCGGGATGGCGCCCCGGCTGCTCGAGTTCGCGGACGAGCTGCGCGCCGAGGGCGTGGCCGTGGGCACGTCCGAGCTGCTCGACGCCTTCCAGGCGCTCGACGCGGTGAGCTGGACCTCGCAGGAGGACTTCCGCGAGGCGCTCGCGGCGACGCTCGCCAAGTCGCAGGAGGACCGGCACGTGCTGGACGTGCTGTTCGACCGCTTCTTCTTCCGGGCGGTGGAGCGCGAGGCGCTCGAGCAGGGGCTTGCGGAGGAGCGCTTCCAGGGCGCCGACCAGCTCGACCTCGAGGCCCTCCGCGAGCGGATCCGGGACGCGATCCGTGCTGGCTCGGACGGCGAGATGCGCGACCTCGCGCGGCTCGCTATCGCCGCCTTCGGCCGTCAGGGCGAGGGCTCGGGCGTGATCGGCGTGGACGTGCAGCGCATCCGCCGCACGCTCGGCCTGAAGGGCGAGAAGCAGGGCGCGGACCAGCCCGATCCTGACTCGGTGCCGCGCGACCGCCTCCAGGAGTTCGAGCGCCACGTGCGCCGCGAGCTCGAGCGCCAGATGATCGAGCGCACGCGCGCGCTGCCGCCCGCGAAGCCGCTCCGGGAGCTCGATCGCGCTCTGCCGTCGAACCCCACGCAGGACCTCGCGCAGGTGCACAGGACGGTCGCGCAGCTGAAGAAGCGGCTCGCCTCGCAGGGCCGCGAGCATCGCGGCAGGCGGCGCTCGTGGCAGGTGGACGTGCGCCGCACGATGCGCCAGTCGCTCCAGACCGGCGGGGTGCCGCTCGAGCTGAAGTACCGACCGCGACGCCCGCGCCGGCCCGAGCTGTACGTGCTCTGCGACGTGTCGACGAGCGTCACGAGCGCGAGCGTCTTCTTCCTGTCGGTGCTCCACGCCCTGCACGACCAGTTCCGCAAGCTGCGCTCGTTCGTGTTCGTGGAGCGGATCTCCGAGGTGACGGACGTGTTCGAGCGCGAGCGCTCCTTCACGGCGGTGTCACGGCGCATCGCCACAGACGCCGGCGTGGCCGACGTGTCCGGCTACACCGACTACGGGCGCGTGTGGGTCGAGTTCCTCGACAAGGTCGTGGACGACCTCGATCCGCGCTCCACCGTGATCGTGCTCGGCGACGCCCGCACGAACGGGCGCGAGCCGCACGCTCAGGTGTTCGGCCAGGTGGCCGAGCGCGCCGGGCGCACGTTCTGGATCAACCCCGAGCCGCGCCTGTACTGGAACTACGGCGACTCCGTGATGTCGGCCTACGAGCCGTTCTGCGACGGCGTCTTCGAATGCTGGACCACCAAGCAGCTGGAGGCGTTCGTGAACGCCGTCGCGGATCTGCACGCGGTCGCGTGACGGACCAGCTCTCGTTCGCGAACGTCGCTCGCCGGTACCGAAGGGTCACGGCTCTCGAGGGGCTCGAGCTGGCGGTCCGCCCCCACGAGGTGATGGCCGTCGTGGGGCCGTCTGGCTGCGGCAAGTCGACTCTGCTCGAGCTGATGGCGGGGCTCCAGGAGCCGGACGAGGGGGTCGTCTCGGTGGCAGGGGCGCTCGACGCCGGCGCCCGGCGCCGCGCCTGCGCCTACATGCCGCAGCGCGACCTCCTCCTCCCGTGGCGCGACGCGCTCGCGAACGCCGCCCTCGCGCTCGAGTGCGAGGGCGTGTCGCGCGGCGAGGCGCGGCGGCGCGCCGAGCCGCTCTTCGAGCGCTTCGGGCTGGCCGAGTTCGAGCGGGCGCGCCCGGCCGAGCTGTCCGGCGGGATGCGCCAGCGCGTGGCTTTCCTGCGCACGCTGCTCCCCGGGCGTGACGTGCTGCTGCTGGACGAGCCCTTCGGGGCGCTCGACTCGATCACGCGCGCGGCGATGCAGCGCTGGCTCGCGGACGCGCTCGCGCAGGAGCCGCGCACCGTGCTGCTCGTGACCCACGACGTGGAGGAGGCGATCTTCCTCGCCGACCGCGTGGCTGTGCTCTCGCCGCGGCCCGGCCGGGTGGTGGCCGAGATCGACGTGGGGCTCCCGCGCCCGCGCGACGTGACGAGCCCCGAGTTCGGCGCGCTGAAGCGGCGCGCGCTGGAGGCGCTCGGGCTGTGAGGTACGTGGCGGCAGCCGGGCTGCTCGTCCTGTTCGTGCTCGCCTGGCAGGGCGTGGCGTCGCTCGACTCGGTGGATGACCTCACGCTCGCCTCGCCCGTCGAGACGCTCGACGCCCTGCGCGACGACCGCTCGCTCCTGCTCGACAACTTCGGCGTGACGCTGGTCGAGGTGCTGCTCGGCCTGGCGATCTCGGCGCTGGCCGGGGTCGCCTTCGCGGTCGCAATGCACCTGTTCCGGCCGCTCCGCGACGCGGCCTACCCGCTGCTCGTGGCCTCGCAGGCGATCCCCGTCGTGGTGCTCGCGCCGATCTTCGTGCTTGCCTTCGACTACGGGATCGGGCCCAAGCTCGCGATCGTCGCGCTGATCTGCTTCTTCCCGATCACGGTGAACCTGCTGGACGGCCTGCGCTCGGTCGAGCCCGAGCTGCTCAAGCTGATGCGAAGCATGGGCGCGTCGCGGTTCAAGACGCTGCGGAGCGTCGAGCTGCCCTCCTCCCTACCTTTCCTGTTCAGCGGCCTGAAGATCGCGGCGACCGTTTCGGTGATCGGCGCGGTCTTCGGGGAGTGGGCGGGGGCCGATGAGGGTCTCGGCCGGCTCGTGCTGCTCGGCAACAATCAGCTTCAGACGCCTCGCGTGTATGCGGGCATCGTCCTGCTGACGCTCATGGCGGTGGGCCTGTTTGCGCTCGTCGCTCTGGCGGAACGTTTGGCGTGTCCGTGGAACCGAAAGGAACAAGTCACATGACCCGCACCGTCCTCGCGCTGGCCCTCGCGGCCTGCCTCGCACTCGCCGCCTGCGGCGAGAAGCAGGACGTGCTCCAGCCGTCCGGGTCGAAGCACGTCGAGCTGATGCTCGACTACTTCCCGAACGCGGACCACGCCGGCATCTACGCGGCGCAGGCGGACGGCGACTTCAAGCAGGCCGGGCTCGACGTCGAGATCCGCCAGCCGCCCGACCCCGCCGCGCCGATCAAGCAGGTGGCCGCGGGTCGCGTGGACCTCGCGATCTCGTACGAGCCCGAGGTGCTGCGGGCGCGCGACCAGGGGCTGGGGGTGGTGAGCGTCGCGGCGCTCGTACAGAAGCCGCTCACCTCGATCATCTCGCTGCCGAAGGCCAGGATCGCGAAGCCCGCGGACCTCAGGGGCAAGACCGTGGGCACGGCAGGGATCGACTACCAGGACGCCTACCTGCGCGCGATCCTCACCGAGGCGGGCGTGGACACGGGCTCGGTCAAGGTGCGCAACGTCGGCTTCGGGTTCAGCCCGGCGCTCATCACCGGGAAGATCGACGCGGCGCTCGGCGCCTTCTGGAACTACGAGGGCCAGGAGCTGAAGCTGCGCGGCAAGCGCCCCAGGATCATCCGCGTCGAGGAGGCTGGGGTCCCGACCTACAACGAGCTCGTGCTGGTGGCGAACGAGTCGGCGCTGAAGCGCGACGCCGACAAGATCCGCGCCTTCATAGGCGCACTATCGCGCGGCACGGGAGCCCTGCGCCGCGATCCCGCCGCCGCGATCGAGGGCCTCCTGAAGGCGAACCCGGACCTCGACCCGGCGCTTCAGCGCGCCTCGGTGAAGGTGACGCTGCCGCTGTTCTTCCCGCCCGAGGGCAAGCCGTTCGGCTGGCACGACCCCGCCCAGTGGGACGAGTTCTCGGCCTGGATGAAGGACAACCACCTGCTGGACAACCCGCCCGACCCGGCCGCCTCCTTCGACAACGAGCTGCTGCCCGGCGCGGGACTCTAGGACGGCCCGCGTGCGGATAGCGCTGTCCGACGACTGCTACCTGCGACTGCCCGAGGTGGACGACGCCGAGGAGCTCTACGAGGTCGTGGTCGCCAACCGGGACCACCTCGCGCGGTGGATGCCCTGGGCGGCCGGCCAGACCTTCGAGCGGACCGAGAACTTCATCCGCATGACGCAGCGCCAGGTGGCCGAGGACAACGGCTTCCAGGCGCTGATCGTGCTCGAGGAGCGCATCGTCGGGATGATCGGCTTCCACAACGTGGAATGGGAGGCCGAGACGACGACGCTCGGCTACTGGATCGCGGAGGAGCACCAGGGCCGCGGCATCGTCACCGACGCGGTCAAGGCCCTGGTCGACCACGCCTTCCGCGAGTGGAAGCTCCACCGCGTCCAGATCAGAGCCGCCACGGACAACGCGAAGAGCCGCGCCATCCCGGAGCGCCTCGGCTTCGAGCAGGAGGGCATCCTGCGCGAGGCCGAACGGGTGGGCGGCCGCTACCAGGATCTGGTGCTCTACGCGAAGCTGGCGCCCGCGTAGCGGCGCGGCGCGCCCCGCGCCGCGCCGCCCCGCCCGGTTCCGCCCCGCTCCCCTCCGCTCCCCTCCGCCGAGGTGGGGCATAAATCAGGCGCATACGGTCAGATTTCGTTGCCACCCAGCCCCGCTGGGCCGGGGGGCCGGGCCGGGCCGGCCGGGCGGGCGCTAGCGCTCGTCGAGGTCCAGCGACAGCGAGTTGATGCAGTAGCGCTGGCCGCCCTCGCCGGGGCCGTCCGGGAAGACGTGGCCCAGGTGGCCGCCGCAGCGGGCGCAGGTGACCTCCGTGCGCGTCATTCCGTGGCTTCGGTCCTCGTGCAGCTCCACGGCGTCGGCCACGGCGGGCTCGGTGAAGCTCGGCCAGCCGGTGCCGGACTCGAACTTCGTGTCGGAGCTGAACAGCTCGGCTCCGCAGGCGCCGCAGCGGTACATGCCGTCGGCCTTCGAGTGCGTGTACGCGCCGGTGAACGGCGGCTCCGTGCCCTTCTCGCGCAGGATGTGGAAGCGGTCGGGCGAGAGCTCCTCGCGCCACTCCTGGTCTGTCTTGTCGAGCTTCTCGGTCATCGGAAGAACCTCCTGTTCAGAGCGTAGTGGCCGGCGAGCGCCGCGTACTCCTCGTACGGGGCGAAGAACTCGCGCACCTCGTCCTCGGTGGCGCGCCGGCCGAGGCCCGCGGCCAGGCCCACGAACTTGAGATAGGCCACGTCGAGCGCGGGAATCTTGTCGTCGCGGCCCTGGCCCGCCACGGCGAGCATCTCGAGCGTCCAGTTGCCGATGTTCGGGATCGTGCGCAGGCGGCGCCAGGCGGGCTCGTGCTCGCTCAGGTCGGCGCGGCCCGAGGCCACCTCGCGGGCCACCCTCACCAGCGCGATCGAGCGCTTCGGCGCCAGGCCGCACGCATCCAGCTCCGCCGGCGAGCGGCCCGCCAGCCACGCGGCCGAGGGCGGCGCGCGGAGCGTGCCGCACGCGCTGCGGCGACCGTGCCGCCACACGATCCGCCGCTCGATGGCGGCGGCGCGTCCCGACTCGATCAGCTGCTCGCAGACCGCCCACGCGAGCGCCTCGAACGGCTCGGGCCGGCGGCGCGGCCGCAGCCACGGCCTGCGGCGGATCACGGGTCCCACGAGCGCGTCCCAGCGAAAGCGGCGCTGGAACTCGGCCAGGTCGTGGTCCACGCCCAGCGCGAAGCGCATCCGCTCGATCCCCTTCGACGCGGCGTCCCGCGAGTCGGCCGATGCGGACAGCCGCACCGCGCCGGCAACGGCCCAGGCCCGCACGACGACCTGCTCGTCGCCCACCCAGAGCGCGCGCGTGAGCACACCGTCGCGAGCGACCATCACGCCGTCGCGTCCCGGACCCGGGAGCCTGTACGGCCCCGCGGGCACGACGTCCTGCTCGACCGAGGTGCCTATCGGTCCTTCAGAAGATGGATGTCTACGAGGAAGGAGCGCGAGCCGGCGATGTCGGTCTTCTTGCGCCGCCCGAGACGCAGCGCCACCGGCTTCGGCCGGCGCAGCACCCTCACCAGCAGGAACGTGGCCACGCCGACCAGGAAGCCGCCCGTGGCGGCCGCGACGGCGGCGGGCAGAGACACCTCGGCGCGCCGCTCGATGGGGCGCGGCTCGGCGAGCACTGGCAGGTTCTCGGACACGGGCGCCAACGTATCAGAGGGCCCTCTCGTAAACCCGGTACTTCTTCACGATCTCGCCGCCCATCGCCTCCATGGCGCGGTTCATGGCCTTGTTCGTCTCGAGGATCCAGCCCATCTCGCCGCCCTTGACCCTGGTCTTCTCCGCCATGTCGAAGTGCTCCGCGTACAGCCCGGCCGCCACGCCGGTGTGCTGGTAGGCCGGCCTCACGCCGAGGAAGCCCACGCGGCAGCGGTCGATCGTCCTCCTCCTGTTCAGGTAGTGCCACCAGCCGAAGGGCAGCAGGCGCCCGTTCATCTTCTTCAGCACCTGGTTCACGTCCGGCACCGTGATCGCCATGCCGACCGTCTTCCCGTCGGCGTCCTCCGCGATCATGAACCAGTCGCGGTCGTAGACGATCTGTAGCTCCTCGGCGTAGGCGTCGAGGTCCTGCTTGTCGTACGGCACGAAGCCGAAGTTCCGCGACCACGCCTCGTTGTAGATCTCCGCGAACGCGTCGAGATCCCGGCGCAGCCTGCGGCGGCTCATCTTGCGGATGCGGATCCCGTGCTTCGGCTCGAGCTGCTCGGCGAGGTCCCAGATGATCGGCATCACGCTCTCGCGGCCCGAGATGTGCAGCGACCACATGAACGTGTCCACGCACTTCTCGAGGCCGGCGGCCTCGCAGAGCCGCTGGTAGTAGGGCGGCTGCCACGCCTGGCGAATCATCGGCTCGAGCTCGAAGCCCTCGATCAGGACGCCGCTCTCGTCGTTCATCGTGAAGTCCATCGGGCCGACCATGCGGTCGCGCCCGCGCACGCGCAGCCACTCCTCGGCGGCGTCGAGCAGCGCGCGCATCACGTCCGGGTCGTCCTCGAGCTCGAGGAAGCCGAACATCCCCCACGCGTTCCCCTGAGACTCGTTGAAGGCGGTGTCGATCTGCGCGCTGATCCGGCCCACCACGCGGCCCTCGCGCCGCGCCAGGAACAGCTGCGCCTCGCCGCGCTTGAAGAAGGCGCCGGTGCGCGGGCTGAGGAATAGCCTGCGCTCGATCCTCAGCGGGGGGATCCACTGAGCCGCGTTAGAGTGCAGCCGGTACGGAAGCTCTATGAACTCGCGCAGATCGCTGCGCGAGGCGACGGGCTCCACCTCGACTGACACGGCGCGGGACTATATGCCTACGGCTATCGATCTCTTCGAGAAGGCACGCAACCACGAGCGGCTCGAGCAGCTTCAGGCCGCTCGTGAGAACGACCTCCTGCCCTACTTCCGCGTCGTGGAGGCCGAGCCGGGCCCGGTCGCGCTCATGGAGGGCAGGGAGCGGATCACGCTCGGCTCGAACAACTACCTGGGCCTGACCGGCGACTCGCGCGTGAAGGACGCCGCGCGCCGCGCGCTCGAGCACTACGGCACCGGCCTGACCGGGTCCCGCTTCATGAACGGCACGACGCCGCTCCACCTCCAGCTCGAGCGCGAGCTGGCCGAGTGGATGGGCACCGAGGAGGCGATCGTCTACACGACCGGCTACCTCGCGAATACCGGCGCGATCGGCACGCTCCTCGGCCCCAGCGACACGGTCATCTGCGACAGCGGCGACCACGCCTCGATCCTCGACGCGGTGGCGCTCTCACGCGCGCGCGTGCGGCCCGTGCGCCACAACCGGCTCGACAAGCTCGAGACGATGCTCACGCGCGCCGAGGGCGACGGCGGCGGCGTGCTGGTGGTCGTGGACGGCGTCTTCTCCATGGAGGGCGACATCGCTCCCGTGCCGGAGATCGCGGCTCTCTGCCGCGAGCACGGCGCGCGGCTCATGGTCGACGAGGCTCACGGCGTGGGCGTACTCGGCGCCCGCGGGGCGGGCGCCTGCGAGCTGCTCGGCGCCGAGGATGAGGTGGACCTGCGCATGGGCACGTTCTCGAAGTCGCTCGCGTCCTGCGGCGGCTTCATCGCCGGCCCGGCCGAGGTGATCGACTTCCTGCGCGTGCAGTCGCGCTCCTTCATGTTCACGGCGTCGGCCGTGCCCGCGGCGATCGGCGCGGCGCTCGGGGCACTCGAGATCATCCGTTCCGACGAGGGGCCCGAGCTGATGGGGAAGGTGCTGGACAACGCGCGCTACCTGCACGACGGCCTGGCGGCGCTCGGCTACCAGGTGATGGAGCCCACCCGCCTGCCTGACGGCTCCGAGCTGATCACCCCGATCGTGCCGGTGCAGGTGGGCGACGACTGGAAGGCCGTCTTTCTGTGGAAGGCGCTCTACGACGCGGGCGTGTACGTGAACGTCGCGATCTACCCGGCCGTGCAGCGTGGCGGGGCGCTTCTGCGCACGAGCGTGATGGCCACGCACGAGCGCGAGCACCTCGACCGTGCCCTTGACGTCTTCGAGAGCGTCAAGGGCGAGGTCGAGGCACTCGAGCCGCCCGTCTAGCCCGCGACGGCTAGAGCAGCAGGTGGTCCAGGATCCGGTCCATCAGGACGGCGCGGTTGCCCGCTCCGTTCACTCCCTCGAGCCCGAACCCGAACATCATCCCGAACCTCGTCACCGTCACGGCGGCGTCCTCGAAGGGGATGCGATCTGACTGGATCCAGTCGTTCACGTTCGCCGACGGGCCCTGCGGGTGCGCACCCGGGATCGTCCAGCCGCCCAGGTCGCCCTGGGTCTCGAACGAGGTCGTGCTCACGTTCGAACCGGCGGTCACGGTCGTGTCGTCGAGCATCACGCCCGGCACTGTGGTCGTGCCCCAGTCGGTCGCGAACACGATCGACAGCTCGACCTGCTTGCCCCTGTAGGCGCTCAGGTCGATCGACCAGTTCTGCCAGCCGCTCGAGTTGCCGCTCGACGCGTTCCACACGCCGCTCGAGCCGGTCGGTAGGCAGCTCTCGTCGTCGTGCGTGCTCGGATCGTCGCCCTGCACGACCGTCTGGTAGTGCTGGAGCTGGAAGTGCAGGTCCTGGCCCCAACCCTCGGGGCAGCTCGCGCCGGCGCTGTCGCTCGTGTGCCCGTTCTGATCGGGGAGCGTCGTCCAGTCGTTCTGACCGACCGTGTGCGCCTCGACGAAGACGAAGTCCCAGTCGAGCTCGGTGTTGTACGAGGTGTAGAACGAGAGGTTCGCGGGCTGGGTCCCGCTGACCCCGGTGAGGTCGACGGTGCGCGTCATGCGCTTGTAGCCCTCGTCGGCGTTCTGCGAGTACATGTACTTCGAGCCCGAGTGCGGGTCGAAGGCAGCGCCGCCTGAGAGCTGCCAGTCGGCGGCCTGGTCGCTTGCGAACTGCGGGTAGTCCTGCTTGCTGAGGACGCTCGAGGTGACCAGGAAGTTGCCGGTCCCGAGACCGTTACCGCCCTGGTTCCCCGCGCTGCTCGCGCCGTTCAGGTTGAGCGTCAGCCCGCCCAGCGGGCCGCCCGCCGTGCCGATCACCGGGAAGATGTTCCCGTCGGCGTCCTGCCCCCCGGCGTCGCTGCGGAGGAACGCGCCCAGGTAGTACTGGGCGAAGTCGTTCGAGAGCGGGTTGCACTTTCCGCCGTCGGTCGTCTGGAGATCGCCGTCGCAGGTGGTGTTCGCGCGCCCCTCGGTGGGGTACTCGACGAGATCCCACTGCCGCCCGGCGTTCACGCCGGACACCGACACGCGCCCGCCCTCGTTCACGAAGTCGCGCACGGACATGATCGTCTCCCAGGCCTGCGCGTCCGAGACCCCGGGAGTGGGCCCTATCCGTGTGACGTTGTCGTTGCCGGTCTCCCAGATCACCGCGTCGTAGTGGCTCAGGACCCCCAGCGCATCGGGGGCCTTGCGGCCCATCGCGTCGTAGTCGTAGACGTCGTAGCGCACGCCGTTGGCCCTGAGCGCGTTCGTGTAGTAGCTCAGGTAGTTGGGCTTGGTCGTGTCGTCGTAGGCCGGCAGGGCGGAGTTGCCCGTGTAGTCCTCGACCGCGAGGACGAGCACGCGCGCGCCCGAATCCGAGCGCACGTTGTAGGTGAACGATCCGCTCTGGACGTGCTTTTTCGGCGCGGAGAACCACACCTTGACGTTGTCCCCCCGACGCACCTTCCCGGTCACCGAGGCGCGCATGCGGTGGTACCAGTAGTCGCCCTCGTCGCCGTAGCGCGCGCCGCCCTGCCACTCGGTCGCGGTGACTGTGTGCGTCGTGCCGCCGTTCACCCGCCAGTGCGCCTGGATCGTCCCGAGGTCGCGGCGGGCGTTCACCTGAACGACCTGCGGCGTCCCGTAGGAGACCTCGAACTTGTCCACGGCGAAATTCGCCGGCTGGTTGCCGAGATGGCTGCTGGGATGCGTCGGGTCCGGCGCCGAGCGCGCGAGGTCGAGCGCGAACTGCACGTGGCGCTCGAACTCGGCCTGGACGTCGGCCTCGACATCCTGGAAGACGAAGACGCTGCCCTCCGCCGCGGCCGTTCCCTCGGGCGTGAACGAGATCGTTCGCGTCGACTTGTACATGTGGTCGTTCGTGTCGCCGTTGGTCGTGTAGAGGTCCGCCCCGACGTCCGGGTCGAACGTCGCGATCCCGGGGTTCGCGTCGTCTCCGGCCAGCGCCGTCATCAGCGGCTCGTCGGCGGGGTGCGTGTCCACCTGCCAGCCGAACGGCCACAGGATCAGCTGGGCCGCGGTGTGGTCGTTCTTGTTGTAGGCGAAGTGCACGCGGCCCATCAGCGACAGGAACGCCTTGGTCTCGGGCTCGGATGCCGGGCCCGTGCCGTGGTAGGTCTCGGACGCGAAGTCGCGGTTCGAGCCCTCGTCGTCGTAGCTCCAGCGCGTGGGGAAGTTCCGGTTCGGGTCCACGCCGTCGATGCCGGTGAGCTCACCGTCGCCGTTGTTGTCGCGCAGGTTCTTGCGCCACAGGCGGTTCGCGGGGTCGAAGGTGAAGTCGTAGCCGTCGGGGTTGGCGATCAGGATGAACCAGAGCTCGCGCGAGTTCACGAGCGACGTGAGCTCCGATGCGGCAACGCCCGCCACCGGCTGGCCGTCGGTGCCGACCGCCGTGCCGCGCTTGCCGTAGTTGTCGAGGAAGAGCCGCAGCGTGCGCCGCTCGGTCTCACCGGCCAGCCACTCGCGCGCATGCTGCACCGCCGAGTAGAGGACCGCGGGGCGTGAGCCGTCGCGAACCCTGCGGGCGTCCTTCGTGACCTTCATCGCGTAGATCGGCTGGCCCTGCACCGAGTGGCCGATCGTCTCGAGCTTCGCGATCTTCGGGTACCTGGCCGCCAGGTTCTCCATCTGCTTCTTGATGGTCGCGGTCGGGTTGCCGGACGAGCCGGAGACCGCGACGTCGGTGCGCGCGTACGGGCGCCAGACCGTCCAACCGCCCGCTGCCTGGGCGGCGTTCGCCCTGAGCACGGTGCGTCCGCGGCGGTCGCGCAGCAGCGTGGTGCGCACGCCCGCGCGACGGAGCTTCTCGACCTGCGTCTTCGTGGCGACGATCTCGATTCGCTTCCGCCGGATCCCCTCGGTGAGGTCGAATCCCTGCTGCTTCAGGATCCGCAGCTGCTCCGCCCCGTGGAACTTGACCTTGTATGCGTTCAGGCCGGTCCCGGCTGAGGCGGGCACGGCGAGGAGGAGAAGCGCGATGAGGGTGAGCGGCAGCGCTCGGCGGAGAGTCATAGCGGACCACCCTATCCCCACGTGCGGTTTGCGACAACCACTACGCGATAACGCAGTGGTAGAGCTAGCCGGGTGCCTCCGAACCTCGTGCACGGGGATGGTTGTGGGCCCGTCCGGCGAGGCCGGCAAGGCCCGGCGGCAGCCGTCCGTCGGTCGCGAGCCACGACCCCGCGAGGATGAGCAGGAGGCCGACGACCACCCCGGTGGTGACGCTCTCGTCGAGGATCGCCACGCCCAGCGCGAGCGCTACCACCGGGTTCACGTAGGTGATGATCGTGGCCTTGCCGGGGCCCACCTCGGCGATCAGCCGGAAGAAGAGCAGGAACGCGAGCGCCGAGCAGACCAGGCCCAGCGTGGCCAGCGACGCGAGCGTGTCCGCCGACGGCACGGCGTCAGGGAGGTCGGCCAGCGCGAACGGGGTCACTAGCAGCGTGGCGATCGCGAGCGAGGCGGCGACCGGCCCGAGCGGGTCGACGTCGGAGAGGCGGCGCTTCACGATCATCGGGCCGATCGCGTACAGGAAGGCCGAGAACACGATCGCGAGCGCGGCGAGCAGCTCGTCGCCGTGGCCGCCGATGTCGATGCCCACGAGCGCGACCACGCCGCCCAACCCGATCAGCATCCCGCCCAGCTGTGTGGGCGTGGGCCGCTCGGCGTGATCGAAGCGGGTGGCGAGCAGCGCCACGAACAGGGGCACCGTCGCGATCAGGATCGCCGCGAGCGACGAGCTCACATGCACCTCGCCGAAGCCGATCAGCGGCCACGGCACCGCCATCTCGACCGCCGCGAAGAGCGCGAGGATCCGCCAGCGCTCACCGAGCCCGCGCAGCGCGCCGAGCTTCCACGCGACCGGCAGGAGCACGGTGGCCGCTATCGCCAGCCGCGACCAGGCCACGACGCTCGGCGACACATCGTCCACCGCGATCTTGATGAACAGGTAGGGCATGCCCCAGATCACCGAGACGGCGGCGAACAGAATCCAGGCGCGAGCGCTCAAGAGGCTGAGGCTATCGGCGCTTCCGCGCCGTCCGGGTCTGCTGCGCTGTGGCTACCGCCCAACTGAGTGCCGCGTTCATCCCGCCACCTCCTCTCGCGCCCGCAGGCGCAGCATTTGGACGATGTCCGCGGTGCGGTGGAAGGGATCCGCGACGGACTGTCCGTCGACGAGCCCGACCGCGGCCCGCAGCTCGCCGTCCTCGTACGCGAGCAGTGCGGGCCCATGCGGGGGACGGCGGTCGTCGAGGGCGGCCAGCCGCCGGACCGAGGCATCGTCCGCGTTGGCCGAGTGCGTGATTGTGATAACCGGCAAAATCATTATGCAGGAATGATAGCACCAGCTAAACTCTTTTGCTAGTTATGGCTCCGGGAGATTCGACAGCAGCGAAGACGGCCCCCAAGCCGCTCGATCTCGTCCAGCGCTTCGTGAACAGCGTCGACCTCGAGAGCGGCGACGACGAGCTGGCGAGCCCAGACGCGCTGCGCGACTGGTTCGCCGAGCGCGGCCTGATCGACGCCGGGATCAAGCTGAACGCGGCCGACCTGCGGCGGGCCGTCGAGGTGCGCGAGGGCCTCCGCGCGGTGCTCCGCCACAACAACGGGCTGCCGCTCGACGACGACGCGGTCGAGAGGCTCGACCGCGCCGTCCGCCGGGCCGGCGTGCGGGTGCGCTTCGCCCCCGGACGCGACCCGGAGCTCGTGACCGACGCCCAGGGCCTGGACGGCGCAATCGCCCGGCTGATGGCGATCGTCGCCGCCGCCGTGGAGCACGGCCGCTTCGAGCGCCTCAAGGCGTGCCCGCGCGACGCGTGCGAGTGGGCCTTCTACGACAACTCGAAGAACCGCTCAGGGCGCTGGTGCAACATGGACTCGTGCGGGAACCTCGAGAAGGCGAAGGCGTTCCGTGAGCGCAGGCGGAGCGCCCGGCACTAGCCCTCGAGCGTGTGCACCTTGAACAGGTTCGTGCCGCCCGCGCTTCCCGCGGGCAGCCCGGCGGTGATGCCGATCCTGTCGCCGGTCTGGGCGAAGCCCTCCCGCTCGGCGGCGTGCGCGCAAGCCTCGATCAGCCCGAGCGTGTCCATCGGCTCCTCGTGGAGCCGCGGGTGGACCCCCCAGAGGAGCTGGCAGCGCCGCACCACGTGCATGTGCGGCGACAGCGCCAGCACGGGCGCCTTCGGCCGGTAGGCGGAGATCAGCCCCGCGGTCGTGCCCGTGTTGGTGGGCGACACGATGCACTTCAGCCCGAGCTGGTAGACGGCGCCCACCGCCCCGAAGGCGATGGCGTGGTACTGGTTGTTCGCGCGCGGCCCGCGCTCGGCGAGCCAGCGTCCGTAGGGCAGCTCGCGCTCGGTGGTCTGCGCGATCGACGCCATCATCTGCACGGCGAGCACCGGGTGCTTGCCGACGGCGGTCTCCTGCGAAAGCATCACGGCGTCGGTGCCGTCGAAGATCGCGTTGGCCACGTCAGCCACCTCGGCGCGGGTGGGCCGCGTGGAGTGCACCATCGACTCGAGCATCTGAGTGGCGGTGATCGTGGGCGTGGCGCTGCGCCCCGCGAGCGCGAGCAGCCGCTTCTGGACGAGCGGCACCTCCTCGATCGGCAGCTCGATGCCGAGGTCGCCGCGCGCGATCATGATCCCGTCGGCGGCGTCGATGATCTCCTCGCTGTTGGCGGCCGCCTGCGGCTTCTCGATCTTCGCGATCAGCGGCACGTGGATGTCCTTCGAGGCGAGGTGCTCGCGCACCGGGTCGAGGTCCTCGCGACGGCGCACGAACGAGAGCGCGAAGAAGTCCACCCCCATCTCGAGGCCCGCGTCGATCAGCTCGATGTCGTTGGCGCTCACCGCCGGCAGCGAGACCGTCACGTTCGGCAGGTTGAGTCCCTGGCGAGAGGCGACGCTGCCGCCCACCTCCACCTTCGTCACGACCTCGCCGTCCTCGACCGAGCTCACGCGCAGGCGCACCGCGCCGTCGGCGAGGTAGAGCACATCGCCCTTGTCGACGAGCTCCGCGAATCCCTCCCACGCGACCGGCAGCCGCTCGGAGGTGCCCTCCACCGGCTCCTGCGTGAACACCACCTGTGAGTCGCGGGCCAGCTCGGCCACGCCGCCCGCCACGGGGCCGATCCTCAGCTTCGGGCCCGGGAGGTCACCGAGGATCGCGACCTCGCGGCCCGCCCGCTCGGCGCCCGTGCGGATCGCCTGCGCGATCTCCGCGTGCTGCTCCGAGGTGCCGTGCGCGAAGTTCAGCCGCGCCACGTCCATGCCCGCGGCGACCATCTTTTCGAGGACGTCCGGATCCATCGAGGCGGGTCCGATCGTCGCGACGATCTTCGTCGAACGCATCGTCTCGGACCTTACCCACGAAAAGCCCGCTCTTAGCGACCGAGAGCCCAAACACGATGTTGACGGTCGGGGCAGGAGCGGTTTTGATGGGCCCCGGCCTCACGGCACCGGAGTTCGCGGCATCTGGCCCGCTTCATCCGTGTCCCACCCGACTGTCGCCCTGAGGCTCCGGGGTATCTACATCTGTTCTGGTTCGAGATCGCACGTAGTGCGGGGAGGTCTGATGGGCAAGTCGGCCACGATCGACGCTGGTCAAGAGCAGCAGCATCTGCAGGCGCTGGAGTACGCGAACCGCGTGCGCCTCGCGAGGGCTCGAATGAAGCGTCGAATCGGAGCGGGCGAGCTCTCAGCAGCTGAGGTGGTCCTCAGCTGCCCCTGGCAGGCTCACAGCATGTCGATCAGCGACCTGCTGATGAGCCAGAAGCGCTGGGGCAGGGCACGTTGTCGTCGGCTGCTGGTGTCGCTCGGAGTTCCGGAGAACAAGCAGGTCGGAACGCTCACCGAGCGCCAGCGCCTCGCGCTGGCCGCTGTGCTCACTGCAAAGAACGCCCCGGCAGGACCCACGGTCGCCGCTCAGCCCGTTGAGGCGAAGCGCGTGCCCCCGGCTCCCGCGAGGGGCACGCTTGCCGCTCGCGAGCGCGCTCTGACGGCCGCCTGACCGGAGCTCAGGGCGAGGGCGGCCGGGGAGAGGCCGGCCGTCCTCCCCGCTAAGCCAGCGGTTCCGTGCCCGCGACGATCTCGATGATGTGCCCGTCGGGATCGCGCAGATAGATCGACCTGAAGTAGGTGCGATCCATCACCTCGGTGATTGCGATGCCGCGCCCCATGAGGTACTCGCGCCACGCGGCGAGCTCCTCCTCGCTCTCCACCGACAGCGCGAAATGGTGCGTCGAGCCGCGGCCCACCGACCCCTCGTCGAGATCCGGGTACTCGAGGCAGGTCACGAGCGTGCCGGGGGTGCCCTGCTCGTCGCCGAAGAAGAGGTGCCGGGCGCGCTTGTCGTCCTCGTTCACTGTCTGCTTGACCACGCTCATCCCGAGCAGGTTCCGGTAGAACCCGACGGAGCGCTCGAGGTCCGCGCAGAGGAGCGTGATGTGGTGGATGCCCGCGATCCGCAGGCGGCGCTCGCTCACCGGAAGCCGAGGCCGCCGGAGCGGCGCTTGAAGAGCTCTCGCATCGCGTAGAACGTACCGGCGAACACGGCCGCACCCACCAGCAGGAGGGCCCAGATCTGGACCGGCCCGAGGCCGAGCGCCACGACGGTCACCGCGATGAACGCCGCCACGCCCGCGAGCAGGGCCGAGTGCGATTTGTAGCCGCCCATGTGCTCGCGCAGTGCCAGCTCGCCGCCGCCGAGCGAGGCGATCACAAGACCGGCCGCGAGCATCTCCTCGCCACCGGAGCCGCGGGCGGCCCCCCAGATGATCAGGACGAGCCCCAGGAAGATGACGAGCTCGGACAGCGGGAAGCTGCCCCACGGCGCCCGCGGGCGCTCGGACGTCGGCCGCCGCGGCGTGGGGCTCGCCGGGCTGCCTGCGCCGGCCGCGCGGCGTTCACGACGCGCGGCGTCGCGTTCCGCGCGCGTCGAATCACCGCGCTTGCGGCTGCGCCTTCCCATTCAGGTGGCTAAGGGGCAACCGGAGCTGACGACCACGCGCCACCAGCCCATGAACATGCCGATGAAGCTGAGGCGCGGGCGCACGTGCCAGTGGCGACAGCCGCGCTCGCCGATGTCCTCGGCCGAGACGCGCCGCCACTTGTGCTGCTCGGGCGCGAGCATCATCTCCTCGATCAGGCGCCGGTTCTGATCCTCGACCCAGGTGCGGTCCGAGAGCGCGCGCCGAGCGTCGGAGACGCGGTCGGCGAGGTCGTCGCGGAGCTCCTCGAGCTCGGCGAGCGACAGGAGCCGTGGGCCGCCACCGCGGCCGGCCACGAGCGGCGGCGCCATGTCCTTGCGCGGCCAGCCGGAGCAGAAGACCTGCCCGAGCTCGGTCTCGAGATGGGCCACCTGGTCGAGCAGCGTGCGGCGAGCCGCTCGCTCGTCGGTCGGAGCGAGAGTCAGCTCGGATGCGACTGGCCTGTCGAGCACGTCAGGCACGAGGGCTAAGTGTAAAGCGTCTCGGCCGCGCACCACAGCGCTTCCTCGAGGCTGATGCGCGGCACTCCCTTGACCCCGAGCGCGCAGAGCGTCATCCGCTCGGTCTCGGGCGTGACCCCGGCCGCCTCGCTCACCTCGCCGAGCACGAGCGCGACGGGCGCCTGGCGGTCGGCCACCACGAGCTGGCGTGACGAGAGCGGCCGCGTCTCGCCGAGCGTCTCGCCGGCCCGGCCGAGCCGGAGCCCGAGCTCGCCCTGGACCCGTTCGGAGTCGAGCGCGAGCAGCGGGACGCCGGTCTCCGCGATCGCCACGGTGAGCGCGTCGTCCACGACGTTCTCGCTGTGGAGCCCGCCGTCCTTGAGGCGCCGCAGGGCCACCGCCTCCACGGGAGTGCGGTCGTGATCGGGGTCGATGCCCACCTGGCGCGAGAAGACCCGGTACGCCCACGGCACGGGGTCCTGGCGCATGTGCACGACCTTCCCGCCGGTGTAGCGGTCGGCCAGCATGCGGAGGCGCTGCTTCACCTCGCGCGGCGAGGGCCCGGGCCGCACGTCGAGCGTCGTGTGAACAAGCGAGAGCTCGGGGAACTCCTCGGCCAGCTCGGGCTCCACCCAGCCGTTCACGAGGTCGAGCTCGAGCTCGGTCATCCCACGAGCCGCTCCGCGCCGCGCCGCAGCTGCGCCTCCGTCAGATTGCCGAGCCGGGTCCGGGCGACCCTGCCCCCCTCGCGCACGAACACCGTCGTCGGGCAGCCGCCCACCCCGTACAGGTTGGCCACCTGGCCGTCGCTGTCGAGCGCCACCGGCTGGGTCCAGCCCCGCGCCCTCGCGAGGTTGCGCAGCTCGCTGCGCTCCTTGCGGCTGAAGTAGACCGTCACGAAGCGGACGCCGGGCACGCTGCGGCGGACGCGCTCGGTCCTGTCGACCTGTGGGAAGCAGTCCGCCCCACGGTCGAACACGAACGTGATCACGAGCGGCCTGTCGCGCAGCGCGCACACGTTCAGCACGGCCCTGCTCTTCACCTCGCACGCCGGGACGGGCCCGGAGTCCTTCGGGCAGGGCTTGTGCTGGCAGACGTTCGCGTCGCCCTCGAGGTCGCTCTCGACGAGCGGGGCCGCGAAGGCGGGCGCGCGCGTACCGCTCTTCGGGCCGAACAGCCCCTCGCCCTGGTTCGGGATCGTCTGGACGAACACGAGCACGCCCAGCACCATGAACATCACGATCCCGACGAGCCAGGCGTACTTGTTGGCCTGGCGCGGCACCTCCGGGCGCCGCATCGGCTCCGGGTGGGTCTCGTCGCGCTCGGCAAGCCGCTCGCCGATCGAGAGGTCGTCGAAGCGGTCGCCGTTCTCGTGCTCCTCGCTCACGGCGCGTCCGGCTGCGCTCGGCCGGGCCTGACCGCCGTGAGCAGGTCGCGAACCCGGAAGGGGCCGTGCTGCTCGGCCCACAGCAGCGCCGCGGGCAGCACGATCATCACGCCGACCAGGGAGACGCTCAGGTCCACGACCGTGACGATGCCGAAGTCGCGCAGCATCCGGATGTCCGAGAACACGAGCGCGGCGAAGCCGGCGATCGCGGTGATGCCGGACGCGAGCACGGCCGCGCCTGTCGACGCGTACGCGAGCTCGATGGCGCGCGCCGGGCCGGCGCCGCCGTCGCGCTCCTGGCGGTAGCGCGACGAGAGCAGCACGCTGAACTCGGTCGAGATCGCGATCACGAGCGCGCCGAGCGTCACGGACATCGGGTTCAGGTTCACCTCGAACGGGCCCGGCAGCAGGCCGAGCACGAACAGGACAAGCCCGGAC
>DASYMP010000124.1:0-5957 GCA_036009005.1 Thermoleophilaceae bacterium | reverse complement strand
CGATCGCGACCGCGGCAAGCGCCCGATCATGGGCCAGATCGCGGAGGAGTGCGCGGACCTGCCGATCGTGACCTCGGACAACCCGCGCTCCGAGGACCCCGAGGCCATCATCCGCGAGGTGCTCGCCGCGATGGGCGACGCCGCGCGCCGGCTCGCCGACCGGGTGCTCGTGACCTCGGTCAACCCCCGCAGCGAGCAGCCCGAGGCGATCATCGACCAGGTGATGGAGGGCGCGGGCGCCGATGCCGAGCGCGACGCCGATCGGCGCCGCGCGATCAGGCGCGTGATCGGCGAGGCCGAGCCGGGCGACGTCGTCGTGATCGCCGGCAAGGGCCACGAGCAGGGCCAGGAATTCGAGAACGGCCGCAAGGAGCCCTTCGACGACCTGACCGAGGCGCGCGACGCGCTCAGGGCGCGGGTGGCCAGCTGATGCTCGGCGAGATCGTCATGGGCGGTTCCGCGTCGCTCCTCATCTGCATGTTCCTCGGGCCGAAGTTCATCGACTACCTGCGGCTGAAGGAGTTCGGCCAGCAGATCCGCGAGGACGGCCCGGCCGGCCATCACGGCAAGGCCGGCACGCCCACGATGGGCGGCGTCCTGATCTTCGTAGCGATCGCGGTGCCGTTCCTGATCCTGTCCGAGTACCGCGCCGCGAGCCTCGCCGTGCTCGGAACGGCGCTGGCGATGGCCGCGCTCGGCTTCGCGGACGACGTGATCAAGCTGCGCCGCCGCCGCTCGCTGGGCGTGTCCGGCAAGACCAAGCTGATCGTCCAGGCTCTCACCGCGATCGCGCTCTGGATCGCCGTCACGGAGTACGTCGGCCTGAACGACACGCTCCGGCTGCGCGTCGTCGACCTCACGGTCGACCTCGGCTTCGCCTACCCGATCCTGATCTTCCTCGTGCTCGCGGGTGCGACCAACGGCGTGAACCTGACGGACGGCCTCGACGGGCTGGCGGCCGGCTGCGCGGCGATCGTGCTGCTCACGTTCACGGTGATGACGTTCATCACGCGCGGCCAGCAGGACCTCGCGCTGCTCAGCGCCTGCCTGGTCGGGGCCTGCGTGGGCTTCCTCTGGTTCAACTCGTTCCCGGCGTCCGTGTTCATGGGGGACACGGGCTCGCTCGGATTAGGCGGCGCCATCGCGGCGCTCGCCGTGATGACGAAGACCGAGCTGCTCCTGATCGTGATCGGCGGCATCTTCGTGATCGAGGCGCTGTCGGTGGCGATCCAGGTGTTCGCCTTCCAGCGCTTCCGAAGGCGGGTGTTCCTGATGGCGCCGATCCACCACCACTTCGAGCTGGCGGGATGGTCGGAGACGAAGATCATCCTTCGCTTCTGGATCATCGCGGCGATCTGCGCCGCGATCGGGTTCACGCTCTTCCAGGCGTCGATCCCAGGGTCGTGAGGCCGCCGCTCCCCGAGGGCCCGTACCTCGTGGTGGGGCTGGCGCGCTCCGGCACGGCCGCGGCAAGGATGCTGCGCGAGCACGGCGAGGTCGTCGCCGTCGACTCGGGCAGGCCCGAGGTCCCGCGCGACATCGACGCCCACCTGGGCGTGGACGGCGTCGAGCTGCTCGACGGAATCGCGTGCGTCGTAAAGAGCCCCGGCGTCCCGAACGAGGCGCCGGTGATCGTGGCGGCGCGCGAGCGCGGCACCGCGGTGCTCGGCGAGCTCGAGCTGGCCTGGCGGCTCCTGCCGAACCCGCTCGTGGCGGTGACCGGCACGAACGGCAAGACCACGACTACGGAGCTGCTCGGCGCGATCTGGCGCGAGGCCGGGCTGCCCGTGGCGCTGGCGGGGAACGTGGGCACGCCGCTGTCCTCGCTCGTCGGCGAGCTCGGCCCCGACACGACCGTCGTCTGCGAGGTGTCGAGCTTCCAGGCCGAGGACTCCGAGGCGCTCGCGCCGGACGTGGCGCTGCTGCTGAACATCGAGGAGGACCACCTGGACCGGCACGGCAGCCTCGAGGCCTACCGCGACGCGAAGCTGCGCCTGTTCGCCAACCAGACGCCCGAGCAGGTGGCCGTCGTGCCGCCCGGCTTCGAGGTGCCCGGGCAGGCCAGACGGGTCGAGTTCGGGGCGCTGCCCCTGCCGGCGGAGGAGATCCGCCTGCGCGGCGAGCACAACCTCGAGAACGCGATGGGCGCCGCCGCCGCGGGGGCCGCGGCCGGCGTGCCCGCGGAGGCGGTGGCGAGCGCCCTCCGCACGTTCGCGGGAGTGCCGCACCGGCTGGAGGAGGTGGGCTCGGTGGGCGGCGTGCTCTACGTGAACGACTCGAAGGCCACGAACGTGTCCTCGGCGCTGCGTGGAATCGAGGCGTTCGAGGGCGGCGTGCACGTGATCCTCGGCGGCAGCCTGAAGGGCGGCGGCTTCGAGGGCCTGCGCGACGCGCTCGCCTCCCGTGCGGTCGCCGCGTACCTGATCGGCGAGGCCGCGGACCGGCTCGCGGCCGACCTCGAGGGCACCGTTCCGCTCCACCGCTCCGGCGATCTGGCCACCGCCGTGAGCGCCGCTGCGGCCGCCGCGCAGCCCGGCGAGGTCGTGCTGCTCTCCCCGGCATGCGCCAGCTTCGACCAGTTCCGCGACTACGAGGAGCGCGGCGCGAGCTTCAGATCGCTGATTCCCAAGGGATGAATCCGGGCCTGGCCGTAGAAAACGCACTGGATGCCCCGGAAGCGCCCGGTCGAGTACTCGATCCTCTACACCGCCACGCTCTGCCTGCTCGCGGGCGGCGCGGTGATGGTCTACTCGGCGAGCTCGGCGGAGTCGCTCCTGTCCGGCCCCGGCGACCCGTCCTACTACCTCAAGCGGTACGTGCTGTTCGGGCTGGCCGGCCTGGTGCTCCTGCAGCTCGCGGCGCGGCACGGCCTGAAGGTGATTCGCGGGCTCACGCCGATCCTGCTGGCGGGCTCCTTCGCGCTGACGATCGCGGTGATGATCCCCGGCATCGGCGTGACCGTGGGCGGCGCCACGCGCTGGCTGGGCGCGGGCTTCGTGCAGTTCCAGCCCTCGGAGCTCTTGAAGGTGTCGCTCGTCCTGTATGCGGCCCAGCTGCTCGCGGCGCGGCCCCACTCGGTGCGCACAGTGGCGACGATGACGAAGCCGCTCCTGCTCGTGGTGGGCGCGGCGTGCGCGCTCCTGATGAAGCAGCCCGACATGGGCACCACGATGGTGATCTGCTTCTCGATCGGCGCGCTGCTCGTGGCGGCCGGAACGCCGATGCGCAACCTCGCGCTGATCGGCGGCACGCTCGCGTTCCTGGCGACGATCCTCGCGATCGCGGAGCCGTACCGGCGCGAGCGCCTGCTCTCGTTCCTCGACCCGTTCGCCGACGCCGGCGACACCGGCTTCCAGGCGGTCCAGGCGCTGACCGCGATCGGTCACGGCGGGCTGTTCGGGGTCGGGCTCGGCGAGTCGGTCCAGAAGATCTTCTACCTGCCCGAGGCGCACACGGACATGATCCTGGCCGTCATCGGCGAGGAGCTCGGCGTGGTGGGCATCCTCGGGCTGATCGGCCTCTACGGGATGATCGGCTACGCCGGCCTGCGCGTGGCGAAGAACGCGCGCGACCTCTACTCGAAGCTGCTCGCCGCAGGCATCACCTCGCTCGTCCTGTGCCAGGCGACCCTGAACTTCTTCGCGGTCCTCGGGCTCATGCCGCTCACGGGCGTGCCGCTCCCGTTCATCTCGTACGGGTCGAGCAACCTGGTGGTGCTCATGGGCGCGATGGGGCTGCTCCTCAACGTGGCGGAGACGGGCGGGCGCGCCAAGCGCGCCGAGCGCCCCGAGCTGCGCGCCATCGACGGAGGTGGGAGTGAAGTCGATCGTGATCGCCGCCGGCGGGACGGCGGGACACGTCGTGCCGGCACTCGCGGTAGCTGACGCCCTCCGCGCGCGCGGCGCCCAGGTCGAGTTCATCGGGGGCGAGCGCGCGGAGGCCGAGCTCGTGCCCGCCGCCGGCTATCCGTTGCACCGGCTGCGCGTGACCGGCATCGATCGCCAGAATCCGCTGCGCGCCGCGCGCGCCGTGCTGCTCGCCGCTCGTGCCACCGGCCGGGCGCGGCGGCTGCTGCGGCGGATCGGCGCCGACGCCGTGCTCGGCGGTGGCGGCTACGTGTCCGGTCCGGTCGGGCTGGCGGCGAGGACGCTCGGTCTGCCGCTCGTGCTCACCGAGGCGGACAGCCACCTCGGCGTCTCCAACCGCATGCTCGCCCCGCTCGCGTCGCGCGTGTGCCTCGCCTTTCCGCTGCCGGGCAGGAGCGGGTCGAAGTGGCTCGTCACGGGCCGGCCCGTTCCGCAGGGCACGGTCGGCGCTGACCGTGAGGCGGCGCGCGCCCGCCTCGGCGTGCCCTCGGACGCGCCCTGCCTGCTGATCTTCGGCGGCTCGCTGGGCGCGCGGCGGCTGAACGACGCCGCGCTCGATGCGTTCGGCTCCGCCGCGCCGTGCGCGGTCCTGCACGCGTCGGGCAGGCGCGACTACGAATCGCTGCGGGCGCGGCTCGACGAGCTCGGCTCGCCCGCGCACTACCTGCTGTTCCCGTACATCGAGCCGTTCGCCGACGCGCTTGCGGCGGCGGATCTCGCGGCCGCCCGCGCCGGCGGCTCCGTGTTCGAGCTCGCCGCGGCGGGGCTGCCCTCGATCCTCGTGCCCTATCCGCACGCCACGGGCAACCACCAGGCCGCGAACGCGCGCTTCATGGAGGAGGCCGGCGCCGCCGTGGTGATCCCGGACGCCGCGCTCGACGGTCCGCGCCTGGCGCGCGAGGTGGGCGGCCTGCTGGCCGCGCCGCAGCGGATAGCGGAGATGGCGAACGCCGCGCGCGCGGTGGCGAAGCCGGACGCCGCCGAGCGAGTGGCCGAGGAGCTCCTGGCGCTCGCATGACCGGCTCCCTCGAAGGAAGGCGGCTCCACTTCATAGGCATCGGCGGCGCCGGCATGAGCGGGCTTGCGCTGGTGGCGAGCGAGCTCGGTGCCGCGGTCACGGGGTCCGACCAGGCCGAGTCGTCCTACTCCGA
This sequence comes from Thermoleophilaceae bacterium, assembly GCA_036009005.1. Classification (GTDB taxonomy): domain Bacteria; phylum Actinomycetota; class Thermoleophilia; order Solirubrobacterales; family Thermoleophilaceae; genus JACVRW01. The sequence continues at coordinate 940 of DASYMP010000124.1, read as the reverse complement.
GCGACTGCGGGCAGCCGGGATCGAGCCGGTCATCGGCCACGACGCCGCGAACGTGCCGGAGGGCGCCGAGGTGGTCGTCTCGACCGCGATCCCGGAGGACAACGCGGAGCTCGCGGCCGCACGCGAGCGCGGCGTCACGATCCTTCACCGCGGCGACCTGCTCGGCGAGCTGTCGCGCCTCAAGCGCACGATCGCGGTGGGCGGGACGCATGGGAAGACCACCACCGCGTCCATGGCCGCGCTCGCGCTGCGCGAGACCGGCCGCGACCCGGCCTTTTTGATCGGCGGAGAGCTGCGCGCAGCCGGGACGAACGCCGCCTGGGGCGCGGGGGAGTGGGCGGTGATCGAGGCCGACGAGTCCGACCGCTCGTTCCTGAAGCTCGCGCGCGACATCGCGGTCGTCACGAACGTCGAGCTCGACCACCACGCGACGTACGCCGGCCTGCCGCAGCTCGAGGAGGCGTTCGAGGAGTTCACCGCGCCCGCGGAGGTGCGCGTGCTGGGCCCGGGCGTGGATCTGCCCGGCGCGGGCGAGGCCGTGAGCTTCGGACTCGGCGGCGAGCGGGGCGGGCCGGGGCTGCGCGCGGAGAACGTGTCGCTCGGACCGGGCAACTCCAGCTTCGAGGTCGAGGGCGTGCGCGTGGCGCTGCCGGTGCCCGGCGAGCACAACATCCTCAACGCGCTGGCCGCGCTCGCGGCGCTGCGAGCCGCGGGCGTGCCCGTCGCGGAGGCGGCGCCGGCGCTCGCGAAGTTCAGCGGGGCGGGCCGCCGCTTCGAGTCGCACGGGCGCACCGAGCGCGGCGCGGCCGTGTACGACGACTACGCCCACCACCCGACCGAGGTGCGCGCCACGCTCACCGCGGCGCGCACGCTCGAGCCGCGCAGGCTGGTGGCGTGCTTCCAGCCGCACCTCTACTCGCGGACACGCATGCTGGCGGGC
>DASYMP010000123.1:0-2385 GCA_036009005.1 Thermoleophilaceae bacterium | reverse complement strand
CCTTGTCGCGCGCCACGGTGATGTTGGTGACGCGGGCGTTCTGAAGCTTGGAGGCGATCGCCGCGTAGTCCGGGCGCTTTCGCGCAGCATCGAGGATCTCGGTGCAGTCCTTGCCGCTGCCCGCCTTCTCGAGTCCCGCTTTCGTGCCCGACGCGAGCTCCTGGCACGCTCCGCCGCTGTCGCCGCTGCCGAAGGCCTTGTAGTACGTGAGCAGCGCGGTCTCGATCTGCTGCTTGTCGGTCGGGCCGTTGCTGCTCCCGCATCCCGCCGCCGCCAAGGCAACCGCCGACGCAACGATCGCGAGCGCGACAACCACTGGGGGCCTCACAGCGCACCCTCGACGAACGCGCGCAGCTCGGACTCGCCGGGCGCGTTGGGCGTGTTGGCGAGCTCCGCCCGCGGCAGCACCGCCGCCACGACTTCGTCCACGCGATCGGGGTCGAACCCGAGCGCGCGCAGCCCGCTCACCTCGGCGCGGTGCGCAAGCCGGTCGGGGTCGCCGATCGCCTCGTCCACCTGCGCCATCACCTCGGGAGCGCGCTCGTGCATGAGCCGGACACTGTGCGGGAACATCGTCGCATTGGTCTCGGCATGCGGCGTGCTGCCCACGCGCACGATCGTCTGGCACACGACGTGGTGCACGGCATAGCCCGCGGAGCCGCTCGCATACGCAGCGAGCAGGGCGCCCAGGGCAAGGGAGGCTCGGTCGGGCTCGGGGTCGTCCAAGCCGCCCGCGATGAGGGCGGCAGCGCGGAGGCCGGCCATCGACGCCACGGGGTTCGCGAGCGGCGTGTACAGAGCCTCCACCGCGTGCGCGAGCGCGTTCAGGGCCGTGGCGGCGAGCAGCGGCATAGGCGCCGAGGCCATCAGCGCGGGGTCGGCTACCACCAGCGACGGGCGCACGGGCAGCTTCCCCTGCACCCCCTCGGGCAGCCGGTGGAACCGGGTCAGCTCTGCACCCGACAGCGTGGTGGGCAGCGCCGCCACCTCCAGTCCATCTGCGGCCCCGAGAGCCTTGGCGGAGTCGATCACGCGTCCGCCGCCGAGTGCCACCAGGGGGCGGCCGCCGACCTCGCCCCGGACGGCCGCCGACACCTCGGCCACGGGTCCGGCGGGTACGGAGATGACCGCCTCCGCACCCTCCGCCAGCGGGGTCGATAGGAAGCGCTCGGTCGTGAGGAGCGCGTAGCCCTCGAACCCCCGCGAGCGGAGCAGCTCGCCGGCCTCGTCCACAGCCCCTTCGGCGAAGCGGATGAGCCGCTCGCCGTCGATCCAGGTGAAGGCGGTCAGGGCGTGGGCTCGTTCGCTGGCTCGACGGGCGCGCCGGCGCGGCCCAGATGGTGCTCGGCCTCCGCCACCGCGGAGTTCGCAAGCGCGTTCGAGAGCGCTCGCAGGTACGCGCGCCCGGACGCCTCGAGGATGTCTGTCGAGACTCCCTGCCCTGACGCCATCCGGCCGTCGAGCTCGAGCAGCACGGTCACTTCGCCGAGTGCGTCCTGCCCGGAGTCCACGGCACTCACGTGGTACTCCTTCAGCCGCCCCTCGTGGCCCACGGCCGCGTTCAGGGCGTTGAAGAATGCGTCCACCGGCCCGTCGCCCGTGAAGCTGCCCTCCGCGAGCTGGCCGCCGGGGAGCCGCACCGCCACCTCGGCCAGCGGCGTGCGCGATGACGACGCCTCGACCTGGAACCACTCGATGGCGTACGCGCCCTCGGTGTGGCGCATCTCGTCGGACACGATCGCCTCGAGGTCGAGCGCGGTGACCTTCTTCTTCTTGTCAGCCACGTCCTTGAAGCGCTTGAACGCGGCGTTGAGGGCGGCGCCCTCGACCCGGTACCCGAGCTCCTCCAGCGCGTTCCGCAGCGCGTGGCGGCCGGAGTGCTTGCCGAGCACGATCGAGTTCGACTCGAGGCCGATCGTGGTGGCGTCCATGATCTCGTAGGTCTCGCGTGCCTTGAGCACGCCGTCCTGGTGGATGCCGGACTCGTGCGCGAACGCGTTGCGGCCGACGATCGCCTTGTTCGGCTGCACCGCATAGCCCGTGAGGCGCGAGACGAGCCGGCTCGTGCGAGCGATCTCGCGGGTGTTCACGCCGGTGCCGAAGCCGAGCGACGCGCGACGCGTGTGAATCAGCATCACGATCTCCTCGAGCGACGCGTTGCCCGCCCGCTCGCCGAGGCCGTTCACGGAGCACTCGACTTGCCGCGCACCGGCCGATACGCCCGCGAGCGAGTTCGCCACCGCCAGGCCGAGGTCGTCGTGGCAGTGGACTGACAGCGCGACCTTGCGCAGGTCCGGCACGAGCTCGTACAGGCGGGTGAGTGTGGCCGCGTACTCGTCCGGCATCGTGTAGCCGACGGTGTCCGGGATGTTGATCGTGGTCGCG
>DASYMP010000122.1:0-3149 GCA_036009005.1 Thermoleophilaceae bacterium | reverse complement strand
GGATTCAGCGACTGGACGCCGGTGTGCGACGCGATCACCGGGACGCGGTTCGCCACCAGCGCGTAGACCTCCCGCCGGGCCACCGGGGTGCAGTGCGTGACGTCGGGGATCATGCGCCGCTCGACCATCCGCTCGACCACCGCGCGGCCCGTCGCGGTCAGCCCGCGCGAGAGGTCCACGCCGCTGTCGAGCCGGCAGAAGGGCAGGTTGCGCTCGGCCGCCGGGATCGCCTCGGCGTGGCCGGCCAGATCGTTCGGGAACAGGTGCGCGAGCGTCAGCGACGCCACGCCGTGATCCGCTAGCTGCTCGAGTCGCCCGATGCGCCCACCCAGATCGGTGGCGGCGAGGCCGGCGCCGAGCACGTGGCCGCCCTCGACCGTGTGGACGATCGCCGTCTTGCCCGAGGCGATCACCGCGTCGAGCTCGGCGTTCGAGCGGGCCATCTGGAAGCGGTCGCCGGAGCGCGCCACCTGGCGCTCCATCTTGTCCATCATCGCCAGCAGGCACTGCCAGGCGTCCTTCTTCAGGAGCATGCGCCCGCCCTTGGTGAAGCGGGCCGCGATCTTCAGGATCGGGCACCCGAACATGTTGCTCTCCGGGATGTGGTTGGACGACCACAGCACCTTCACGCCGCCCTTCTCCAGCATCTTGAAGTCGGTGAGGCTCGCGAGCGGGTCGAACGTGCGGCCGGTCCAGTAGTGGCGCCGCAGGTCGCGATCCCACAGGAACGCGTTCATCGCCGGGTGCGCGTGGACGTCCGTGAGCACGGGCGGCACGTCAGACCGTCCCGAGGCGGTCGGTGAGGTAGTCGTTCATGAACATCGGCTGCACGAGCGGCCGGAACGAGTCGAAGTCGTGGTTGCGGGCCACGAACTCCGGGTCGATGAAGTTGATCTTGCCCCAGTGCGCCTTGAACGGGACGCCGGCGCTCTCGAGGTGCTCCCAGAGACCGCGGAGATGCGCGTGGATGGCCTCCTTCTCACCCGGCTTCGTGCAGACCTCGGTGAGATACATGAAGTTGAGCTTCACGATGTACTCGAGCCCCTCCCAGTTCCACGGTGACATGAAGTTGCCGTCGACGCGAGTCAGCTCGATCTCGGTCGGGATGTTCGGCCAGCCGCTCGTGTCGTAGTAGTTCTCGCACTCGCCGAGCACGCGCTGGAGGTCCTGCGGCCGGAAGCTCCACTCCGCCATCGCCACGTGGAGCGGCGCGCGCCGGTCCACCGGCAGCATGTTGCGGAGCGGGCCGGTGTCGTCGTTCTCGTTGTAGGTGAGCGTCAGGAGGTCGTAGACCAGCTCGAGCGGCGTGTTCAGAAGCGGCCCGCTGTCGCCGAGCTTGTCCAGCACCTTGAAGACGAAGTCGAGCACCTGCTCGGGCTGGTCGGTCGGGTAGTCGCCGTCGGGCTTCGAGTCCGAGCGCGGCACCTCCATCGCGCCCCACAGCAGCCCCTTGTCGGACTTGGGCGCCCAGTTGACCCGCCAGAAGTCGTACGTGGCGGAGGTCCTGTCGAGGTCGTCGAGCACCTCGTCCATGTCCACGATCTTCTGCACGACCGCGAAGTAGCGCTCGTCCACGAGCCTGAAGCGCACGCGCGTGAGCACGCCGAGCAGCCCGAGCGAGCAGACGGCGGCCGGAAAGTCGGCGTCGCCGCGCGCGATGCGCCGCTCGGCCGCCTGGCCCGTGGCCGGGTCCACGGCGACGAGCTCCACCCAGTCGAGCAGCTCGTAGAGCGCGTGGCGCGAGCTCGCCGGAGCGGTGCCCGTCGAGATCAGGCCGGCGAGCGTTTGAGCGTCGGTGCCGCCCGTGGCCGTGACCGACTTGCCGCGGCTGCCGAGCTCCGCCAGGAAGTTGTGGAGCGTCACGTTCGCGGAGGCCACCACGGCCGTGTCGCCGTCCTCGAAGTCGATCGTCTTCGGCATCCCGGAGGTGTCCAGGATCGCGTCGGATACGACGATTTCGGCGCAGGAGTGGAGGCTCCCCGGCACCCTCAGCGTGCCGTTTCCGACCTCGCGGCGGTCGACCTTCTCGAGCGCGTCCTTCAGCTCGTCCATGGTCGTGGGCCGCAGGACCAGGGCGGGGTCGAAGGAGATGAGCTGAGCCCAGTCCTCCATCCCCGCCGACGTTACGTGATAAAGCCCGAGTAGAACAGGTCTATCGGCGCGACTTAACAGCGGGCGCGATCTGGCGCAGGAACGGCACGAGTGCCTTCCCGGAGCCCATTCGGCGCAACCTACTCGACCGCCACCGTCCTGCCCCACCGCCCCATACGGGGTGCAGGGCAGGACGGCTCGATGCGGGCGGTGGCTCTACGGGTGCTGCATCTCGTTGACGGCCGTCACGCTGAAGCTCTTGTTCACGAGCACCTCCAGCTCCGTGCCGTCGGCGCGGCGCACGTGCGCCTCGTAGGGCGAGCCGTGGTCGGCGTCGGTCTCCACGCGCTCGACGGTGCCGCCGTCGACCTTGGCGAGCGCCGCGGCGCGCACCTTGTCGGCCACGTCGGCGCTGAGCGCCTGCTCGCGGACGCCGTTCGCGCCCACGTGGCGGCCCGGGCCGCCGTCGGGCGGGCCGGGCCGCTGATCGGCGCCCGCCGTCGTGGAGCTGCCAGCAGCGTTGTCGCCGGTCGCCGCGGAGACGCCGGCGATCCCGCCCGCGGTGCCGACCGCCGCGCAGACCGCCGCGATCGCGATCGTCTTCGTCATGTCTCTGCCTCGCATGAGGTCCTCCTTGGGTTGGGTCCGATTGCCGGATGGACCTTCGGAGGGGCCCGTAAGAGAGGCGTTAGAGCTGGCTAAGGGCGGTCTAAGACTTTCGGCCGGGGCCGCGCTCGGCGGACTCGAGCGCGCGCGCCGCCCGCGTGTGGACCTTCCGGGCCGCGCTCTCGGCCCGCTTCGCCTCGGCCAGCCGCTCGGCCGTGACGCGCGCTCGCTCGGCCGCGTCCCTGGCGTGAGCGTCCGCGGCCTCGGCGCGCGCCTCCGCGCTCGCGCGCGCCTTCTCGGCCGCCTCGAGCTCACGCCGAGCGTGCCGCTCGTCGATACGCGCGGCGGAAAGCCGCTCCCGCCGCCGCGACTCACCGGACCCCGCCTCGCGCCCGGCGCGGGCGGAGCGCGCGGCCGGGGCGGCGCCGGGCTTAGCGCGGGTGGAGCGCGCG
>DASYMP010000121.1:0-4821 GCA_036009005.1 Thermoleophilaceae bacterium | reverse complement strand
GCGGGAACCTCGGCGTCGACCTTGTCCGTCGAGACCTCGAGCAGGGGCTCGCCGGCCTCGACATGGTCGCCAACCTGCTTCAACCAACCGAGAACCGTGCCCTCGGTGACTGACTCGCCCATCTGGGGCATCGTGATCTGAACGCTCGCGGCGCGTGTGGCCATGCCGGTCCTCAACTGTAGACCCCCGGCGATCCCGTCCCGCCACAGCTCTTACCAAAATCTAACGCGGCGCTCAGGCGGCGTTCAGGCGCGGCGGTCAGTCTGGCCGCATGAGCGAGTCCAGAAAGCGCCCCTCCACGCGCCGGTCGACCCTCAAGCTGATCGGTGCGTCGCTCATGGCCGCGGCCGCGATAACGGGCGGCCTCGCCGTGCAGATGGCGCACGGCCACGATCCCGCGCTCGGCGCCGGCCAGGCGAGCGCGCAGACCAGCGCGCAGACCGGCGCGGACACCCAGGCCGCGCCGGCCACCCAATCCGCGCCGGACACCGTCGTGACGAGGGCGTCGTGATCGGCGAGCGAGAGCTCCGGCTGAAGCTGTTCGGAACGACCGTGCGCATACTCGTCGGCGGGCTGCCGAGCGGTGCCCACCCCGTCCTGGCCGCGAGCGGCGCGGCCGCGATTCTCGGACGTCATCAGCGGGCGCTCACCCGCTTCGAGCCGGACAGCGAGCTGAGCCGGCTGAACGGCGACCCGGCTCCCGTGCGCGTGGTGTCCGAGCTCACGGCGGGAGCGGTTCGGGCCGGTCTCTCGGCGGCCCAGCGGAGCGGCGGGCTCGTGGATCCCACGCTGCTTGGGGCGCTCGAGGCGGCGGGCTACGCGCGGACCCGCACCGGCGCCGAGCCGGCCTCGCTGCGCGACGCCCTGCGCTCGGCTCCCGAACGGCGCCCGGCCGGCGCGGCGTCTCGGCCGGCGTGGCGCGAGGTCTCGGTGCACGGTCACGAGGTGCGCAGGCCTCCCGGCGTGCGGCTCGACCTCGGTGGCACCGCGAAGGGGCTCGCCGCCGACCGGGCGGCGGCTCTGCTCGCGGGGCATGACACCTTCGCGATCGACGCAGGCGGCGATCTGGTGCTGGGCGGACGAAGCGGCGCGCCGAGGACCGTCGCGGTGGCGGATCCGCTCGATGCCGCGCGCGTCGCCCGGTTCGAGCTGGCGGCCGGCGCCGTGGCCACCAGCGGCATCGGCACGCGCGTATGGCGCACGGAGACGGGCTTCGCCCACCACCTGCTCGACCCGGCGACCGGATTGCCGGCGTGGACCGGAGTGATCCAGGCGACGGCGATCGGGGGCGACTGCTTGGAGGCTGAGCTGCTGGCCAAGACCGCCCTCCTGTCCGGGCCGGCACGCGGCGCCGAGCTGCTCGAGCGAAACGGCGGCGTGCTGGTTCTCGACGACGGCGAGATCGTGCTCGCGGGCGCGCTCCGCGAGCGCACGCCAGCGGCCGCGTGAGCTCGAGCCTCGATCTGAGCCAGCACGTCTGGTGGCTTGCCAGCCGCTCGATGGGCGTGGTGGCGATGGTGCTCGTGTCGCTCTCGGTGGGAGTCGGGCTCGCCCTCTCGGGCAGGGTCGTGCGCCGGCCCGGCGCGCCGGCGCGGATGAAGTCGCTGCACGAGGCGCTCGCGCTGAGCGGCCTGCTGGCGATCGTGCTTCACGGCATCCTCCTGCTGCCCGACAGCTATCTCCATCCCGGCCTGGTGGGCATCACGGTGCCGTTCGCGCTGTCCGGCCAGCCGCTGTGGACCGCGCTCGGCATAGTGGGCGGCTGGCTCGCCGCGGTCGTGACGCTCAGCTTCTACGTGCGCGGGCTGATCGGGATCGCGGCGTGGCGCTGGCTCCACCGCTGGACGCTCGGGGTCTGGGTGCTCGGCATCGCCCACACGCTCGGCTCGGGCACCGACGCCCGTTCCCTGTGGCTGCTCGTCATCCTGGCCGCGTCGACGCTTCCTGTGCTGGCCGCGCGTGTCTGGCCGGCCCGCATAGGGTGGGCCGATGCCGCGGCTGCGAAAGCACTGGGGTTGGGGCTTCGAGGACCAGGAGCCGCCTCCGGAAGAGATCGCGGCGGCGGCCGCCACAGCACGTGAGCAGCTCGGGTTCGCCCCCGCCGAGCTGGAGCGACCGGTGCCGCTCGAGCGGGTTGACCTGCCCGAGCCGCGCCTGACGCCGCCCGCGCCGCTCGCCTCCATCTGCTCCACGGACACGCGCGACCGCGTGACGCACGCGTACGGCAGGTCGTACCGCGACGTGGTCCGCGCGTTTCGCGGCCGCTTCGAGAACCCGCCCGACGTGGTGGCGCGCCCGAGCGACGAGGCGGACGTGGAGCGCGTGCTCGCCTGGTGCGAGCAGGCGGGCGCCGCGGCGATCCCTTTCGGCGGAGGCACAAGCGTGGTCGGCGGGGTGGAGCCGCCCGGCGATCGCCCGGCCGTGACGGTCGATCTCTGCCGGCTCGACCGCGTGCTCGAGGTGGACACGCTCTCGCGCGCGGCACGGATCGGAGCCGGCGCCACCGGCCCGGCGCTCGAGGCCCAGCTCCGCGAGCATGGGCTGACGCTGCGCCACTTCCCCCAGTCGTTCGAGTACTCGACGCTCGGGGGCTGGATCGCGACCCGCGCCGGCGGCCACTACGCCACGCTCCACACCCACATCGACGACTTCGTGGAGTCGGTGCGCGCGCTCACCCCGCGCGGGGCCTGGGAGAGCCGCCGCCTGCCCGGCTCCGGCGCCGGGCCGAGCCCGGACCGGATGCTGATCGGTTCCGAGGGGATTCTCGGCGTGATCACCGAGGCCTGGATGCGTGTGCAGGACGTGCCGCGCTTCAGGGAGTCCGCCGCCGTGGCGTTCGGCGGCTTCGAGGCGGGCGCCGAGGCGGCCCGCGCGCTGGCGCAGTCGGGGCTCCACCCGTCGAACTGCCGCCTCCTGGACGGCGCGGAGGCGGCACTGACCGGCGCCTCGCCGGACGGGCGAGCGCTGCTGGTGCTCGGCTTCGAGTCGGCCGACCACGCGCTCGGCCCCTGGATGGCGCGCGCCGTCGAGCTGTGCGCCGACCACGGCGGGGAAGCGCGCGAGCACGCGGCCGGCGACCGTGGGCGCGGCGGCGGCGAGAGCGCGTGGCGCGACGCGTTCCTCCAGGCGCCCTACCTACGCGACACCCTGGTCGCCGCCGGGATCTTCGTCGAGACGTTCGAGACGGCGGTCACCTGGGACCGCTTCGGCCAGCTCGTGGCGAGCGTCCGCGCGCTCGTAGCGGACGCGCTCGGCGGCGAGGGCCGCGTCAGCTGCCGGCTGACTCACGTCTACCCGGACGGCGCGGCGCCGTACTTCACGGTGCTCGCTCCCGCGCGCCGCGGTGACGAGCTGGCCCAGTGGGACGAGATCAAGGCCGTCGCCTCCGACGCCGTTCTGGCCGGCGGGGGCACGATCACCCACCACCACGCGGTGGGCCGCGATCACCGACCCTGGTATGACACTCAGCGGCCCGAGCTGTTTGCGGAGGCTCTGCGCTCGGCCAAGGCAGCCGTCGACCCAGCCGGAATCCTCAACCCAGGAGTGCTGATAGACCCGTGACAGCCCGTCGACGCGAACTGGCTCGCGCCGACCGCGTGCTGCCCGGACTCTGGCGGCTGCGCCTGCCGCTTCCGTGGCCGGGCGTGCCGCACGGCAACGCGTACGCGATCGCGGCGGGGGACGGCGTCGTGCTCGTGGACACCGGCCTGCACGAGCCGGGCTCGATGCGCCAGCTCGAGCTCGCGCTCGACCAGGCGGGCCTTCGCGTCGAGCACGTGCGCCTGGTCGTCTGCACGCACGCCCACTCGGACCACTACGGCCAGGCGGCCCCGATCATGGAGCGAAGCGGGTCGGAGCTGTGGATGCACCCGAATCACGCGCACATGACGAGGGCCGCCCAGGACCCGAAGCGCGCCTTCGAGCGCCGCTTCGAGATCGCGCGCCAGTCCGGTGTGCCCGCAGAGACGCTCGCGGCCTACCGCGAGGCTCGCGGCGACGACAAGTTCGGCATCGCCGCGATCGTGGAGCCCGACCGCGAGCTCGTGCCCGGGGTCGAGGTGGAGACCGACCTCGGCACCTGGCAGGTCTACGAGACGCCCGGGCACGCGCCCTCCCACGTGGTGCTCCACCAGCCGGAGCGCGCGCTCCTCCTGTCGGGCGACCACCTGCTCGGACGCGTCTCGCTCTACTACGACTACGGATACACGCCCGACCCGGCCGGCGAGTTCCTGAACAGCCTCGACGTCGTCGACGGGCTCGACATCGGGCTCGTGCTCGCGGGCCACGGCCGGCCGGTCCGGAACGCGCGGACGCTGATCGCGGAGAACCGAAGGACGATCCAGGAGCGGATGGAGCGGATCAGGGAGGCGCTCGCCGCCGGGCCGCGCACCGCCTTCGACATCGTGCCGGAGATGTGGGCGGACGTGGAGCTGCCGAAGCCGCTGATGATCGGCTGGGGGCTCACCGAGGCGCTCTGCTACCTGAATCACATGGAGCGAAGCGGCGAGGTCGAGCGCATCGACGGCGACGACCCGGAGCGCTGGACGCTCAACGCCTAGCGCGGTCGGTGGGCCACCCGCTCGCAATCGTCGGCGTCAGCGAAGAACGTCCGGTCCACGAACACGCGGTCCCGGCCCGATCCACAGAAGACCCGGTTCGAACGATCACGCGAGCCTCCACTCATCGCGCTGATCCGGTCGTTGCCGCCCCGTCCGAAGATCTTGCCTTGCACGCGCGTCCGCAGGAGATCCGGCCCACCGCCGCCGTCCAGCGCCAGCGACAGGCCCCCGCCTGGCTCGGTGTCCAGGTCAGTGGAAAGGA
>DASYMP010000120.1:0-2469 GCA_036009005.1 Thermoleophilaceae bacterium | reverse complement strand
GTTCACGTCGTCCTCGGTGAGCTTCCCGCGCGAGCGGACGTCGCCGAGGGCGGTCTGGAGGCGCTCGGAGAGGGTGTCGAACATCGAGTTGGAGGCTATCGGCTGCGTTGCGCGCGCCCGGGCGCTGCCAGGCGCGCGCGGTTACGCGGCTCCGTCGGTCGGAGGCACGGGCGGGATCGTCGGCTGCTGGGTGGTCGGCTGGGCGGCCGGCGCCACGGCAGCCTGCGCTGCGGGCGGCGCTGCAGGCGGCGGCGGGGTTGCGCCCTGCGCGGCTCCCACCACGCGGTCGACGGCGGGGCCGAGCTGACCGAGCGCCTGCGTGATCTCGCTCGGGATGATCCAGACCTTGTTCGCGTCGCCCTGAGCGATCTGGGGCAGCATCTGGAGGTACTGGTAGGCGAGCAGCTTCGGATCCGGATCGCCCGCGTGGATCGCGCCGAACACCGTCTCGATGGCCTTCGCCTGGCCCTCCGCGTAGAGCCGCTGCGACTCGCGCTGGCCCTCCGCGCGCAGGATCGAGCTCTGCTTCTCACCCTCGGCGGTGAGGATCTGCGACTGCTTGATGCCCTCGGCCTGGAGGATCGCGGCGCGGCGGTCGCGCTCGGCCCGCATCTGCTTCTCCATCGCCTCCTGGATCGAGGGCGGCGGGTCGACTGCCTTGAGCTCCACGCGGTTCACGCGGATGCCCCACTTGCCCGTCGCCTCGTCGAGCACGATCCGCAGCTCGGAGTTGATCGAGTCGCGCGAGGTCAGCGTCTGCTCGAGCGTCATGCCGCCGATCACGTTTCGCAGCGTCGTCACGGTGAGCTGCTCGATCGCCTGGATGAAGTTGGCGATCTCGTAGCTCGCTGCCTTGGCGTCGGTCACCTGGTAGTAGATGACCGAGTCGATCTGGACGACGAGGTTGTCCTCGGTGATGACCGGCTGCGGCGGGAACGAGACGACCTGTTCGCGGAGGTCGATCAGCGGCCGCACCCGGTCGACGAACGGCACGACCACGGCGAGGCCCGGCTCGAGCGTGCGGCTGTAGCGGCCGAGCCGCTCCACCACCGACGCCCGCGCCTGCGGGATGATCCGGATGGTCTTGCCCACAGTGAGCAGCACGAGAAATCCGAGTACGAGCAGGACGATCAAGCCAGCAGTCATCAGGGCCTCCTAGTTGGTGTAACCGGCGAATGGCACTTGGCCCGCCGCACGGCCATCACTCCGCCACGAGGGCGGTCGCGCCCTCGATCTTCATCACGTCCACCCGCGCGCCCGGTTCGAAGACGTCGTCCTCGTCGTACGCGCGCGCTGTCCACACTTCGCCACCGATCTTCACCTGTCCGCAGTCGCGGTCCACCCGCTCGAGCACGAGCGCCTGCGTTCCCACGAGCGCCGCCGTGCCGCTCCGTAGCCGCGCAGGCGTGCGCATGTGGCGCTTGGCGATCGGCCTGATGAACGCGAGCGACGCCACCGTGGCGACGAGGAATACGGCTATCTGGATCTCCACGCCCACACCGGCCACCGCTACCAGCGCCGCCACCGCGGCGGCGATCGCGATCGGCCCGAGGAAGAGCCCGAGGGTCAGCACCTCGCCTGTGGCAAGTGCCGCGGCCGCGACCGCCCAGATCACCCAATCAGGCATACGTCGATCCTATGCCGTGATGCCCAGGATTTCCTAAGCAATTTTCGCCGGGCCCGGGCGGAGTGGCACGGTCGGGCTCAGTCCAGCGATCCGTCGAGCGCGCGCTCCACGTCGGCGAGGAGGTCCGACGGGGTCTCGCAGCCCACGCTGAAGCGGATGAAGCCCTCCCCCACGTCGTTGCCGCTCCAGCGGGCGCGGCGCTCCGCGCTCGAGTGCACCCCGCCGAAGCTCGTCGCCTCCGCCACGAGGGAGCAGCCGGCGAGGAAGCGCTCGGCCCGCTCGCGCGCTCCCACGTCGAACACGACGACAGCGCCGAAGCGGGTCATCTGTCGCCTCGCGAGCTCGTGGCTCGGGTCGTCCGGGAGGCCGGGGTAGCGGACGCCCGTCACGTCAGGGCGCGCCGCAAGCATCGATGCGAGCTCCAGCGCGGTGGAGCACTGCCGGTCGAGACGGACATCGAGCGTCGCCAGCGACCGATGGGCGAGCCACGTCTCGAACGGGCCCGGCACCGCGCCCGTCAACCGCCTCCATGACTCGAGTGAGGCGGCCAGCTCCGGGTCGGTCACCGCCACGTGGCCGAGGATCAGGTCCGAGTGCCCCGTCGTGTACTTCGAGTCGCTCGCCACGGAGAAGTCCGCGCCGAGTGACAGCGGACGCTGCCCGATCGGCGTCGCGAGCGTGTTGTCCACGGCCACGAGCGCGCCGTGTGCGTGAGCGGCCGAGCAGATCGCCGCGATGTCGCAGACATCGAGTCCGGGGTTCGACGGGCTCTCGACCCAGACGAAGGTGACGCCGTCGAGCGCACTTGCGAACTCGGTCGTGGGAGCGGTTCGCACCTCGAG
>DASYMP010000119.1:0-23962 GCA_036009005.1 Thermoleophilaceae bacterium | reverse complement strand
CGGCGGCGAGTACTTCGACGGGCTCGTGCGCGTACTCGACGAGCTAGAGGCGGCCGGGCTTCCGTACCGCGTGCTCTACCTCGAGGCCGACGAGAACGTCCTGATCAACCGCTTCAAGGAGACGCGCCGGCGCCATCCGCTCGCGGACGGCGGCTCGGTGGAGGCGGCGCTCGCCCAGGAGCGCACGCTGCTCGCGCCGCTCCGCGAGCGCGCCGACGTCTCGATCGACACGACTGACCTGTCGGCGGCTCGCCTCCGCAGGGTGGTGGCGGACAAGATGCTGCCGCACGGCCGGCCGGGCAAGCTCGCGGTGACCTTCATGACGTTCGGGTTCAAGCACGGGACGCCGCGCGACGCCGACCTCACCTTCGACGTCCGCTTCCTGCCGAATCCGCACTACGAAGCCGAGCTGCGCGACCAGACCGGGCTCGACCCCGACGTGGTGGCGTACGTCGAGTCGTCCGACGGGATCGGCGAGTTCTACGCGCGGATGACCCCACTGCTCGACTACCTGCTGCCGGCCTACGAGCAGGAGGGGAAGGCCCATCTGACGATCGGGATCGGCTGCACCGGCGGCCGGCACCGCTCGGTCGTGATAGCCGAGCAGCTGGCGCGGGAATACGACGCGAGGGGCGACTTTCTGGTCGAGGTGGTCCACCGCGACGTGGACAAGCCCCCGCACCGGCCCTGACGGGTCGATAGATTCCGTTTGCCCCATCTGACAGCGAAGAAAGGGACTACGAGACATGGCCTTGAGGGCCGGCATCAACGGCTTCGGCCGCATCGGGCGCAACGTCTTCCGAGCGGCCCACGCGCGCGGCGCGGACATCGACTGGGTTGGCGTGAACGACCTCACCGACCCGAAGACGCTCGCCCACCTGCTCAAGTACGACTCGATCCTGGGTCCCTTCAAGGGCGAGGTCGACTACACGGACGACAGCCTGATCGTCGACGGCGACGAGCTGAAGGTGTTCGCCGAGCGCGATCCGGGTGCGCTGCCCTGGGGCGACGTGGGGGCGGAGGTCGTGATCGAGTCGACCGGCTTCTTCACCAAGCGCGACGACGCGGCCAAGCACCTCACGGCCGGCGCGCAGAAGGTCATCATCAGCGCGCCCGCCACCGAGCCGGACGTGACGCTGGTGCTCGGCGTGAACGACGACGCGTACGACCCGGACAACCACCACGTCATCTCGAACGCGTCCTGCACCACGAACTGCCTCGGCCCGGTGGCGCGCGTGCTGCACGACACGGTCGGCATCGAGCGCGGGATCATGACCACGATCCACGCCTACACCGCGGACCAGAACCTCCAGGACGGGCCGCACTCGGATCTCCGCCGCGCCCGCGCGGCCGCGGTGAACCTCGTGCCCACCTCCACCGGCGCCGCGAAGGCGATCGGCCTGGTGGTCCCGGAGCTCGACGGCAAGTTGAACGGGATCGCCGTGCGCGCGCCCGTGGTCACGGGCTCCATGGTGGATCTCGTCTGCGAGGTGTCGCGCGGCACGAGCGCCGAGGAGGTCAACGCCGCGTTCGCCGAGCGCGCCGACTCGGGCGCGCTCGAGGGAATCCTCAAGTACAGCGAGGACCCGATCGTCTCGAGCGACATCGTGACGTCGCCGTACTCCTCGGTGTTCGACTCGCCGCTCACGATGGTCATCGACGAGAAGCTCGTGAAGGTCGTGGCCTGGTACGACAACGAGTGGGGCTACTCGAACCGCGTGGTGGACCTCGCCCAGCGGGTGCTCACAGGCTCGCCGGTCGCCTGAGGTGGCCGAGGCGGACGCCACGGAACACGCGCTAGGGAAACGCACGGTACGTGACCTCGATGTGACAGCCGGCGAGTGCGTGCTCGCGCGAGTCGACTTCAACGTCCCGCTCGAGGGCGGGGAGGTCGTGGACGACGCGCGCATCCGCGCCGCCCTGCCCACGATCGAGCTGCTGCTCGAGAAGGGGGTGCGGCTCGTGCTGTGCTCGCACCTGGGACGCCCGAAGGGCCGCGATCCGGAGACCTCGCTCGCGCCGGTGTCGGCGCGGCTCGGTGAGCTGATCGACGCGCAGGTGCACCAGGTGCCCGAGGTGGTGGGGCCGGAGGTGAGGCGCGGGGCGGAGCGCCTCGAGCCGGGCTCCGTGCTCGTGCTCGAGAACACGCGCTGGGAGCGCGGCGAGACCGAGAACGACCCCACGCTCGCGCGCGAGTTTGCCGCGCTCGCGGACGCCTACGTGAACGACGCCTTCGGCGCCGCGCACCGCGCGCATGCGTCCACCGCGGGCGTGGCGGAGTACCTGCGTCCGGCCGTGGCCGGCCTGTTGCTGGAGCGCGAGGTCGTGACGCTGAACTCGATCGTCGAGAACCCCGAGCGGCCGCTCGTCGTGGTGCTGGGCGGCGCGAAGGTCAGCGACAAGGTGGCGCTGATCGACCGCTTCCTGGACTTAGCCGACGCGCTCCTGATCGGCGGCGCGATGTGCTTCTCGTTCTTCCGCGCGCAGGGCATCGCGACAGGCGACTCGCTCGTCGAGGAGCAGGGCGTTGAGCTCGCGCGGCGGGCGCTCGAGAAGGCCGAGTCGTCCGGGTGCCGGCTGGTGCTGCCCGTGGACCTGGTGGCGGGCGACCGCTTCGACGCCGGCGCCGAGCTGCGCCGCCTCGACGGCGTGGAGGTGCCGGACGGCTGGATGGGCCTCGACGTGGGGCCCCGCACGGCCGCGGCGTACGCGGACGAGATCGCCAAGGCCGGCACGGTCTTCTGGAACGGGCCGATGGGCGCGTTCGAGCTGGAGCCGTTCGCGGCCGGCACGCTCGCGGTTGCGCAGGCGATCGCGGGGGCGGACGGCACGACCGTCGTGGGCGGCGGCGACTCGGGCGCCGCGCTCGCGGAGTTCGGCCTCGCCGACAGCGTGGACCATCTCTCGACAGGCGGCGGCGCCGCGCTCGAGCTGCTCGAGGGCAAGGCGCTGCCGGGGCTCGAGGTCCTGGATGACGCCTGACGGCGGCGCGCGCCGGCCGCTGATCGCCGGCAACTGGAAGCTGTGGGGAACGCGCGCGCAGGCCGAGGACTACTGCGGCCTCCTTCCCGGCCTGCTGCCGGACGATCCCGGCGCCGACGTGGCGATCTGCCCGCCGTTCACGGCCCTCGAGCTGTGCGCCGAGCGGCTGCGCGACACGACGGTAGCCGTGTTCGCGCAGAACATGCACCAGGAGCAGAGCGGCGCGTTCACCGGCGAGCTGTCGGCCGAGATGCTCACCGAGCTGTCCGTCGACGGCGTCGTGCTCGGCCACTCGGAACGGCGCGAGTACTTCTGCGAGACGGACCGCGCGCTTCAGGAAAAGCTGCCGCGAGCGCTCGAGACCGGGCTCGTGCCGATCCTCTGCGTGGGCGAGACCGAGGAGGAGCGCGAGCGCGACGAGACGCAGCGGAAGCTCCGCACCCAGGTGCGGGACGCGCTCGAGCGGATCGCCGACGAGCGGCTGGCCGACGTCGTGATCGCGTACGAGCCGATCTGGGCGATCGGCACGGGCAAGGTCGCGACCCCGGACATCGCCCAGGATGCGATCGGGTTCATCCGCGCGCTGGTGGGCGACCGCTCGAAGGAGGCCGCGGAGCGCGTGCGGATCCTGTACGGCGGCAGCGTCAAGCCCGGCAACGCGGCCGAGATCCTCGCTCAGCCCGATGTGGACGGCGCGCTCGTGGGTGGCGCGAGCCTCGACCCCAAGGGCTTCGCGGAGATCGTGGCCGCGGTGCCGTGAACGCGGCGCGCGCCTGCCTGGTGGTGCTGGACGGGTGGGGGCTCGCCGAGCCCGGGCCCGGCAACGCCGTCGAGCTGGCGGACACGCCCGTGTTCGACGGGCTCTGGGAGCGGCATCCCCACACCACGCTGATCACCTTCGGCCCCGCGGTCGGCCTGCCCGAGGGCCAGATGGGGAACTCCGAGGTGGGTCACCTGAACCTGGGCGCCGGCGCGGTCGTGAAGCAGGACCTGCTGCGGATCGACGAGGCCGTGGCCGACGGCTCCTTCTTCGAGAACGAGGCGCTGCGCGCGGCCTGCCGGACCGAGCGGCTGCACCTGCTCGGGCTGGTCTCGGACGGCGGCGTGCACTCGAGCCTCGAGCACCTGCGCGCGCTCGTCGAGCTGGCCCGGCGCGAGAACGTGCCGGACGTGGTGCTCCACGCGTTCACCGACGGCCGCGACACGAGCCCCGACAGCGGCGTGCGCCACGTGGCGGAGGCCGAGTCCTGGGAGGGCGTGCGGGTCGCGACCGTGAGCGGGCGCTACTACGCGATGGATCGCGACAAGCGCTGGGACCGGACCGAGCTCGCCCTCGCCGCGATCGCCGCGGGCGAGGCCGAGTTCAGCGCCGCGACGGGCGAGGAGGCGGTGCGCGCGGCCTACGAACGCGGCGAGACGGACGAGTTCATCAGGCCGACCGTCGTGGGCGAGGAGGGCCGGCTGCGCGACGGCGACAGGGCGATCTTCTTCAACTTCCGGCCCGACCGCGCGCGCCAGCTCACCCAGAAGCTCGGGGAGCGCGGCGTGGCGCTCACCACGCTCACGGAGTACCACGAGGACTGGCCGTACCCGGTCGCGTTCCCGCCGGCGCGCCCCGAGGTGACGCTCGCCTCCACCCTGGCCGAGCGTGGCCGGGCGCAGCTGCACGTGGCCGAGACCGAGAAGTACGCGCACGTGACCTACTTCTTCAACGGCGGGGAGGAGGACGAGTACCCGGGCGAGGAGCGCCGGCTCGTGGACTCGCCACGCGACGTGCCGACCTACGACAAGAAGCCGGAGATGAGCGCCCGCGCGGCAGCCGCCGCCTTCGTCGAGGGCTGGCGCGAGGGCGACTTCACGTTCGGGATCATCAACTTCGCGAACCCGGACATGGTCGGCCACACGGGCGTGATCGAGGCGGCCGTGCAGGCGATCGAGACGGTGGACGGGTGCCTCGGCGAGGTCGTGGAGGCCGTGCACCAGTCGGGCGGCGTGTGCGTGATCACCGCCGACCACGGCAACGCCGACCAGATGCTCGAACCCGACGGCAGGCCCAACACCGCCCACTCGATGAACCCGGTGCCGCTGATCGTGACCGCGGACGTGGGCGAGCTGCGCGAGGGCGGAACGCTCTCCGACGTGGCGCCGACGATCCTCGCGCTGCTCGGCGAGGAGCAGCCGGACGCTATGACGGGCACGTCTCTCATCCAGACTTGACAAGGCGACACTTAGGTTTTATATTGCCGCCGGTTCCACAAGACGGAGGTGAGTCAAATGGCCCTTTTGGTGAAGCCTGAGCCGTTTTCGCGTGAGATCGACCGCGTCTTCGATGCCTTCTTCGGACAGACGGACCAGGGGCGGCGCTGGGTTCCGCCGATGGACCTGGTCGAGCTCGAGGACCACTTCCTCCTGAAGGCCGACCTTCCCGGCCTCACCGAGGACGACGTGAGCATCGAGGTCCAGGACGGCACGCTCACGATCTCGGGCCAGCGCAGCGCGGAGCACGAGGAGCGCGAGCGCGGCTGGTACCGCATCGAGCGTGCCTTCGGGAGCTTCAACCGCTCGTTGACGCTGCCGGACGGCGTGGATCCGGATCGCATCGAGGCGGGGTTCAGCCACGGCGTGCTCGAGCTGCGCATCCCGAAGCCCGAGGAGCGCAAGCCGCGCCGGATCTCGATCTCCAGCCGAAACGGCAACGGCAACGGGAGGCCGCCCGCGGTCGAGGGCAGCGCGAGCGAGACCTAGTCGCGGCGCCGCGCGGTACCGCCCGCGGCGTGCAAGCACCTGTACGGCGCACACAGAGCCGGCAGGACTGGGGCCGTCCGAACGGGCGGCCCCGTTAGTTTCAGGCGCGGTGTCCGCCTTCGAGATCACGGCCCGCGACGGGCGCGCACGCGCGGGAGCGATCGCGACGCCCCACGGCGAGGTGCGCACTCCCGCATTCGTGCCGCTCGCGTCGACGGGGGCGGTGAAGTCGCTCGACGCGCCCGAGGTGGCCGAGCTGGGCTTCGACATGGTGCTCGGCAACACGTTCCACCTGTTCATCCAGCCCGGCCACGAGCTGATCGCGGCGATGGGCGGTCTCCACGAGTTCATGGGCTGGCGGCGGCCGATCATCACGGACTCGGGTGGCTACCAGGTCTTCTCGATGGGCCACGGCTCGGTGGCTGAGGAGATCAAGCGTCGCCGCGACGGGCGCAGCTCGCGCGTGATCTCGATCGAGGAGGAGGGGGTGCGCTTCCGGTCGTACGCGGACGGGAGCGAGCGCTTCATGGGGCCGGAGACCTCCATGGAGGTGCAGGCCGCGCTCGGCTCGGACATCGCGCTGGCCTTCGACGAGTGCACGCCCTTCCACGTCGAGCGCGACTACACCGCGGGCTCGATGGAGCGCACGCACCGCTGGCTCGACCGCTGCGTGGCCTGGTGCCGCGAGCACGCGCCGCCCGGGCAGCTCCTGTACGGGATCGTCCAGGGCGGCGTCTACGAGGACCTGCGCGCGGAGTCGAGCGCCTACATCGCCGGATCGGGTGTCGACGGCATCGCGATCGGCGGCTCGCTCGGGCAGGACAAGGAGCAGATGCGCGAGGTGGTGGAGTGGTCGCTGGCGGGCCTGCCCGAGGAGCCGCCGCGTCACCTGCTCGGGATCGGCGACGTGGACGACATCGTCCACGCCGTGGGCGCGGGCATCGACACGTTCGACTGCGCCACGCCCACGCGGCTGGCCCGGCACGGCACGGCTCTCGTGCGCGACCCGGCCGCGCGCTGGCGGCTCGACCTCACGAAGAGCGGACACCGGCGCAGCCGCGAGCCGATCGACGCCGACTGCCCCTGCCCCGCCTGCCGCCGGCACACGCGCGGCTACCTGCACTACCTGTCGCGGGCAGGCGAGCTGACCGCGAAGCGCCTGCTCACGCTGCACAACCTCACGTTCATGGAGCGGCTCATGCGCGGGCTCCGCGAGGCGATCGCCTCGGGCAGCTACGACGAGGAGGCCGAGCGGGTGCTCACCGAGAGTGCTGGTGGATGAAGTCGCGCAGCCCGTCGATCTGCTGCTGAGCGTCGCTCTTGTCGACCGGCTGGACGCTCGTTCCCGACGACGACGAGAGCACGGCGATCGCCACCACGGCGATTGCGGCGATGGCTGCGAGCAGCGCGAGGAAGGTGCCGAGGCGCCGCCTGCGCGCGCCACGCTGGGCGTCCGCCCGGCGCTGGCGATCCGCGCGTGCGGGCGAGGCGGCCATCGGAGGCGCGGCCTGGTGCACGCGCGTCGGGGCTGGGCCGGCCGTCGTCCGCCGGAGCGCCTCGGTGGCCGCGGTCTGGTCGATCGCCCGCGTCGCGTCGAGGTCGCTCATCCCGAGCCGCTGCGTCGCCTCGGTCGACTCGCCGTGCAGGCCCGCCTCGATCGCCTCGGCCATCTCGAGCGCGCTGCGGTAGCGGGCGTCCGGGTCGCGCTCGAGCGCAACGCGCACGGCCTCGTCCAGCTCCACCGGCACCTCGGGCTGGTAGTCCGTGATCGGGGCGACCGGGTCCTGCTGCTGCTTCAGCGCAAGCTCGGTGAGCGAGGTGTACTCGTGCGGCAGGCGGCCCGTGAGGAACTGGTAGGCGCACACGCCGAGCGAGTAGATGTCCGAGGCCGGCCCGGCCTCCTCGCCGCGGGCCTGCTCCGGGGAGAGGTACGCGGCGGTGCCGAGCACGGAGCCGACCTGCGTGATGCGCGTCTGCTCGGCGGCCTTCGCGATGCCGAAGTCGGCGAGCTTCGTGGCACCCATCTCCCTGGCGAACAGCAGGTTGCCCGGCTTCACGTCGCGGTGCACCACGCCCGCGCGGTGCGCGTAGTCGAGGCCGTGGCAGGAGTCGCGCACGAGCCGCACCGTCTCCTCGATGCCGAGCCGCTTGCGCTCGCGCAGCATGTCGGCGGCTGACGGGCCGTCCACGTACTCCATGACGATGTAGTGGCGCTCGCTGTCAGGGTCCTGGCCCGAGTCGAACACCTGCACGATGTTGGGGTGCTGGAGCCGCGCCGCCGACAGCGCCTCGCGGCGGAACCTGAACACGAAGTCCTCGTCGTGGGCGAGGTGCTCCGCCAGCAGCTTTACCGCGACGAGCCGCTCCAGCACGGTGTCGCGCGCCTGGAACACGGTCGACATGCCGCCGGCGCCCAAACGCCGTTCGATCACGTAGCGGCCCGCGACCTCGGTGGGCGCGTTCACGGGGTCACGCCTCCGCCCGCTCCTGCGCCGCCGCCGTTCCCGTTGTTGCCCGTTCCCGGTACCGCTCCGCCGCCCGTGCCGTCACCGTCGTTCGGAAGCGGTGCCTCGTCGGGGGTGGTGGGGGTCGTGGGCGTGGTCGGCGTCGTGCCGGTGGGGGTCGTGGGAGTCGTCTCGGCCGGCGTGGTCGGAGTGGTCTCGGCGGGTGTCTCCGGCTTCGCCGCCGGCTTGCGGTCGTCGCACTCCTGCTGAACGAGATCCCAGAGCCGGTCGAAGCTCTGCTCGAGCGCCGAGCGCACGTCCGGATCGACCCTCTCGGGCATCTGGCCGAGCAGCGTGCGCACCGCGGGCTCGTTCGCCGAGCCCGCGCTCTCGAAGATGTCCTTGCAGGCGCCGTAGGTGCCGTTGGCGAGGCGCGCCTGCACCGTGTCGAGCTGCTGGAGCAGCTCCTGCGCCTGAGCGGCGGGGATCCGCGTTCCGCCCGCATCGCCGCCGCCGCAGCCCGCGGCCACGCCGCAGGCGAGCAGCGCGAGAACCAGCATTGCTGTGGGCCTGCGGCGCGTCACTGTCCGTTGTAGAGCCGCTGGGCGAGCACGCGCGGCAACCCCGCTTCCTCGATCGCTCGCGCCGCCTGTTCGATCGGGTACTCCACCCTGCGCCACGTCGCGATCCACGTATCGGTGTCTAGCAGGAGCCAGGCTGCGCGGGGGTCGCCGTCGCGCGGCTGGCCCACGCCACCGGGGTTCACGAGCCAGCGGCCGGACGACAGGTCCTGCTCGTAGCCGGCGTCGGCCGTGGCGCCCGAGACCTTGCCGGACTCGTCACGCGTGAACCAGAGCGCGACGTGCGAGTGGCCCACGGCCGCGACCCGTGCGTCCATCGTCTCGAGGCACTCCTCCGCCTGCCAGGTCGAGAGCACGTACTCCCAGACCGGGTCGCGCGGGCTTGCGTGGAAGAGAGCGGGCTCGCGACCGGGATCCGAGGGCCTGAGGCCCTTCAGGAACTCGAGTGTCTCGGCCGTGATCGTCTCCTGCGTCCAGCGCGCGGCGGTCGCCGCGCTGGCGGAGAAGTCGGAGATCGGGATGTCGCCGGTCACCACGAGGTCGTGGTTCCCGGCGAGCGTCAGGTCGCAGCGCCGGCGGGCCAGCTCGACGCATCCGTCCGGCTGCGCGCCGTAGCCCACGAGGTCGCCCAGGCACCAGACCGCGTCCACGGCCTGCTCGTCGACATCGGCAAGCACCGCCTCGAAGGCCGGGAGGTTCCCGTGGACGTCTGAGAGCAGGGCAATGCGCATCTGAGGCCTTCTAGAGTTCGGACAGATGGGGCGTTCGCGGCTTCCGCTGGCGATCGTCGTCTCGGTGGCCGCCGCCGCCGCGGCGACCGTTCTGCTCCGGCCGCGCGGCGGCCTGATCGAGCCCGCCCCGGTCGACGCCCAAGGGTACTTCACGGCTGCGCAGGTGGATCGCGCTGAGGATTTTCGCGGGCTGCAGGAACTGCTCGGGCTCGTGGGCCTCGGCATCGGGATCGCGACGCTCGCCGTGCTGGTGTGGCGGCCGCCCCGCCGGGCGCTGGAGCGGCTCGAGCGAAGACCGCTGCTCGGCGCGGCGGCCGCAGGCGCCGGGATCGCCCTGCTGCTCGTGCTCACGGGCCTGCCGGTCGCCGCGTGGATGCGGGCGCGCGCCCTCGACGTGGGGCTCGCGACCCAGTCCTGGCCCGACTGGGCCGTGGACGTGCTGAAGTCGGCCGGGATCGGCGCGATCACCGCGGCGGTGGGCGGGCTCGCGGCGGTGGCGCTGATCCGGCGCTTCCCGCGCAACTGGTGGGCGCCGGCCGCCGCGCTGGTGGTCGTCTACGGCATCATTTCCGTCTGGCTCTATCCGGTCGTGATCGACCCGATCTTCAACAGGTTCGAGCCGCTGCCGCCGGGGTCGCTCCGCCAGGACGTGCTGCGGCTGGCACAGCGGGCGGGGGTGGACGTGGGCGAGGTCTACCGGGTGGACGCGAGCCGGCGCACCAGCGCCGCAAACGCGTACGTGAACGGGCTCGGCCACAGCAAGCGCGTCGTGCTCTACGACAACCTGATCGACGGCTTCCCCCGCGACGAGGTGAGGGTGGTCGTGGCCCATGAGCTGGGCCACCAGAAGCACCACGACCTCCTGCGCGGGCTCGCCTGGCTCGCGCTCGTGGCCCCTGCGGGCACGTTCTTGACGCAGGCGCTGGCGGAGCGCTTCCGGGACGGCGGGTGGGCACGGCGGCCGGGTCCGTCGGCGCTCCCGGCGGTGGCGCTCGCCGTGACGCTGGCCGGGCTCGGCTTCGGCTGCGCCTCGAACGCGCTCTCGCGGCAGGTCGAGTCGCGCGCCGACTCCTTCGCGCTCGACCTCACGAGGCAGCCCGCCGACTTCACCGCCTTCGAGCGCCGGATCACCATTCGGAACGTGTCCGATCCGGACCCGCCGGGCCTGCTCCACGTCCTGTTCGACACCCATCCGACCACGCTCGAGCGTCTCGGCTTCGCGAAGGCCTGGAGCGCCGACCACTAGCCTGCCGCGCCGCATGTCACGCCGAACCCTCATAGAGCGGGTCGTCCGCGAGCTCGCCGCCCACGAGCGGCCCTCCGCATCCCACGCGGAGCGGCGCGCCGCGGATTGGCTCGCCGCAGAGCTGCGCGAGGCGGGCTGCCGCGACGTGCGTGTGGAGGAGGAGCGCGCACACGGCGGCTACTGGTGGCCGCTCGGGCTCCTGAACGCCGCGGCGGCGCTCGCCGCACTCGCCGGCCGGGTGCCCGCCGCGCTCGTGGGCGGGGCCGCGGCGGGGGCGGTCTACGACGACGTGAGCGGCGGGCGGCTCTGGTTCCGGCGCCGGGCGCTACCGCATCGCCCCACCTGGAACGTCGTCGCGGAGTTGGGCGACCCGGACGCCGAGCGCACCGTCGTTCTCATGGGCCATCACGACGCGGCGCACAGCGGGCTCGTCTTCCATCCCGCGCTGCCGCGCATGGGGATGGAGCTGGCGCCGAGGCTGCACGAGCGGGCGAACCAGAGCGTGCCGATCATGTTCGGTCTCTTCCTCGGGCCGCTCCTGCTCGCGCTCTGGGGCCTCCTCGGCCGGCGCTGGCTGCGGCGCTCCGGCCTCTGCTTCGCGGCCTGCGCCACGGCGGCGATGGCGAACATCGGCGCGAGCCGCGTCGTGCCCGGCGCGAACGACAACCTCAGCGCCGTCGCCGTGCTCGTGGCGCTCGCTCACGAGCTCTCGGCGCGGCCACCGGACGGCGTTCGCGTGATCCTGGTCTCGACCGGCTCCGAGGAGTCGTTCATGGAGGGGATGCAGGGCTTCGGGCGCCGCCACTTCGCCGCACTCGACAGACGCACGACCGAGTTCGTCTGCCTCGAGTGCGTGGGCTCGCCACACCTGTGCGTGGTCGAGGGCGAGGGCATGCTGCGCATGCGCGACTACCCGGAGGCGTCGCGCGAGGCGCTCGCCCGTGCGGGCGCGCAGGCGGGCGTGGACCTACTGCGCGGCCTGCGCACGGTCGCGGCAACCGACGCGCTGATCGCGCTCCGCGCCGGCTATCCCACCTGCACGCTCGGCGGCGTGGACGACACCAAGTTCCCGTCGAACTACCACTGGCCCTCGGACGTGCCCGACAACCTCGACTGGTCCAGCATCGAGAGCGCGGTCGACGTGTGCCGCGCCTACGTGAGCGGCTAGCCGGTCTCGGCGGGGTCGTCGAACTCGGGCAGGTCGCGGATGCCCTCGCGGGTGCGCCACTTGGAGAAGTTGTCCTCCATGGCGTCGATCAGCTCGCGCATGAAGCGCGGCGAGAGGCTGATCCGCGAGACCACGACGCCCGGCACCTCGCCCTCCTCGACCTCGTGGTCCACGCGCGCGAACGTGAGCGTGAACTCGTAGTCGGAGTGCGACACGTTCGCGAAGTTGGCGTAGTGGCCCGCCATCGTGTCGGGGTCGGTGTGAATGTTGAAGTGGCGCTCGCCGTCCTCGGGCACGCGCGTAGTATCGCACCCGCATGCGGATCTCGGTGATCGCGGTGGGGCGTCTGCGGCCACCCTTCCAGGACGACGTGGACCACTACCGCAAGCTCCTCGCCGGGCACGCGCGCGTGGACCTGATCGAGGTGCGCGAGGACGAGCGGGTGCCTCCGCGCATCCGCGAGCGCGACCACGTCGTGCTGCTCGCGAGTGACGGCCGCGAGTTCGACTCGGTGGAGCTGAGCCGCTGGCTCGAGGACCGCAGACAGGACGGCCGCGACCTCTGCTTCGTGATCGGCGGGCCGCGCGGGCTCGACCTCGAGCGCTGCGACACGCGCCTGTCGCTCGGCCGTATGACACTGCCCCACCAGCTCGCCCGGGTGGTGCTGCTCGAACAGCTCTACCGGGCGCACAAGATCCTCGCGGGTGAGCCGTATCACTATTAGTAGGGGCATGGATCCCGTCGCCGAGCTGACCACCGCGGTCGAGGACACCGCCGCCGCGCTGGCCGCGAACAGCCGTCCGGCCGGCCTCCGGCTCGACCGCCCGCCGCGTGCCGAGCTCGGCGACTACTCGTCGAACGCGGCGATGCTGCTCGCCCCGTCGCTGGGCGAGCCGCCGCGCGACGTGGCCGCGAAGCTGGGCGACCGGCTCGGCGAGCGGCTGGGGGAGACGGTCGACCACGTGGAGGTCGCGGGACCCGGCTTCGTGAACCTGTTCATGGCCGACGCCTGGTACCTCGGCACGCTCGCGACGATGCTCGAGGCCGGCGACGACTACGGCGCGGGCAGCGGCGGCGCGCACATCAATCTCGAGTTCGTGAGCGCGAACCCGACGGGGCCGATCACCATCGCGTCGGCGCGCCATGCCGCGTACGGGGACTCGCTCGCGCGCATCCTCGAGCGGGCCGGCAACCGCGTGGAGCGCGAGTACTACGTGAACGACGCCGGCAGCCAGGTGCGCCGCTTCGGGGAGTCGATCCAGGCGCGGGCGCGCGGCGAGGAGCCCCCGGAGGACGGCTACCGGGGCGACTACGTGACCGAGCTGGCGCAGCGCATCGAGGGCGCCGCCGAGGCCGACCCGGACGACCTCGCCCGCAGCGGGATCGAGCTGATGCTCGAGGGAGTGCGCGCGTCGCTCGCCCGCTTCCGCGTGCACATGGACGGGTTCTTCTCGGAGCGGACGCTCCACGAGCAGGGCGAGGTGCAGGCGGCGGTCGAGCGGCTCGACGGCGTGTACGAGCACGACGGCGCGCTCTGGCTGCGCACGACCGCGCACGGGGACGACAAGGACCGCGTGCTGCGGCGCTCGAACGGTGAGTGGACCTACTTCGCCTCGGACATCGCCTACCACGTGCACAAGATCGCGCGGAGCTACGACCGCGCGATCGACATCTGGGGCGCCGACCACCACGGCCACATGACCCGGATGAGGGTCGCGTGGGAGCTGCTCGGTGGCGACCCGGAGCGCTTCGAGCTCCTCATCATGCAGCTCGTGAGCCTGAGCGAGGGCGGCGATCGGGTCACGATGTCGAAGCGCGCCGGGGCCATCGTGAGCCTGGAGGACCTGCTCGACGAGATCGGCGTGGACGCCGCGCGCTGGTTCCTCGCGTCGCGCAGCCACGACACGACGCTCGAGATCGACCTCGAGCTCGCGCGCAGCCAGTCGCAGGACAACCCCGTGTACTACGTCCAGTACGCGCACGCGCGCATCGCCTCGATTCTGCGCAAGGCGGGCGATGCGCGCGTGGAGAGCGCTCTGAAGGCCGATCTTCGGGCAAGCGCGGAGCAGTTCCACCCGTCCGCGCGGGCGCTCGAGAAGCGGCTGCTCGAGCTGCCCGGCCAGATCCGCGAGGCGGGCGAGCGCCGCGGCCCGCACAGGATCGCGGTGTACGCCACCGAGACGGCGCAGGACTTCTCGGCCTTCTACCGGGACTGCCGCGTGGTGGGCGCGCAGGAGGAGGGCGGCGACGAGGACGTGCGGATCGCGATCGCCGAGATGACGAGGCGGGTCCTGGCGCACGCGCTCGACCTGCTCGGCGTCGAGGCACCGGAGCAGATGTGAGGCTGCTCGCGCTGACGGCGGCCGGCTTCCTCGCGCTGGCGGCCCCCGCCTCGGCGCTCGATCGCTA
Organism: Thermoleophilaceae bacterium; assembly: GCA_036009005.1. Lineage (GTDB taxonomy): Bacteria > Actinomycetota > Thermoleophilia > Solirubrobacterales > Thermoleophilaceae > JACVRW01. The sequence goes on along the minus strand of DASYMP010000119.1, from coordinate 9,656 downwards.
CGTGCCCATGAAGGTTCCGGCCGGTCCGGGCCCGGCGAAGTACGACCGCGTCTTCGTGAAGCAGCTCGGCCCGAGCGGCGCGCGCAACGTGCTCGTGCTCGTGCCCGGCACGAACGGCGGCGCGGGCGGGATCGTGCCGGTGGCGCGCGAGATCGTCCAGCGCGTGCCCGGTCTCCAGGTATGGATCCCCGACCGCCGCGAGCAGGCGTTCGAGGACACCTCGGTGTTCAGCACCGGCGACCCTCAGCGCGCGCAGGACTACTACCTCGGCTTCCAATACACGCGGGTGGTGGGAGACGACGCGAAGTTCGTGGCGGACTGGGGCCTCGGGCTCCAGCTCGCCGACCTGCGCAGCGTGATCCGGCGTGCACGCGCGGGAGGGCGGCACGTGCTGCTCGGCGGGCACTCCGCGGGCGCGTCCACGGCCGTGGCATACGCGGCCTGGGACTTCGGCGGACGTGCCGGCCACCGCGACCTCGACGGGCTCGTCCTGATCGACGGCGGCCTGCTGGGCAGCTTCGCGTCCGCCGACCTCGCGCGCGCCAAGAGCGAGCTGGCCGACATCAGGAGCGGGAAGGTCTTCCTCGACATCCTCGGGTTCGGCATCCCGGAGATCAACGGCATCTTCACGGAGGTGGGAGCGCTGTGGGCATCGCAGCGTCCCGACGAGCCGTCGGTGCTCCAGCAGTACCCGCTCCTGCCCGACTTCGTGAAGCCGCCGGTCCGCGCGACGAACGAGGCGCTGTTCGGCTACGCCTTCGACGAGAGCAGCTCGCCGGAGCTGCTCTCGATCATCCATATCCGGGCCGGGCGGCTCGCCGACAGCGGCGATCCGCGCGGCTGGCTCGACGGCGAGCTGACCCCGATCCAGCGCCATGCGCGCGCCTGGGCGGCCGAGTCGCCCAACGCGACCGAGTGGTACTACCCGCGCCGCCTGCTGCTCGACATCGACGCCGCCAGCCCGCTGCGCCAGACGCCGGCCGCGCGCTACCTCGGGCTGCGGCTGAAGCACGCGAGGACGATCGACACGCCCCTGTACGCCTACTCGACCGACCTCACGAAGGGCGCGGTCGCGCGCGGCGCGAGGCGGCTCGCGAGGCTGTCGCGGACCGGCCGGCCCACGGTCGTGGACGATCGCGGCGCCAGCCACATCGACCCGCTCTCCGCCGCTCCCAGGACGAACCGCTTCCTGAAGACGGTCGTGCCCTTCCTGCGCCGCGTGGTGCGCTAGAGGTCGCTGAAGAAGTTCAGGTTGAGGTCGTCCATCGCGCGGAGCGCCTCGGAGTTCAGCGTGGTCAGCTCGTTCGTGAAGAGCAGCACGCCCATCACGACGAGGATCACGCCCGAGACGACCGTGATCGCGGTGTAGTGGTCGCGGAAGAACCTGAAGATGCCGGAGAAGGTGGTGAAGGCGAGCGCGCTGAGGATGAACGGGACGGCGAGCCCGAGCGCGTAGAAGGCGAGCAGCACGCCGCCCCTGCCGACCGTCGACTCCTGCGAGGCGGCGGTGAGGATCGCGCCCAGCGTGGGCCCGGTGCAGGGCAGCCAGGCCACCGCGAACGCGAGCCCGGCGATGATCGGGCCGCCGGTGTGGGCGCGCCGCATGAGCTCCTCGGGCCGCCACTCGCGGTTCAGCTTCGGCACGAACAGCGTGGCGATGAAGAACACGCCGAGCAGGCCGATCACGACGCCCGAGATCTGCCGCAGCACCGCCCGGTGGTCGGACAGCGTCTGGCCGAGCCCCGTGGCCGACATCCCGAGCGCCACGAACATGACCGTGAACGCGAGGCAGAACAGCAGCGCGGGGCCGAGCACCTGGGTGCGGCCGCGCCCCTCCTGGATGTCCGAGAACGAGACACCCGAGATCGTCGAGAGGTAGCCGGGCACGAGCGGGAGCACGCAGGGCGATATGAACGAGATGAAGCCGACGCCGAACGCGGCGAAGACGGTCGCGTCGACGCCGGCGGCGGCGATCACAGGTCGTAGCGCTCCATGTCGTCGTCCAATCGCGTGCCGTCGGCGCCCGCGAGGGCCGAGCCGCGCCGCTGATCGCCCGCGCGCGTGCCCCGCCGCCAGCGCACCACGGCGAACGCGATCCCACCCGCGCCGAGCAGGATGCCGAGCGCGGGGATCACGTAGATGAGCACGTCGCCGAGGTCGCGGCCGCCCTGGTCGCCGGGGAGGGCGAGCACGTTGTCGCCGAACTCGGCCACGAGCGCCTGCTTCACCTCGTCCTTCGACCTGCACCTCTGCACGAGCCGCTGGATATAAGCGCGTTCGTCCTGCGCCTGGGGCGCTTCGCTCGCCAGCTCCAGCGACGTCTTGCAGACGGGGCACATCACCTCGTCCTCGATGTCGCCGAGCGACGTCTGCGGGCAATCGCGTGCGGCTGCGGTGGCCGGCACGGCGAGCATCAGCGCCACGAGCGCGAGCGCCGCGCGCCTCACGAGGGCTCCAGGAGCGGTGCCACGGCCGTGCGCATGAACTCCTCGTCCACCGGCCCGCGGCGCACCGCGGCGATGCGGCCCTGGCGGTCGATCACGAACGTCTCGGGGTACTGCGCCACGCCGAACTTGTCGAGCCCCTTGCCGTCCTTGTCCTTCAGCTGCGGGTAGGTCAGGTCGAACTCGTCGATGAAGCTCTGCGCCCGGTGCGTGAGGTCGAGCATGTCCACGCCGAGCACGAGGCCGCCGCGGCTCTCCATGCGCCTGTGCCAGCGCTCGAGCAGCGGCGACTCGTCCTTGCACGGGTCACACCACGACGCCCAGAAGTTGAGCACCACGACCTTGCCGCGGTAATCGGCGAGCGCGGCGTCTCCGGAGCCGTCGAGCTTCGGCAGCGCGAGCTCCGGCGCCTGGTCGCGCTCACCGTGCGCGAGCGCATCGTCCACAGCGCGGTTCGGCTGGTTCTGAGCAAGCCCGTACGCGAGCAGCGCAACGAGCGCGACGAGCACGCAGATCACGGCGATCGGAACGGGGGAGAGCACTCTCCGCATGGCGAATACGAACCATAGATGGGCACTAGAATCGCCCCGGCGCGGACGTAGCTCAGTTGGTAGAGCGTTGGCTTCCCAAGCCAAAGGTCGCGGGTTCGAGGCCCGTCGTCCGCTTCAGCGCTGGGTCTGGCGGAGCCAGCGCTCGAGCAGCGGATCGACGATGGCGAAGCCGCGCTCGGCGCGTTGCAGCTCGCCTCGGCTGACGAGGGCAGTGGCGGCGCGCTCCGCGGACCCCTTCTCGAGCCCATAGGCCGTGAGCGTCCGGCGGTTGTAGAGGGTCTCGTCGCTGTTCGCGATCGCCGCGAGCACCTTGCGCTGGTTGGGCTTATCCGCCAGGCCCTGCCATAGCTGCTCGAATGCCGGACGCGTCTCACGGTCGATTTCGGCAAGCGCCTGCTCGAAGCTCTCCAGGTCCGCCACGGCGCCACGGTCCGTCTGCTCCCAGAGGTGGTGGGCACACAGCATGGCTCGTTGCGGGTGTCCTCGTACGAGATCGAGCAGGGCGTCGAGGGCCACCCCGGGATCGCGCCCCGACGCCTCGAAGCGGGCGCCGATGTACTCCACGAGGTCGGGGTCTGTGAGCGGGTCCAGCGGGATCGGCCTCGCCTGGTCGAAGAGCGGTCGCCTTCGATCACCGAACAGCGCATTCAGCATGCCGGGCTCGGAGCCGGCGAAGATGTAGCTCGCCTCCTCGCGGTGGAACTGGATCTTCGAGCGCAGAAGGCCGTCGACCTCCGACTTCATGTGGAGAAGGTCCTGGAACTCGTCGAACACGACGAGCGTGCGCTGCCCCGTCTTTTGGAAGACCGCCTTGGGCAGGTCCAGCATGTCCGACAGACGTTGCTGCTCGCTGCTCCTCACCGGCTCGAGCTCCCCGCCGACGCCGCCCGGCGCGACCGTGATCTTCCCGCGCCAGCGACGCGCGATGGCTGAGACCGCGCGGCGGGCAGGACCGGCAAGCCCGGCCAGGTAGGCCTCCTCAATCCGGCGCGCGACCTCGGCGAGGGTGATCGCGCGGTAGAAGTCGACGTAGACGGTGTGCATTCCGATCTTCTCCGCCTCCGCCCGCACGTTTCCGAGCAGGGTCGTCTTCCCGTAGCGCCGAGGAGCCTGAAGGCGCGTGTTGTGCCCGCCCTCCGCCAGCCGTAGGAGCGTCTCGGTCTCCGCCTCGCGGTCGATGAGCTCCTCCGGCGGAAGTGGGTCGTCATACGTGAACGGGTTGAACAGGGTCATACCCGCTACATACTATCTGGTCATATCGAAGATGACCATTTAGTCAACATAGATATGACTACAAAAAGGAATAGTGTCCCGCTTCCGTGACGCGGCTCACCCTCGTCCACGTGCCGGTTTCGCACTACAGCGAGAAGGCGCGCTGGGCGCTCGACCACAAGCGCGTTCCGCACACGCGCCGCTGGCCGCCAGGCGGCACCCACCCGCTCGTCACCTGGCTGCTCACGCGCGGCGAGCACCAGACCGTGCCGGTGCTCGTCATGGACGGCGAGGGGATCGGGGATTCGACCGAGATCATCCGGCGGCTCGAGGAGCGCTTCCCCGAGCCGGCGCTGTACCCGGCGGACCCCGGCGAGCGGCGCCGCGCCCTCGAGCTCGAGGATTTCTTCGACGAGCAGCTCGGGCCGTACACGCGGAGGCTCGTGTACCACCACCTGACGAGCGATCCCGAGCTCCTGGCGGAGCTGGCCGCTCACCAGGTGCAGTGGGGGCTCGACTCGCTGTCAGGGGTCTCCAAGCGGGTCCTCAAGGTCTTCCTCAACCTGCGCTTCGCGACGGACGACCCCGAGCGCGCCCAGCGTGCCGAGGAGAAGGTCGTGGCAGCGCTCGACCGGCTCGATGCCGAGCTCGAGGGGCGCGAGTACCTGGCCGGGGACGGCTTCAGCGTCGCCGACATCGCCGCCGCCTCACTGCTCTACCCGATCGCGCTACCGCCGCAGACGCCCTGGCGCCCATCGCGCATGCCGGACGCCTGGCTCGACTTCAACACGGCACACGGCGACCGCCCCTCGGTCCGGTACGTGCTCGAGATGTACCGCCGCCACCGCTAGCCGGCGAAGTGGCTCGGATGCGGGCCGTCGCGGCCGGCCTCGCCGCGGTCGAGCGCGTCGATCGCCTCCGCGTCGCCGGGCTCGAGCTCGAAGTCGAACAGGTCGAAGTTCTCGCGCACGCGCTCGGGCGTCACGGACTTCGGGAAGACGATCCGGCCGCGCTGGATCTGCCAGCGGAGCACGACCTGCGCCGGCGTGCGGCCGAGCTTCTCCGCGATCTCGCCGATGACCGGGTCGTCGAGGACCTTGCCCTGCGCGATCGGCGCCCAGGCCTCGGTCGCGATCCCGTGCTCCCTCAGATAGGCCTCCACCTCGCGGTTCGTGAAGTAGGGATGGAGCTCGATCTGGTCGACCGCAGGCACCACGTCCGTCTCGACCGCGAGGCGCTCCAGGTGCTCCACCTCGAAGTTCGAGACGCCGATCGAGCGCGCGCGGCCGTCGGCCCTGAACTCCTCCATGACACGCCAGGTGGAGACGAAGTCGCCGTCGTAGCGGGTCGGCAGCGGCCAGTGGATCAGGAACAGGTCCACGTGGTCGAAGCCGAGCTCCTCGAGCGTCCTGTCGAACGCCCGTCGCGCGTCGTCCGGCCGGTGAGCGTCGTTGTTCAGCTTGCTCGTCACGAAGACCTCGGAGCGGTCCAGGCCGGAGGCGCGGATCGCCTCGCCCACCTCGCGTTCGTTGCCGTACATCTCGGCCGTGTCGATGTGGCGGTAGCCCACCTCGAGCGCGAGGCCGATCGCCTCGACGGCCTCGCTCGGATCGATCTGGAAGACGCCGAAGCCGAGCTGCGGGATCTCGTGGCCGTCGTTGAGCGTTAGATGGGGAACCTGAGCCATCGTCCCAAGCTACCCGGCTCGGGGCGTGAGACACTGGCGCGCCAGGATGCTGGCCTCAGACGCCGAGCGAGCAAGGACCGTCGAGCAGTTGTCGCTTCACTGCTCGCGGGGGCGGCTCTCGCTCGACGAGTTCGAGCGGCGTGTGGGGGAGGCGTACGAGGCGCGCACGGTCGAGCAGCTCGACGCGCTCGTGAGCGACGTCCCGCGCGAGCCGCGCGTGCCCGCACGCAGGCAGAGCGGGGTCGGCCCGCCGGGCCTATGGCCGTTCAGCGACCGCATCGAGCTCGACGCGTCGGCCGCGCGGATCCACAAGGGCGTGCTCGAGAACCTTGCGCCGGGACTCCACAGGTTCGGCTACGAGCTGCAGGCGAGCTCGGACACCGAGCTCGTCTTCGAGCGCCGCGGGCGCCCCGCCTGGGTGCCGTTCGTCGCGATCTTCGCGTTCCCGATCGGCTTGGCTGCACTCGCTGTCCACGAGTCCCAGCGGATCGTCATCACGCTCGACGCGCGCGACGGCGCGCCGACGGTCATGACCGTCTACGGCCGGGCGCCCCGCGTGGTGCGCAAGGTGTTCGCGGAGCTGCGGCTCGGCTGAGCAGCAGCCCGCGCTCGCGCGTGTTGCGCGTCATCGACGCGGCGAGCTCGAACTCTGCGCGCGCCTCGGCATCGCGGCCGAGCTTCTCGAGCAGGTCGCCCCGGACGGCCGGGAGCAGGTGGTAGCCGTCGAGCGCGCCGTTCGCCACGAGCTCGTCCACGATCGCGAGCCCGTCCGCCGGACCCGACGCCATCGCGATCGCCATCGCGCGGTTCAGCTCGACGACGGGCGACCGGGTCAGCTCGGCGAGCGCGTCGTAGAGCGCGACGATCCTGTTCCAGTTCGTCTCGGTACCGGTGTGCGCGCGCGCGTGGCAGGCGGCGATCGCGGCCTGGAGGGTGTACGGGCCGAGCGTACGGCTAAGCCTCCCGGCGCGTTCGAGCGCGTCGAGCCCGCGCCGGATCAGGAGCCGGTCCCAGAGCGCCCGGTCCTGGTCGAGCAGAAGCACGGGCTCCCCGGTCGGGCCAAGCCGCGCGCGGGCGCGCGAGGCCTGGATCTCCATCAGCGCCACGAGCCCGTGCACCTCGGGCGCGTCCGGTACCAGCCCGGCCAGGATGCGGCCGAGGCGCAGCGCCTCCTCCATCAGCCCGGGGCGCAGCAAGTCGTCGCCCGCCGTGGCGGCGTAGCCCTCGTTGAAGATCAGGTAGATCACCTCGAGGACCGAACCGAGCCGGGCGTCCAGCTCGTCGCGCGGCGGCAGCTCGAACGGCACCTGCGCCGCGGCCAGCGTGCGCTTCGCGCGCACGATCCGCTGGGCCACCGTGGGCTCGGCCGCCAGGAACGCGCGGGCGATCTCGTCGGTCGTGAGGCCGCCGAGCAACCGCAGCGTCAGCGCGGTGCGCGCCTCCTTCGCCAGCACCGGATGGCAGGTCAGGAAGATCAGCCGCAGCAGGTCGTCGCCCACGTAGTCGTCCAACGCCGCGTCCAGGTCGATCCCGCCGCGGTCGCGCTCGAGCTCCAGCTCGCGGGCAAGCTCCTCCTGCTTGCGCTCGAGCGTGGCGCCGCGCCGCAGCAGGTCGATCGCCCGGTGCTTCGAGGTGGCCATGAGCCAGGCGCCGGGGTTGTCCGGGACGCCCGACTCCGGCCACTGCTCGAGCGCCGCCACGAGTGCGTCCTGGGCGAGCTCCTCGGCCAGCCCCAGATCGCGCACGATCCGCGTCAGCGCCGCGATCAGCCGCGCCGACTCGATGCGCCAGACGGCCTCGACGGCCCGGCGCGGATCGCGGGCGGGTGCTACGAGCGCTCCTCCATCTCGCGGCGCAGCCGCTCCTCCTGCTCGCGCGCCTCGGGCGTGAACGCCTCGCCGAAGTCCTCGGCCTCGAAGACCGGCCGCAGCTCGATCTGGGTGCCGCCACCGAACGGAGCGCGCTTGATCCACTCGATCGCCTCGTCCATGTCGCGGACCTGCCACAGCCAGAATCCCGCGACCAGCTCCTTGGACTCCGTGAACGGGCCGTCGATCACGGTCCGCTCGTCGCCGTCGAAGCGGACCCGTGCGCCCTTCGACGAGGGGTGCAGGCCCTCGCCCGCCAGCATCACGCCGGCCTTGACGAGCTCCTCGTTGAAGTTGCCCATCTCGGTGAGCAGGCTCGCGTCCGGCATCACGCCGGCCTCGCTGTTCTCATCTGCCGGGACAAAAAGCATCACTCGCATTGCGTCGCTCCTTTGGAGGGTTTTGCAAGGACGTCGAACGAGCCCGCGCAAAATCGACACGTTAGGGTGAATTTGTGCGCGACCCGCTCGTATTCCTCGGAGTGATCGCGCTTCTGACGATCACGCCGGGCGCCGATACGGCCATGGTCTCCCGGAGCGTGTTCATGGGCGGCCGGCGCGACGCGTTCGCCACGACGCTCGGGATCGCTGCGGGCTGCATGGTCTGGGCGGTCGCCTCGGCAGCGGGCGTCGCCGCGGTGCTCGCGGCCTCGGAGACGGCCTATGACGCGCTCCGCCTCGCCGGGGCCGCGTACCTCGTCTGGCTCGGGGTGCAGAGCCTCGTCGCGGCGCGCCGCAACCACCAGTCCGATCCGCTCGCCGGGGCCACGCGACCGGCGCGCTCCCCGTTCCGCCAGGGGCTCGTCACGAACCTCTTCAACCCGAAGATCGCACTCTTCTACACGACCTTCCTGCCGCAGTTCATCAAGCCCGGGGACCCGGTCCTGGCGCTGTCGGTGGCGCTGGCCGGGGTGCACATCGCGCTCGGCATCGTCTGGCTGTCGACCTACGCGTGGCTGCTCGACCGTGCGGTCGCCACGTTCCGCGGCTCGCGCCTGCGCCGCGTGCTCGACGCTCTCACCGGCGCCGTGCTGGTGGCGCTCGGCATCCGCGTGGCCGTCGACTAGCCGGCCGGCGCCGGCTCGGGCCAGCCGTCCACGAACACGTCCAGCGCGATCTCCGCGTCGGGCGTGCCCGCGTACCTGTCGAGGTCCACGACTCCGGCCTCGGCGAGCACCTCGTCGTCGATGAAGGTGTTGCCGGTGCACTCGCGCGGGTCGCGCTTCAGGATCTCGTGGGCGGCGTCGGCCACGATCGCGGGCACGCGCGAGCGGGCCATCGCCTCGTCGCCGCCGAGCAGGTTCTGCACGGCCGCCGTGGCGATGATCGTCCGCGGCCACAGGCAGTTCGCGCCGATGCCGGCCTCGGCCTCGTCGGCCGCCACGCCGAGCGTGATCATCGTCATGCCCATCTTCGAGAGCGTGTAGGCGCTGTGGCCCGCGAGCCAGCGCCGGTCGATCGACAGCGGCGGCGACAGCGTCAGCACCTGCGCGTGGTCCGACTCACGCAGGTGCGGCAGGCAGGCGCGCGTGACCACGAACGTGCCGCGGGCGTTGATCTGCTGCATCAGGTCGAAGCGCTTCACCTCGAGGTCGCGCATGGGAGCGAGGTTGATCGCGCTGGCGTTGTTCACCACGAGGTCGATCCCGCCGAAGCGCTCGACGGTCTGCGCGACCGCGGCCTCCACGGCGTCGGCATCGCGGATGTCGCCCACGATCGGCAGCGCCTCGCCGCCCGCGGCCTCGATCTCCTCCGCCGCCTCGTAGATCGTGCCGGGAAGCCTCGGGTGCGGCTCCGCGGTCTTCGCCATCAGCGCCACCTTCACGCCGTCCTGCGCGCAGCGCGCCGCGATGGCCAGGCCGATCCCGCGGCTGCCCCCCGACATGAACATGACC
>DASYMP010000118.1:0-2572 GCA_036009005.1 Thermoleophilaceae bacterium | reverse complement strand
AGAGCTCCTGCAGCCTGTCCTCGGAGAGCAGCCGCTGGGCGCCGCCGACGTAGAGGGTGTCCTCGGCGGTCGCCTCGAGCTCGGTCAGTGCGGGCGAGAGGGTCTCGAGGAAGCCGCGCTCAGCCTCGCCGAGGTCGGGCGAGAAGAGCTTGATGTGGAGCATCCGCGCGCCGAGGCCCATGCCGGTCAGCACCTCGTTCAGGTAACTGCCGGCCCACTTCACGAGCCCCGGGTCGACGGGCCGCTCGTAGCCGATCACCCGCTTGGTCACGCCACCCGTGGACGTGATCACCACGACCATCGCCACCTGCGGCTGCAGCAGGAGCACTTCGATGTGGCGAATCGTGGTGGTCGCGATCGGCGGCGCGGAGACGATCGCAAGCAGGTTCGTTACCTGGGAGAGCTGCTCGGTGGTGGTGCGCATCGCCTCGTCCACCTCGCGCCGCATCAGGCTCAGGTCGAGGGGGTCCGCGCCCACGGGCAGCTCGCCGGACTCGAGCAGGGCGTCCACGTACTCGCGGTAGCCGCGGTCGGTGGGCACGCGGCCGGCCGAGGTGTGCGGGTGGCGGAGCAGGCCGAGCTCCTCCAGGCGCGCGAGCTCGGCACGGATGGTCGACGGCCCCCACGGCATCTCCGTGTGCTCGGCGAGCCACTTCGACCCGACCGGCTGGCCGAGCTGCACGTGGCTCTCGATCACCCGTCGGAGCAGGATCGACTGGCGCTGTGTGATCTCCAGTTGCGGCATGTGAGTTCAATTGTGGCTGCTGCGTCCAGTTCGGATAGCTTCCGTGCGATGGAGGTCGTGATTGCCGGCGGGCACGGGAAGATCGCACTGCACCTCGAGCGGGTGCTCGCGGACTCGGGCCATCGCGTTCGCGCCCTGATCCGCCACCGCGACCAGGACTCGGACGTGCGCGAGGCCGGGGCCGAGCCCGTGCTGTGCGACCTCGAGCAGGAGGACGACCTCTCGCACTACGTGAGCGGCGCCGACGCCGTGGTGTTCGCGGCGGGCGCCGGGCCCGGATCCGGTCCCGAACGCAAGAGGACCGTGGACCTGGGCGGCGCTCTGAAGCTGATCGACGCCTGCCGGCGGACCGGGGTGCGGCGCTACGTGATCGTCAGCTCGATCGGTGCGGACAATCCAGCTGCCGGTCCGGAGCAGATGCGGCCGTACCTCGAGGCGAAGGCGGAAGCCGACGAGCGACTTGCGGAGAGTGGGCTCGACTGGACGATCGTGAGGCCGGGGTCGCTGACGGACTCGCCCGGAACGGGACGGGTCACGGTCACGACGGACATGAGCGTGCGTGGCGACGTGCCGCGCGAGGACGTGGCGCGCGTGCTGGCGGCGGCGCTGGGCGATCCGGGGACGATCGGCGCGACGTTCGTGGTCGTGGCGGGCGACACGCCCGTCGACGAGGCGGTGGCCTCGCTCGCCTGAAGCCGCCCGCATCGCGTCCTTCCTCCGCGGGATAGGCATCCCGGTGAGCGCCGCGGAGCTCCCGGACAGCTTCCTGCCGGGCCTCGCGATCTCGGGCGGTGGACTGCTCGTGGACGAGGCGCGGCTCGAGTACCCCGGCGATCTGCTTCACGAGGCTGGGCACATCGCGATGGCGCCGCCCTCCGTGAGGCCGTCGATGAGCGGCTCCCTCGACGACGTTCCGGGAATCGACACCGCCACGCTCGAGTGGGCCGCCATCCCGTGGTCGTACGCCGTGGCGGTAGAGATCGGGATCGACCCTGCGCTGGTCTTCCACGAGGGCGGCTACCACGGCCATTCGGCAGGCCTTCTGAGCAACTTCCGCCTCGGCGTGCCGATCGGGTTGCACCTACTCGTGGAGGCCGGGTTGACCACGCCCGACGCCTATCCGCACATGCTGCGCTGGCTGCGCGCCTAGCCGTACCCCCACCCCGTCGGGACTAGGCGCTCGCCTGGGCCTTCTTCCACTCCGCCTTGTGCTCGCGCTTCTTCGCCTGGTACTCGAGGAGCGCGTCTGTCGAGTCCACGTCGCCGAGGTTCGGGTGCCACGGGATCAGGGGCTCGGCCTGCTTCACGCCGAAGCGCTGCGCGAGCACCGATCCGATCGCCTTGACCTTCATCTCGCCGAAGCCGGGCAGGGCGGCGAGGTTGGCCTTGAGCTCGTCCGGCGTGGTTGCGTCGGTCCAGACGCGGGCGGCGTCGCCGTCATAGGTGTCGCGCACGTGAACTGCGAGGTCGTGAACGCGCTTGGCCATCGAGCCGGGGTAGCGGTGGACGGCCGGCTTCTCGCGGAACACCGGCTCGAGGTCGGCGCCGGCGAGCGTGGCGGCGTCGAGCTTGCCGAGCCGCCGCTTCAGCGTCAGCGGACCGGCGAACGCATGCTGCACGGTGATCTGCTGGTCGAGCACGAAGCCCACCAGCAGGGCGAACGGGTCTGACGCGATCAGCTCGTTGGCGTCGTCGTCGTTCGTGAAGTAGAGGCGATCGGGCATGGGGCGATCCTAGCCGCGCGGCTCTTTCACAAGCTGACCGATGCCGAGCATGTTCCCCTCGCTGTCGCGGAACCACGCCGCGCGCTCCCCGGTCGCTTTCTTG
>DASYMP010000117.1:0-10987 GCA_036009005.1 Thermoleophilaceae bacterium | reverse complement strand
GCGGCGGCCACCTCCGCCATCTGGAGCGGCCCGGCGCGCACCTCTCCCTCGAGCCCGCCCTGCCCGATCGCCACGCGGCCCACGTCGAAGCCGTCGTCCACGAAGGCGCCCTTCCCGCTGATGACCCCGCTCGGGATCATCTGGGAGGCCGGGTAGTCGAGCTTCGGGTCCTCGTAGAAGCCGAAGCGGCGCATGTACTCCACGAGCGTGTCGCGGCCGATGCGCTCGCCCACCTGCGCCCAGTACGTGTTCACCGAGTGGGTGAGCGCGTCCGTGGCGGAGATCGAGCCGAACTGCTCGCCGCCGGCGTTCTCGAGCGGCACGCCGCTGATCGTCTTCGGCGATGAGGCGTCGATGACAGTGTCGGGCGTGATCTTGCCACTGTCCAGGGCCGCCGTGGCGGTCACGACCTTGAACGTCGAGCCCGGCGGGTAGAGCTCCTGGGTCGTGCGGTTGAGGAGCGGCTGGTTCGTGCGGTCGTTGTTCAGCCGGCGGATCTGCGACGGGATCGAGTTCGGGTCGTACTCGGGCACCGACACCATCACGCGCACCTTGCCGGTCTTCGGCTCGATCGCGACCACGGCGCCCTTGCGGCCGGCGAGCGCGGCCTCGGCGGCCTGGGTGCCGCGCACGTCGAGGTTCGTGACGACGTCGTTGCCCTCGTCCCGCGCGCTCTCGAGGCCGGACAGGATCGACTGGAACTCGTTCTCCCTGCCGACGAGGGCGTCGTTGCGGCTCTGCTCGAGCCCGCGGCGGCCGTTGCGGATGTACGAGAACCCGAGCGGGTGCGCGAACAGGCCGCCCTTCGGATAGCTGCGCGAGTAGGTGCGGTCCTCGCCGCGACCGTGGCGCCGGTTCTGAGCGAGCACCGTCTTCCCGTCGGACGCGAAGATCAACCCGCGAGGGATGCGCTGTTCCTCGATCAGCGGGCGGCGGTTGTACTGGTTGTCGGTCAGCGAGTTCGCCTCGAAGACGGTCCAGCGCGAGGTGAAGACGACCAGCACCGCGAACAGGAACGTGAACACGCCGAACAGGTGCACGATCTGGCGGTTCACGCGCTCACACCAGTCCCCCGCGGCGGCGGGCCTCGGAGCGCGCGTGGTCCGAGACCACGAGGAGCAGCGCGAGCAGCACGAGGTTCGCGACGATCGAGCTGCCGCCGTAGGAGACGAACGGCAGCGTGACGCCGGTGAGCGGAATCACGCGGGTGACCCCGCCGACGATCACGAACACCTGGATCGCCAGCACCGCGGTGAGCCCGGTGGCGAGCAGCTTCGAGAAGCCGTCGGCCGCGGAGAGGGCGGCGCGGAGCCCGCGATAGACCAGCAGGAGGTAGACGCCGATCAGGCCCGCGGCGCCGAACAGCCCGGCCTCGTTGGCGAGCACGGCGTAGATCAGGTCGGTGTGCGCGGCGGGCAGGATCGTCCCGCCACCGGGGAGGTTGAGCAGCGCCTGACCGAAGCCCTGGCCGAACAGCCCGCCGTCCGCTTGGGCGAACAGCGACTGAGCGAGCTGGTAGCCCTCGTCGTTCACCACGCCCTTCGCGAACGGGTCGAGCCAGACGTCCACGCGCTCCTTGACGTGCGCCACGCTCTGCGAGAGGTAGAACGCGCCGCCGAAGAACATCGTGGAGCCCACGCCGATCAGTGACAGCCGCGCGGTGGCCACCCACAGCAGCGTGAGGAAGCCGCCGAAGAACATCAGCGAGCTGCCGAGGTCGCGGATGACGATCAGCATCAGCATCGCGAGGCCCCACACGAGCAGTAGCGGGCCGAAGTGCTTCGGCGAGGGCCGGTCGCGCACGACTGCGGCGAACGAGAACAGGAACACGCCGAGCAGCACCGACCCCGCCGGGCCGAGCCCGAGCACCGCGACGCCGAGGAGCGTCAGGAGCGCCGGTATCCCCCACAGGACGAGCTGGCGCTGGTAGGGCAGCGGCCGCAGCCGCGGCCGCACCAGGATGTCGCCCGTCTCGCGCAGGTAGCTCGCGAGGAAGATGATGATCCCGAGCTTCGCGAACTCGGCGGGCTGGAACTGGATCGGACCGACCCTGATCGCCAGGTACGCGCCGTTCACCTGCGCGCCGATGCCCGGGAGGCGCGGCATCATCAGGAGCGCGATGCTCGCTGCGGCGATCGTGTAGCGGTAGCGCTCGAGCACGTGGTGGTCCTCGACCAGCACGATCGTGATGCAGAACAGGGCGAGGCCGAACACGAACCACTGCGCCTGCTCACGAGCCAGCTCCGGGTCGATGCGATAGATCAGCACGAGGCCGATGCCGGCGAGCACGCTCGCCAGGGGGAACATGTACGGGTCGGCGTTCGGCAGGCGGGCGCGGATGAAGAGGTGTGCGAGCACGCACAGCCCGAGGAAGAACGCGCCGTAGGTGAGCGTGGCGTCCGAGACGTTCTCGCTGCGCGTGGAGATCACGGCGGCGAAGCCGGCCGCCACCAGGAGTGACACGGGCAGGAGCCCGAACAGTTCACGGGTGCGTGCCGACATCAGCCGCCTCCGGTGTCCAACTGGCCCCGTTCGAGCGCGCGAACGAGGCCGACCGCGTCCTTGCGGCTGCGCCACTCGTGGTCGAGCACGCGGGCGCGGCGAGTGGCCGGGATCGCCCTCGCGGGCATGGCGCTCGCGTAGTCCTCGTCGTAGAGGTCGACCCCGAGCGGCAGCTCGTACGGGATGCCCCGGTAGACCGTCACGAGGCCGGCGTCGTTCGTGCCGACGAAGTAGACCTGCCGGCTCAGCGCGTAGAGCCCCGCGACGAGCGCCGCGAGCACGACGAGGCCGACGAGCGCACGGAGGAACGCGCGCGGCCGGCGCGAGCGGGCCGAGCGGCCGGCGCGACGCCCCGATGCACGCGGCACGGCGCCGGTCGGCTCGGGCGCGCTCCGGCCGCGCGGCTCCAGCGTCGGTGCCGCCGCTGCGGCCTCGAGGTCCGAGGCGTGCAGCTGGCCGGCGATCGTCTCCTCGTCGCCCGGCAGCGGCTGCGCGGGCGCGTCCTCCGCGGCCGCCGCATCACCATCGCCCAGGCGGAACAGGATCACGGTGATGTTGTCCTTGCCACCGCTCTGGTTCGCGGCGAGCACCAGCGCACCGGCCGCCTCGTCGAGCGAGCTCGCAGAGCGCAGGATCGAGGCCACCTCGTCGTCGGAGATCATCGACGTGAGGCCGTCGGAGCAGATCAGGAAGACGTCGTCCTCGCGGCTCGCGAGCGTGTAGGTGTCCACCTCCACGTCCGGCTCCGGGCCGAGCGCGCGCGTGATGATGGAGCGCTGCGGATGGTGCTCCGCCGCCTCAGGCGTGATCTGCCCGCTGCGCTCGAGCTCGGCCACCAGCGAGTGGTCGCGCGTGAGCTGCGTGAGCTCGCCGTCGCGCATCCGGTAGGCGCGGCTGTCGCCCACGTGCGCGAGGCTCACCTCGCCGTCGTGCACCTTCACCAGCGTGAGCGTCGTACCCATGCCGCGCCGCGACTCGTCGGCCACCGCGAGGTCGTAGATGCGCCTGTTCGCGTCACGAACGATGCCCGCGAGCTGCGCCTCGATCGGCTCGCCCGACTCGCGGGCGTCCTCGACGGCCGCGACCGCCACGGCGGATGCCACCTCGCCTGCCTTTGCCCCGCCCATGCCGTCGGCCACGGCGAACAGCGGCGGCCTCATCACGAGCGAGTCCTCGTTCGCGGTGCGCTGGCGGCCCACGTCGGTGCGGCCTGCCTCCTCGACGATTCGGAGCGCCATCGGGCTACTCCTCGTAGCGGTATTCGCTGTCGCCGATCCGGATGGTGTCCGACGTGTTCAGGCGCTCGGCGGACTTCACCTGGCGCCCGTTCAGGTACGTCCCGTTCGTCGAGCCCATGTCCTCGAGGTACATGGAGCCGCCGCGGTCGAAGATCCGTGCGTGGGCGGACGACGCGAACGGGTCCTCCACACGCACGTCCGCCCGGTCGCCGCGGCCGAAGATCAGCTCGTCACCCACGTCGAAGCTCGTACCCGGCTCGTGACCCATCGCGGCAACGACGAGCAGGCGCGCGGGTCCTCCGGAGCGCGGCGGCGGGCTGCGGTCGCGGTCGCGCCTGCTCGGCCCGGGCACCTCCACCGGCTCTGCGGCCGCGGCCCCACCCGAGGAGCTCGCGAGGTCGCGCATCGCGCTGCGGACCACCCACATGAGGAACAGGTAGAGGACGGCCAGGAAGCCGAACTTCAGCGCTACGGCTAGCGGCTCGTCCATCCGCTAGTCGAGCTCGAAGGTCAGGTCCGTGACGCCGATCGTGATCTCGTCGCCCGGCGTGAGCGGCTGGTTGTCCACGCGCCGGCCGTTCACCTTGATGCCGTTGGTGGAGCCGAGATCGACGATCTGCCAGCCGGCCTCGTCGCGCCGCACCTCGGCGTGTCGCCGCGACACGTTCGGGTCCTGGAGCACGATGTCGGCCTCGCGGCTGCGTCCGAGGACGATCCGGCTGCCGCTGAGCACGTTGCGGCGGCCGCCACCCACGAGCAGCGCCTGACGGCGGTCGGAGGCGGGCTCGATTCTGCGCGCGTCGCGGCTCGGCGAGTAGACCATCGTGTGACCGAAGTCGCCAGCGGATGGCGCGGGCGGGGCCGGGCCCTCGTCCAGCTGCTCGTCCTCGGGGTCGGCCAGCAGCTGCGCCTGGATGCCGAACTCGCCAAGATCGAGGCGCTCGTCGGTGTCGAACTCCACCTGCGGGCGCGTCGACAGCGCGAACTGCTCCTGGCGCGCGTGCTCCAGGAGATAGTCGGACAGCTCCTTCCGCAGCGCGGGCTCGTAGCTCGCGAACTGCTCGCGGTCCTTTGGCGAGAGGAAGACGCGGTAATGGTTCGGCACGTACACGCGCGAGACGGAGGCCATCTGGTTGTCCTCCATCTCCTTCGCCAGCTTGTGCGCCAGCTCGACCGGCTGGACGCTCGTCCGGAAGGCCCGGCCGAAAGCGCCCTCGACCAGCCCGCCGAGCTTCGCCTCGAGGTTGCGCAACATGCTCATTCGCCTCGCAGAGTAGTCCTATGCCGTCGTCACACGCGGAGGGCGGCGCGCCAGCCGCGATCCGCCCCTGAGTTCCCGCCCGGGCCCCAAATGGAACCTCGCGAGCAGCACGAGAGCGGCCGCGATGCTGCCCGCGATCCCGCCGCGGGCGTGGTCGAGCGCCACGTTCGCCGCGAGCGCGTCGCCGAGGGCCACATGGGCGGCGATCAGGGCGGCCGCGCACGCCGCGGCACCGAGCAGGTCGACCGCAAGCCAGCGGCCGCGCACCACCAGCGCGAGCAGCACGGCCCCGGCGGCCCAGACGACGACGGGGGCCAGCGCAGGGCTGGTCACGAGCGGGCCGAGGCCGTCGGACACGGCGGCCGAGATCGAGCCCTGCCAGTTCGCCCGCGGCAGCGTCCCGTCGGGGGAGCCGAACAGAAGCGCGTGCCCGGTGGCCGCCTCACCCAGCAGCACCCACCAGAGGCTGGCCGCGGCGAGACCGGCTCTGCGGGCCGGCGTCGAGGCGAGTGCCGCGGCGCCGATGAAGGCCGGCGCGAGCGCGATCGTGCCGAGCAGCGGCGCGGCGATCGGCACGGACCAGAGCAGACCCGCGCGCGGGAGCAGGAACGGGATTGGGGCGGCCGCCGCCGCCACGAGCAGCGCCGTCCCCTGTCGATCCGCCTCGGGAGAGACGAGCCAGCCGCACAGCCCGATCACGGCGAGCAGCCAGCCGACGCGCGGCAGCACCGCGATCGCGACCGCGGCTATCGCGGCCGCCGCCAGCGGCGAGAAGGACGGGTCCGGTCCGAGGCCGAGCAGGCAGCCGAGCACCAGGCCGCCTCCAGCCATGCCGGCCGCGGCCCGCTCCGGTACGCGCAGGCGCGTGCGCTCGTCGCCGGCGGGCTCGTCACCCTCCCAGAGGCCGAGCAGGGAGCGCCGCTGCGCCGTGGTGGCGAGCCCCACGCGCCGCAGCGTGGCGGGCTCGACGAGGCCGCCGTCGTCGCCGAGCTCGGACTCGGCCGCGCGGAGCGCCTCCCTGAGCTTCGCCGGGAGTGGACGGCGAGCGGGGTCGATCTCGAGCGCGTCGTCCACGACGTCGCACAGCTCGAGCGGCAGGTCGCGCCGCAGGCCGGCCAGTGACGGAAGCGGTCGCCCGAGGCGGCGCGCCGTGGCCGCGGGGCCCTGCGCCTTCACCGGATTCGTACCCGTCCAGGCCTCGTAGAGGGTGAGCGCGAGCGAGTAGACGTCGCAGGCGGATGTCACACGCACGCCCTCGGCCTGCTCGGGCGCCATGTAGGCGAGCGTGCCCACCACGTCGCCGGTGCGTGTGAGCGGGTCGCCGGAGGCCACGTGCGCCACGCCGAAGTCGGCCAGCTTCGCGAAGCCGGCGCCCGCGGCCGGCTCGGCGAGCACCATCACGTTCCCGGGCTTCACGTCGCGGTGGATCACCCCGCGCGCGTGCGCGTGCTCGAGCGCCTCGCAGAGCGCGGCGCCGATGCGGGCCACGTCGCGGTCCGAGAGAGCGCCCGCCTGGGTCAGCTCCGCAAGGGTTCGCCCCCGAACGAGCTCCGAGACGAGGTACACGTCGTGCTCGTCCGAGGCCAGCTCGTAGATGGCGACGATCCCGGGGTGATTCAGGCGTGCGGCCGCCCTGGCCTCGCGCTCCACGCGCTCTCCGACGCCGCGCTCCCGCGGGATCACCTTGACGGCGACCTCGCGCTCCAGCTTCTCGTCCCACGCGAGCCAGACGACGCCGAAGCCGCCGGCGCCAAGCCTGCGCTCCATGCGGTAGCGCCCGAGGATTAGGTGGGCGGCCGAACCATCGCCGAGAGGTTGTGTAGGGTCCGAGCCGCCCAATGGCAGCGTGCCGGGCTCCCCCGTGAAGCCTGTCTCGGAACCTCTCATCCCAGTCTCGTGTTCGGTTTCCGGAGGGCGCGTCCTGCCCCCCGTTCATACTCCAATCGAAGCGCGCACGAGACGCGCACAGCGCTAGGAGCGATTCGCCTGTCCTTTCTCGACGAACCGGACGAGCCTGCACGCCGCCCGCCTCGCCGCACTCGGCGCGGTCCTTCGACCGACCGCCAGACGCTCATGGTGCGCCGCACCATAGCCATCGGCGGGGGCCTGCTCGTCCTGATCCTGCTCATCGTGGGCTTCCGCGGCTGCCTCGACGCGCGCAAGGAGCGCGCGATGAAGGACTACGTG
The DNA here is from genome assembly GCA_036009005.1 of Thermoleophilaceae bacterium. Taxonomy (GTDB): domain Bacteria; phylum Actinomycetota; class Thermoleophilia; order Solirubrobacterales; family Thermoleophilaceae; genus JACVRW01. The sequence goes on along the minus strand of DASYMP010000117.1, from coordinate 3,799 downwards.
CGCGACGCCAACGAGCTGGTGAAGCTCTCGCAGGCCGAGAGCCAGCAGCTGTTCGAGATCCTGAAGTCGCCCAGCGGCAGCGACCAGTCGATCGACAGGCAGAACCAGGCGAACACGCTGAAGGCCGACTCGGAGACGCTCGCCGACCGCGCCCACAACCTCAACGTTCCCGACGAGCTCTCGTCTGCGAACGACTACTTCCTGGAGAGCCTCGAGCTGAGACGCGACGGCCTTGCCGTGGTGGCACGGCAGCTGCTCGGCGCGCTCGCCACGGAGGAGCGCCGTAACAGCACCGCTCAGATCGCGGGGGTGATGCAGGTGTTCCTCGCGAGCGACGTGCTGCTGAAGAATCGCTACAAGGTCGCGCTCACGGACGCGCTCGACAAGCAGAACGTCACGGCGCCGATACCGAGCACGGGTGCGCTCACGTTCGTGCAGGACATCTCCTGGCTCGACCCCGGTTTCGTGGCGGACCAGATCGCCGGCATCCGCGGCTCCGGAGGCAACGCGACCCCGGGCACCCACGGCAACGGGCTCGGCACCGTCTCGCTCGGCGGCGTGGCGCTCACCCCGGGTGGGAACGCGACCGTGCAGCTAACGCGCGACACCGCGTTCGACGTCCAGGTGGTGAACCAGGGCGAGAGCACCGAGACCGACGTGCGCGTGACCGTCCAGGCCGGCCAGGGCGCCGACGCCGTCAAGCTCGAGGACACGATCGCCGAGATCGCCGCGGGCGAGGCGAAGTCCGTGACGATCCCGCTCAGCGGGCAGCCGCCGACGGGCCAGAACGTGCCCATCAAGGTGCGCGTCCAGCCGGTACCGGGGGAGCAGGTCACGGACAACAACGAGGCTGACTTCATCGTCATCTTCACGCGCTGATCCGTCCGGGTACCCTGGCGGCGTGGACGACCTGAACACCACTCAGGGCCTGGTGGCGCTCGCCGCCGCCGGGGTGGCGCTGGCGGCGCTCCTGTGGGTGATCGCCCTGACCGTGAAGCTGCGCCGGATGCGGGCCGACCAGCGCACGATCCTGCGCGGCGAGGCGACCGATCTCGCCGCGCACGCCGCGTCGCTCCAGGATGCGTTCGTCCAGTTGCGCGACTGGGTCGAGGAGGTGGCCGCCGGGCTCGAGTCGCGCGTGAGCGGCACGGAGCGCCGCATGGACGGCTGCATCGCGCACACCTCGGTCGTGCGCTACGACGCGATGAACGAGCTCTCCGGCCAGCAGTCGAGCACCGTGGCGCTGCTCGACGAGCGCCAGACGGGCGTCGTGATCTCGTCGATCCTGCATCGCGACCAGGCGCGCCTGTACGTGAAGCAGGTGCGTGAGGGCAACCCCGAGTACGAGCTCTCGCCCGAGGAGCAGCAGGCGGTCGACAGCGCGATGGCAGGCACGCCCGCGGGCGGCTGATGCGGGTCGCCTACCTCGGGCCGGCCGGTACCCACAGCGAGGAGGCGCTGCGCGCGTCGGCGCCGCCCGGCATCGAGGCGGTGCCCGTTCCCACCATCTACGACGCGGTCATGGCGGTGCAGGAGGGCACGGCCGAGCGCGCCATCGTGCCGATCGAGAACGCGCTCGAGGGAAGCGTTGCGGTGACGCTCGACACACTCGCGGTGGAGGCACTCGACGTGCGCATCGCCGCCGAGGTCGTCCACCCGATCCATCACTGCGTGGTGGCGCGCGCGGAGCTGTCGCTGTCCAGCGTCGAGCGGGTCGTGTCGCATCCGCAGGCAACGGCGCAGTGCGCGCGCTTCCTGCGCGAGCACCTGCCACAGGCACAGATCGTGAGCGCGCCCTCGACGGCCGACGCCGTGCTCACCGTCTGCGGCTCCGACGACCGCAGCGTCGCGCTCGGCTCGAGCCTGGCCGCCAAGCTCTACGGCTGCGAGATCGTGGCCGCGAACGTGGAGGACCATCCCGACAACGTGACCCGCTTCGTCTGGCTCGCACGCGCGGGCGAGGTGGGCGAGGTGGGCGAGGACCCGAAGACGTCGCTCGTCTTCTGGGGCGGTGGCGACCAGTCGCCGGGCTGGCTCGTGGACGTGCTCAGCGAGTTCGCCGGGCGCGGGGTGAACCTCACACGGATCGAGTCGCGCCCCCGGCGTACCGGGCTCGGGCACTACTTCTTCTTCGTCGACCTGGAGGGCGCCGCGGGCGCCGCGCCCGTGGACGAGGCCCTGGACGCGGTCGCCGGGCACGTGGGCGAGCTGCGCGTGCTCGGCTCGTACGGCCGGCCGCCCTGGCTAAACTGATCGCACCGTGGCAGTTCGGGTGAGCGTGTCCTACACGACCGAGCCGGGTGACGTAGAACCAGGCCCTACGCTCGCGCTGCCCAGGGCCGGCCGGCCTGCGCAGCGCAGCACGTCCACCGGCCGGGTGTTGGTCCTGAACGCGTCGTACGAGCCGATCAACGTCTGCACGGTCCGGCGGGCCGCGGTGCTGATCCTGAAGAACCGCGCCGAGATCCTCGAGGAGAGCGACTGGTCGCTCCACTCGGAGAGCCTCACCCTGGCGCGGCCGGTCGTGATCCGGCTGCTCACGTACGTGCGGATCCCGCGTGACGCGCACCGGCGCAAGATCACCCGGCGCGCCGTGTTCGCGCGCGATCGCTGGACCTGCCAGTACTGCGGGCACGAGCGCGGCAACCTCACGGTCGACCACGTGATCCCGCGATCGAAGGGCGGACCCTCGACCTGGGAGAACATCGTGACGTGCTGCGCGCCCTGCAACCGGCGCAAGGGCGACCGCCTGCCGCGGCAGGCGAACATGGTCCCCGCGCGTGCACCGAAGGCGCCGAACCCGGCGATCTTCATCCACGTCGCGGCGCCGACGATCCCCGCCGCGTGGGAGCAATACCTCGTGGTGGCCGCTTGACGACGCCCGAGCCGCCGCGGCCCGGCGACGTCGCCCCCTACGTGGAGGACGACCGCGCCGCCACGCTGGCGGACGTGCGCGGCCTGCGCCGCTGGCTCGCGGTCACCGCCGTCTGGGCCATCGCCGCGACGGCGCTCGGGGTGTTCGCGCTGATCGAGGCGAACAAGAACGACGACGCGGCGAAGTCACGCAGCGCCGGCGAGCTCACGCGCGTGCAGCGCGACCTGAACAACCGGATCGACGACCTCGAGTCGCGCATCGACGAGCTCCCGACCTCGGACGACCTGCGGAAGCTCGAGAACCGCGTTAACGACGTGGAGGACGCGGCCGACAAGGCCCGCACGAACGTGAAGGACGTCCAGTCGAGCGTGGACGACCTGACCAAGCGCGTCGACGAGCTCGAGCAGCAGCAGCAGCAGCAGACCGAGACGTCGACGACGACCACTCCGTAGCGGCGGCGGTGACGGGGTCCGATCTGCCCCCTCGGGGGTCCGGGGACGTTTGCTCCCGCACAGCGGGAGAAAGTGACCCCACGCCCCCCCGCGACGGCCTCCGCGTCTGCTTCAATAACCGGACCAGGGAAAGGAGGTGGTCCGAACTTGACTGACAGAATTCTTGGGACCCTGGAGGTGTCCGGCCGCTAGACGACCGGAGCTGGACCCCGTCGTGTGGGAGGTCGCGGGCGTGCCCGCGGCGGACCAATCGATTAGCGGAGTCCAACCGTGACACCGTCGGCGAATATCTGGCCGGGGTTGGTCCCGCCGGCCGCAGTAGAGCCGCCGATCACGTCCAGCAAGTACCGAGAGGGGCGTCCCAATGTGCGGGGCGCCCCTCTTTTTTGACTGGACACCGAGCGGCGCCGCGGCGTGGCGCCGGGAGGCTTACTCGTCGGTGACGTCGTCGTCGGCGCTGCCGGCGATGTCG